>NZ_JGVT01000007.1:0-294248 GCF_003665005.1 Petrotoga sp. Shatin.DS.tank11.9.2.9.3
CACTTTGTCAATTTCTTTTTTATGAACTTATTTGAAAATTATTGTGAATTGATAATTTTGTCAAAAATCTCTTTTAGAAAACATTGACCTTGTATTTAAAAAAATGAGGCCTTCAAAACCAGGCCTCATTGAAATTTTACGCAATTAGCTCTGTACCTCTTCCATTAATAGTATATTGTTTCTTAACAAAGCTTCTAAATCTTCGACTGTGTATACTTTAAGAGGTTCAATTCCATTAAAAGATGTCGCATATTCATTGGTGTAAGCACCAGTATTTATAAAATATACTATATCATTATAATCAATATCGATTGGTAGCTCAATTTCATCGTAGATAGTATCTACACTGTCACAAGTAGGGCCAGCTAAGGTCATAGTTGTTGTCTCGGAATACTCTTTACCTTCCACCAGCACTTCATACCTGAAATTTTCAATGGTTTCCATTAAACCGTGAAAAACCCCAGTATCTAAAAACACCCAGTTTTGTGTACCCTTTCTGCCTCTTAAAAGTACTCTTGATGCAATTATTCCAGCATTCCCAACCATAGACCTTCCGGGTTCAGATAAAACTCTCAATCCATCCACCCAACCAAGATACTCTTTGATCGATTCATTTATTACTTCTCCAATTTCTTCTACTTCCGGAACTGGTTTTGTATGTTTTACTGGAATGCCCCCACCTAGATTCAACATTTTTAAATCAATCTTTTGCTTGTGAAGTTTTTCAAAAACCTCGCTGGCATTCAAAATTGCTTCCTTCCACTTGTATTTGTTATATGATTGTGAACCGACGTGGAAAGATACCCCATACGGAATTAAACCTTTTCTTTTTGCATATTTGAGTATTTCTATTAAATGATCTACGTCCGTACCAAATTTACCTGACAGTGGCCAATCCGAATCATTGGAACTCATTGACAATCTTCCATATACTTTAGCACCTGGAGCGTTTCTTGCAATCTTTTCAACTTCCATCTCTGCATCTACTGCAAAATATTCTACTCCATTATCCCAGGCGAATTTTATGTCTTTTTCTTTCTTTATGGTATTTCCAAAACTCATTTTATCTGTAGAAATTCCCAACCTCATCAATTTTTCTATTTCCCCTCTTGATGCAACATCAAAAGAAGCTCCTAAATCTCTTAATGTTTCAAGTATACTAGGATGAGAATTGGCTTTTACCGCATAAAAAATTTCGACATCGTTGATTGAATTTTTGAGCTTGTAATAATTTTCCTTTACATAATTAGTATCTAGTACTAAAAAAGGTGTTTCAAGATTTTTTGCCGCCTCTCTTATGAGTTGCGTTAATTCCAATTTATCCAACCTCCCTAAGTTTTTTTGGATTTTATATTGCCTTTAGAAACTCTAAAATTATCTTATTCATATTCGTAAACTGCTAAATTTTTGAGAATCCCAATTTCAAAAATCATAAATTTCTAATTCAATATTTAATACACAAAAAGTAACGCACAAACATTTATTTAGTTAATATATAATTATGCTAAGTTACATTATTAAATATCCCGAATGGTATTCACAAAATTCCTTTGTAGTGGTATAATTTAAACGAATATCAGTTAATAAGCCGAGGTGGCGGAATTGGTAGACGCGTAAGATTCAGGATCTTATGGGCTTTTAGTCCGTGCGGGTTCAAGTCCCGCCCTCGGCACCAGTCACCTTTCCTTAAGAGGCGGAAGCCCGTTTCTTCAGAAAAGGTGATTTTTTATTTTATGATTCAATTTTGATATAATTTAAATAATTGTCGGAAAATCAAAAGGAGGTCCATTGTATTAATGAGAAGCGTTTTTAGAGATTTTACTGATTATTTTTTTGAAGTATTGACTTATCCAAAAGAAAAATGGAATTTATTTTGGCAAGACTACAAGAGAACTTTAGATTTTATAAATCTTTATCAAGAAAAAAAAGGTATCAAAGATGATGAAATTGTTGAAAAGTTTAAAAAAATTGGAAGAAGGGAACTTGACAGGGCTTTTTGGTACAAGCAAGAAATCATAAAAGATTTAAAAGCTGATATCATCAAGGACCTGACAAAATCCTCTGAAAAGTTTCAAGTTGACAGGGGAGATTATGCGGTTTATTTAACTGTGTTCACAGGTGATAGCCCTTACGAATTTTTAGAGTCATTCATAGGAACCATAATTGGTATAGATATACTTTATTTTTATTTCAACAGAGATAAGATCGACCCAAAAACCCTAATAGAAGAAGCAATAATGAAATTCATTAATTCTACACCACCCAATAAGAAAAAAGCTGACTTCTGGATTTTATACGATAAAATTAAAACCCTTATCAGTGACAAAAATTATAACGATAAGCAGAGTATTTTAAAATTAATTTCTCAATTGTTAGCTGAAAGGATACCTTATTATAATTGGGTGGGTTTTTACCTAGTCGATGAGACAGAAGATAATTCTCTTGTATTAGGACCTTTTGTTGGAGAGCCAACAGAACATACAAAAATAAAGTTTGGACAAGGTATCTGTGGGCAAGCAGCAAGTACAAAAACGACCTTCGTTGTTGATGATGTTAGCAAAGAGGATAACTATCTTTCATGCAGCCCAAAAACACAGTCAGAAATCGTTGTTCCCATATTTGATAAAAATGGCAATATTGTTGGTGAAATAGATATTGATAGTCATGAAAAAGCCCCTTTTGATCAAGACGATCGATCATTTTTGGAGGCTATTGCCAAATTACTTTCTGAAAGATTTTGGTAAATAACAAATAAGGTGATTCTGTGAATATAGATAAAATTAAACAAATTTTTAAAGATTATTCTCCAAAACCTATAGGAGTAGAAAATTGTTTTTCAGTGTTGATTTCTTTGATACAAAAAGACAACTCTTTACATCTTTTATACGAATTGAGATCAAAGACTTTAGAGAGACAACCTGGTGAAGTTTCTTTTCCAGGAGGAGAAATTGAGGCAAATGAAACACCAAAAAATGCAGCAATTAGAGAAAGTTGTGAAGAATTGAATTTGCAACCGAATAACATAGAAATATTGGGAGCAGCGGATTATCTCCTTACTCCCTTCAATTATTTAATATATTCGTATGTTGGCTTTTTGAATATAAACGTTAACACAATAAAACCTAATGAAGAAGTGGAAGAGGTATTTACGATACCGTTAGACTATTTCTTATCTCATGAACCTTTAGTGCATAACACTTATCTTACAAACGAAATAGATGAAGGATTCCCTTATGATCTTATACCTAACGGAAAAGATTACAACTGGAGAGTTGGCAAATATCCTGTTTATTTCTATGTTTACGAAGATAGAATTATTTGGGGCATCACTGCCAGATTGACCTATGAATTTATTAAAAAATTGAGATGCTGAAGATTCAATCACACAGTATAAAAGTTAAATCATTTACATTTGTACCGGTAGGTCCCGTTATAACTAACCCGCCAATACTTTGGAGAGCATTATATGAGTCGTTGTCAATCAATACCTTTTCAACATCTATTCCTTTTTCTTGTAATCTGTTAACCGTTTCTCCGTCAACTATTCCCCCGGCTGCATCCGTCGGGCCATCTGTTCCATCTGTTCCTACCGAAGCGATCAAAACTTCTTGATATCCTTTAATACCTCGAGCTGCCGATAAAACCAATTCTTGATTCCTTCCTCCTTTCCCCTTTCCCATAACATGAACAACCGTTTCTCCTCCTAAAATTATTGCACAAGGGGTTTTTAAAGGTCTTTCTCTTCCTTTTTCCTCCCTAGCTATGGCAGCTAAAAATGAGCCGGCTTCTTTTGCTTCACAATCAAGGGTAGTTGTTAAAATCATAGTATTATATCCCAAACTTTGAGCAATCTTGGCAGCACTTTCACAAACCTTGGCTACACTACCTATAATCCTTGTTTCAACGTTATTTAGATGCTTTGGAGTTTCATTTTTTAAGGCTCGTAAGATCTTTTCTGAAAGTTGTAAGTCATATTTTTTTATTATTTTTTCATCATCTTCGATGGTGGTAGAATCAGGGTATGCAGGACCAGATGCTATACTATCCAATCTATCTCCTAACACATCAGATAGAACAAGAGAATATATTTTGGCAGGTTCAACTAACTTTGCAAAATTCCCTCCCTTAACTCGAGAGAGATGTTTCCGAATTGTATTTATTTCCACTATATTTGCCCCGGATTTTAACAACATATCTGTTACTTTTTTTAGGTCTTCCAAAGTAACGTCCTCAACAGGAAGCTCAAAAAGGGCTGATCCCCCTCCAGAAACAAGAAATAATACAACATCGCCTTCGCCTAAATTTTGTACTAATTCTATAGCTTTCTTTGTAGATTTGATAGTATTGTCATCTGGAATAGGGTGCCCCGCCTCATATATTTGTAGGCTTTCTATTGTACCTTGAGAATGACCGTATTTTGTTATAACTATTCCATCTTTTACCCTATCTTTTAAGAAATCTTTTGCTGCTTTAGCCATCCTCCAAGCAGCTTTACCTATAGCAACTACGTGAATATTATCTTCTAAACTCATTTTCTCAAGCTCTTGTTGAACAGCTTTTTCTGGTAAAACAAAATCTATTGAATTTTTTATTATCCTAAAGGCATCTTCGCGTAAATTCTTCAAAGGATCAACTCCTCACAAAATTATTAAACTTATAATCCATATAACAATTCCCGCTGTGATTCCTTCTACCAAAGTTCCCAGCGTTTGAAGCTTATAAGCCTGATTGACACTCATTCTCGAAAATTGCGAAACAACCCAGAAATAACTATCATTAGCATGAGATACCACCATAGATCCAGCTCCAATGGCAACAACGGACAACGCTATTGCAGCAGGTGTAGTTAAACCTAGAGAGCTCATCAATGGAGCCATTAACGACGCAGTAGTTATTATAGCAACAGTTGAAGATCCTTGGGCTGATTTAATTACTGCAGCTACGATAAAAGGTAGCCAAATACCCAAATTAGCTGTAGCTAAACCTTCTCCTAATACATTTGCAATTCCTGAATTTTGTAAGACCCTCCCAAATGCGCCACCGGCTCCTGTTATCAAAATAATAGATGCGGCATTCAACAACCCTTCACCTACCCAACCACTTGAAGAAAGCATCTTTTTATCTAATTTTTTGGGTAAAGTAAAAGCTATTAAAACTCCAATCAAAAGAGCGATAACCGGATTACCAACAAAACCAAAAAAGCTTCTAATAGCTCCGTCCCCAAAAGGCGTGGTTGGGAAATCAGAAATTGATTTTAAAAGAATCAAAATTATAGGAACAACTATGGGCATGAAAGAATTAAAAGTTGAAGGGGCTTTCTTGGTTCTTTCCTCTATCTCTGTATCGGTTAATTCTGGTTCTGGTTCAATATATATTCTTTTGCCCATTATATTGGCGTATAGTACACCTATGAGCATAGCGGGAACAGAAACTATCAACCCAATCAATATAACCATCCCCAAATCTGCACCTAAGATACCAGCAGCAGCTATAGGTCCTGGGGTAGGAGGAACCATCGTATGGGTGGCATATAATCCAAGACTCAGGGCAAGACCGGTTGCTGCAAGGGAGAACTTTGCCCTCTTCGTAACAGCCCTGTTCAATGGGGAAAGAATTACAAATCCAGAGTCACAAAAAACAGGGATGGAAACTATATAACCTATTATAGCCATAGCCAACGGAACTCTTTTTTCCCCAGTTAATTTTAAAGTAGCTTCCGCCATCTTAAACGCTCCACCAGACTTTTCAAGGAAAGTACCAATTATCGTACCTGCAGCTATCACTATGCCTATACTTCCAAGCGTTCCTCCAAAACCACCGGTAATTGAATCAACTATTTCCGTCAAACTCATTCCAGAAAAAATACCGAACAAAACAGCAGTGAACAACAAAACTAAGAAAGGGTGCAGCGTTAACCTTGCAGTTGCAAAAATTATAAAAATAACAGATAAAATCAACAAAATGATCAACCATATACCCATTAGTAATACCCCCTTAATATTAATTAATGTATTTCTTTTTCCAAATACATCCTTTTGTCTGCTATTTCAACGGCTTTCTCGATATCAGGAGCTTCTTCAGGAATAAGACAATAACCTATGCTTATAGAAGATATTATCAATGTATCTATAATTGTTATTGGGGTTTCAACAGTTGATTTGATCCTTTGTATTATTTTATCAATATTATTGTTCTCTGTTATTTCATTTATTATTATAACAAATTCGTCTCCACCGAACCTAAAGATTAAATCATCAGATTTAATAGAATTTTGAATTCTCTTTGTAAGAATTTTTAAAGCTTGATCCCCCATGGTGTGTCCAAAATTATCGTTAATCTTTTTAAAATTATCAAAGTCCAGAAAAATAACCGCCTTTTTTGAAGCATCGGATTTATGTTGAGAAATATATCTTTCAAGGGCTGTTCTATTGTATACCTGGGTTAATATGTCTAATTCTGAACTTAGAAACTGTTCGTGCAAAGAAAAAACCGTTTTTAAAATCCTATCTATATCTTCTAAAAAGTAATTTATTAATTCTTTTTCAAATGGCGATACCTTTATTTGCTTAAACCAATCAACATTCAAAACACCTATTATTTCATTCTTAACCGTAATCGGTATGCCCAACCAGGACTTAGACAAGCTATGTTTTTGATTCCAAAGACTATTCTTTTTAGTATCCTTTATAAAAAATATTTTTTTTGTATTAATTACTTTTTTTATATGTTCCCCATTAATTTGTATGTCTGAGGCTACTTCTTCTAAAGGAAGAAAGTCTAAATCCTTTGACCAAAATAAAAATCTCCATTCATCATTAGGGGAAGTCAAGAAAAAACTCCAAGAATCGGCTTTTAAAAAGAGAGGTAACTTTTCTATAATAGATTTAAGTGCATAATCCTTTTCGACCTCATTTTCTAAACAAGTAATAGCCGTTTCAAAAAGAGAACCTTTAAATCTATGTCTTATAACCTTTTTCGGACTGGGAGGAGCGAAAGCAGGTGGTTTATCTTTTTCATTAGCGATTCTTCTAACATAGATTGCAGTTTTTATCCCTATATAAAAAACATAGACCAATATTAACAAAATTACAATAGAAATGATTATATATACCATACTAACTCCTTCAAATATTACAATTATCGTATATTAATCTTTTTTTCCTAAACATTATATCACGATTCTAACCCTTTGGATAGAATTGTGATTTTTTATAACTTTTTATAATCTACTACAGTGAAAGTCCAGAGTTTATAGTTTGAGCTTTTTATCCATTCAGCAGTTATGGGCATAGCAAATTCCGGAGCCAGTCGCCCATTTAATATCCAGTATTTTGACTCTTCGTTGTTATATATACCTGGATTTACCAAAATCTTGAGTTTTAAAGCAGTATCTACTATATCCACAAAATCTATTGTCACTTCATTCTGAAGGAGACTTTTTATCTCTTCTAAAATTTCTTTAGAGGGCAAAGGCTTAACGTTAATCAAAGCTATATTTTTTGAAAGAGGGCCGATGATTTTAACGTTTGCGATCTCTCTTTGAACATTGTAAAAATCAAGTACATCGTGAATCACTTCGTTGGCAATGATATCAGCTCTTGAATGATAATCTCTATTTACAGACATTTTTAATAAATGCTTGTACTTACAACCCTCTCTTATTTTATTCTCACCAATTTTTGGTATCATTATATTATAGTACTCTAAAATCTCTTGTATATCTTCTTTGTTCAAATTTAAAAGCGGAGAATATATCCCGTCAAAAAACTTAATCCCCGTATTACCCCACGAATCAGATAAGTTCGCACCTGAAGCAACTATACCCCTATAAGAAAACTGCTTTACCTTTCCGATTTTTACAATCCTTGTACATTGATTACAATTTGGACCATGGTACATTATCTCCTCTTGTTCTTCTTCTCCACGTGAAAAAAACAATTTTAAACCCAACTGTTTGGATAAGGTTAAAACAGCTTCTAATCCTTTTGAGTAAGAATAACCACCAAAGCAAACGTTCACCAAAGTAATCTTGCTTTTGGGCAAAATATCTTTTGCAAGTAGAGCTACAACAGTACTGTCCATGCCTCCTGAAAAAGCTATATAAAGATGCTTATTACCTATTATTTCTTTCATTTCCTTTTTTATGGAATCTATTTTTTCTTCAATCGTTGTTGTCATTTCTCTCTCCCTTTTATATCCTAATTCTTTCTTTTTTCAAAAAAAGTTTGAACTGATCAAAGGGTAAAGGCTTACTAAAATAATAACCTTGTACCTCGTAGCACCCTTCCTCTTGAAGAAATAATAACTGTTCTTTATTCTCTACACCTTATGCAATAACTTCAAGTCCTAGGCTTTTAGACATTGAAATGATACTTGATACTAATCTTTGAGACGTTTCATCATGTAAAATATTATCGATAAAACTTTTATCTATTTTTATCTTATCTACATCCAATTTATTTAAATAAGAAAGGGAGGAAAATCCTGTTCCAAAATCATCAAGGGCTATCTTTAATCCTATTTCTTTCAAAGCTTCTACTTTTTTCTGAGCTGAATAAAAATCTTCAATGAATAGATCTTCTGTGAGCTCAATTCCTAAGTAAGAAGTATTTAAATTATATTTATGCAACATATTTTCAATGCTATATAAAAAATCCTCTCTTTCAAAAAATGATTTTGAGACATTGAAAAAAATTCTTATGTTTTTATCCAGTGATGCATTTATAACCCGTGCACTCTTTATTGTTTCTTCTAAAACAAATTGATCGATCCTATCCATGAGGGCATTCTTGTTAGCAATACCTAAGAATACGTTAGGAGACAAAACGGAACCATCTGATTGTTTTAACCTAATTAAAGCCTCGGCACCAATTATACTCGTCTCTTTTGTATCTATTTGCGGCTGAAAGTACATCAATAGTCCATTATTATCTAATGCTAAATTTATCTCTTCTTCTACTTTCTTTTCGAATCCAAAAATTTGTGATAATTCTGGTGAATAAAAATTGATAGACTTTTTCATTGAATTTTTTAAAGCCATTTCTGCCTGATTTATTAAATCTTCAGGTTTTGCTGAATCAATTGGATAGCTACTTATACCTATCTTTACTTTCAAAAAAATTCTTTCGCCCAATATTTGATAGGGTGTTGATAACTTATTTAAAAGATTGGTCGCTAGACTTTCTAACTCATCTATGCCTTCAAAACAACCAAACAGAGCGAATTCATCTTTAGAGATTGCTGAGGCAAAGTATTGTTTGCCAACAATTTCTGTAATTTTCTTTGCTACCTCTTTTATAACGCGATTCATCGTTTCCAAACCATAAAGGTCAATTAACTCATGTAATTCATCAATTTTCACTACTAAAATAGCAAATTTCTTTTCTTCTGTATTTTTTTGCAGAACATCTTCAATTCTTTCGGATAAACCTTTTATGTTTGGTAAACCTGTCAAAGAATCATGTTTAATCACTCTCGTTATTTCCTCTTCTTTTTTAACGTTATTAGTTATATCGGTATTTATAGCCATATATCCGATTACTTTGTTGTTGTATCCTTTAATTTCAAAGAAATTTGAATACAAGAAAATCATTTCACCATTCTTTTTTCTGTCTATTATTCTACCGCTCCAAAATCCCTTTGATTTAAGTTCTTGCCACATTTGCTCATAAAAATTTTTATCATGCATATTTGAAGCCCAAAAGTTAGGCCCTTTTCCAATAACCTCGTCAGGAGTATAGCCAGTCATTTCTAAAAAAGCTTTGTTAACCCTCACTACTTTGTTATTTTTATCAGTTATAACTATAGCCTGGGGTGAAGTATCAAACATCTCTTTTGGAAAAAATGTGTCTGGGCTCATCAATCCAAAATTTTGATTAGGATTGCGAACTAAAATGTATAAAACATCTTTTTCATCTCTTCTTTTTTTCTTTCCTGTTAAATCAAACTTATTAAAACCCTCTTTATTACTTTTCGAAGAGATTTTCAACGACCACTCAGCGTCGTATTCAATGTTGTAAAATTTATCGATTAGCTTTTGTGCATCTTCTTCTTTTATCAAAGCTAATAATTCGTCTAGATTATTTGGAAGTTCGTTTTTTCCAAGACCAGTTATTTGTTTTAAATTTTCTGAATAGATGATCTTACCACTTGACAGATCTATTCGCATTATTGCTCCTGTATACATCTCCGAAGCAGATTCATACATATCCAATAGCTCTTCTATTGCCTTTTCGTCATTTTCCACCATAACCTCCCCTATTAAAAAAAATTGCTTTGAATTTTTTTAAATCAAGTTTTATAATTATAGATAATTAAAACTTGTATGATAAAATATACACTGATTATATTATAGTCTTTTTAATTATAAATAAAGATAAAACAAAATTTTCAAAAAGTTTTCCTTTTATTTACAGAAAAATCTTAAAGAGGTGATTAATGTTGATAAAAATCAAAAAAGAAAACTCTATATTTAATTTTTCTAAAACAAATACTCCCATTGCTAATGTTAAACCCAAAGAAAAAATTTGCATAGAGACAAAAGACGCTCTTAGTGATGAAATAAAATCCGAGAACCAGCCTTTCGACTCAATAAATTGGGAAAAAGTTAATCCAGCTACAGGTCCTCTTTTCATTGAAGGAGCAAAAGAGGGAGACATTTTAGAAGTTAATATAGAAAACATAAAAATAACTCGAGAGTACGGTGTAATGTTAACGGGCAAAGATATGGGAGTGTTGGGAGATTCTTTTGAACGAAGTTTTATAAAAATAGTACCAATAAAAGAAAACAAAGCTTTTCTGTACGACTATGAAATCCCTTTAAGCCCTATGATAGGGGTTATTGGTACCGCTCCTAAAGAAGGGAGTATACCTTGTGGTACACCTGGAGAGCATGGTGGAAACATGGACTGTAATATCATAGGAGAAGGAGCTACCGTGTATCTACCTGTGAATGTCGATGGAGCTTTATTTGCTTTAGGCGATCTACACGCAGCTATGGGTGATGGAGAAGTTTGCGTAACAGGCATCGAAATCCCTGCTGAAGTATACATTTCATTCAATATAATAAAAGATAAAAATTGGAAATTACCTATGGTGAAAACTGAAAAACATATTTATACATTAGCTTCAAAACCATCTTTAGATGAAGCTTCAATTACAGCAACAAAAAACATGGTACATTTTTTGAGCCAGGAATATAAGTTGAGTGAAGAAAAAGCTATGTTCTTACTAAGCGCTACTGGAAAACTTCAAATTTGCCAAGTGGTTGATCCTTTAAAAACCGTGAGAATGGAACTACCGTTAGAATACCTAAAATAGACATTTTTAGCAATAAAAGGAGAGTAAGTCATTGACAGCACTTATAAACTTCGTAATAATAGCAACCATAGGAAACTTATCTAAAAGATTTTTACCTAAAAACACAGGTGATATCCTCACAACTTTGATAATAAATTTTACACTTCCCATGACTGTAT
Organism: Petrotoga sp. Shatin.DS.tank11.9.2.9.3; assembly: GCF_003665005.1. Classification (NCBI taxonomy): domain Bacteria; kingdom Thermotogati; phylum Thermotogota; class Thermotogae; order Petrotogales; family Petrotogaceae; genus Petrotoga; species Petrotoga sp. Shatin.DS.tank11.9.2.9.3. The sequence goes on from NZ_JGVT01000007.1 coordinate 11,478, forward strand.
TTATAGGTATAACTTCATCTCAAATAGATTTATCCAAATTATTTTTTGTTCTGATAGGCTTATTAGGTGGTTTACTGATCTTTTGGGGTGGAAAATTTTTAATAAGAACTTTAAAAATCGAAGATGTTAAAATAAGTACCGTGATACTATTAGCTTTTTGTGGATTGAATATTGGCCTTTTCATGTACCCTTTGGCAGAAATGTTATGGGGCATTGAATCCATAACTTACTTTGCACTTTACGACTTAGGAAACAGTTTTATAGTATTTGGAGTTGGCAAGTCTGTTGCTGAAGGAAAAGGAGGAAAGTTTCATATTGTAGACCTGTTTGAATTTCCTCCTTTTATAGCTTTAATTTTAGCATTTCTCCTAAACGGCGTTAATTTACCTGAATTCATACTTTCCCCAATGATGGTTATAAAAGACGCCAATAATTTCTTGATAATGTTTTTAGTAGGATTTTATTTCAATATAGTATCTCTCAAAGCCCACAGAAGGATCTTAACGATTTCTGTAACCACAAAGTATTTATTAGGGTTGATAGTTTCTCTATCCACTTTACTAATCCCTGTAAGCACAGACTTGCAAAGAATTTCTCTTTTTCTTTCTCCATTGTTGCCAAGTGCAATGATGGCGATCGTCTATTCAGTAAAAAACAACTATGATTCTGAACTCGCCAGCAGTTTCGTGAGTCTAACAACTCTTATCTCCTTCATAATTGTATTTGTTGTAACAGCGATAATGGGGTTTTGATTAAAGTCCCTGGCTTTCCAACCAAAGTGCGATTTGATCGACTACTTTATCTTCAAATTTTAATGTTTGGAAGTTGACAAGCTCGTGAGCCATATTCTCTATGTAAACTATTTCTAAATCATTTTTCTTTTTCAATTCTTTTTCATATTCTTTTAAGAGCTCGTAGGGCGTCTTCAAATCTTGTGTGCCATTGATTATTAATAACGGAACATTCATATTCACAAACTTTTCTACCATACCTCGACTTAGTTCACTCCATCGAATTAAAAATTCTCCACTATAATAATCTAAATATAGCTCGTTTGGGTCTATTTCTTCTTTTTTCATACTTTCATTTACTTTTTTTGCCTCTGTCAAAACGTCTTCCAACATTACTATAACACTATCTAATGAATTGTCAGTATTAAGCTTTTTATAATAATCTATTTGATATTCTACTTGGTAAACTATTTGTTCTGTAATCTCTAGCAAAGCTGGAGAAAGGGCAACAGCAGCAAGTACTTCTTCTCCTTCAATTATATAAGGTAAGAAAGAAGCTCCTTGACTGTGACCAATAACAATTATTTTTTCTTTATTAACTTCTGGTAGGGTTTTTAAGTATCTTATAGCTGCTTGTGCGTCTTTGATAAACACGTCTGGCATAACCTCGGAAAAATTTTGCCCGTTTTTTGCCATGGTGAAATTTCTTTTGTCGTATTTTAGAACAATATATCCTTCTTCAACTAGGCCTTCTGAAAGGTGCAAAAAAGGTGTAAGCGTTCCAATAGTTTCATTTCTGTCAAGTGGACCTGAACCATGTACCAAGACAATACCGATTGCCTTCTTATTTTTATCAACTTCTTTTGGAAGCATCAGAGAACCTTCCAATTTAAAGCCATCGAAGCTGTCAAAAACAATCTCTTTTTCAACGTAATTTTTCGCTTTTGCTTCTTTCTTTTGCATTGTCACTTCAATTGATTGAGAAGGTATCTCAACCTTGGTGATTTTACCGTCTTGAAAGACTACATTCTGTGCTAAACCCGAAGACAAAATTACAAAATTTTGAGGATCTTTATACTCAATTTCCACGTCTAAAATTGCATTGTTCCAAGTTGTCTGGTTTAGAGACAATTGAGGAACAAATGCTGAATATTTACCTTCGGGCAGATTTTTATAATAAAGGGCGAATATATGGTCTAAAATGAAGTTATTATCTAAAATAATTACGTTTTCTACGTTATAATTTTTTAAATTTATACCGTTGAATTGATTTGTGACCTTTTTCCCGTTGTAAGTACTTACCAAAGTTCCTTGCTTTTGATTGTCAACAAAAATATCTAGTGAATATTCTTGAAATGTCCAAGAAACATCATATTTTGTTTCTGAAACAAATTTTAGGGTGTTTTCCCCTATATTTAAAATAGAGGTAGTTTTTCCCAAACAATTGGCTACATCAAACTCCACGATAATATTTCCAATCTCTGCATCGTTTTGATAAATATAATACTGATAACTTTCTGAAAAAGCCAGCATAAAGCTAAACATAACCGGTAAAATTAAAACAAAAAACTTCTTCACATATATCACCTCTTGCAGTTTTTTTAAAAACAATTGCTATTATAATTCTCTACTTAGAAGTTGAACGGTTTTTCTTTTTAAATATCGCCATAGGAAGAAACTAAAAATCAAGAATATTAAGTTTAGAATGATTAAAATAATATACTGATCGAATAATGGAACCAATTTATATATCAAGAACCCCATGATTGCAACAACTCCAAAAACCAACAATACAGCAAGCAAACCATTTATATTTTGTTTCATCGCTTTCTGTGGATTATCCCAGTTTAAGTATGGTTTTGAAGCATCAATAATCATTTGAATTATATTTAGAAACAAATTAAAAATAATCGCTAAGATCATGGCTCCGCAAAATTCATAAAGATTTAGTTTAAAAAGAAATGTACCAATAATTAAACCTGAAATAAGACCTAAAGAGCTTATTTGCATAATATGTTTAATTTTGGCCCTCAAAATTTGATCCACCTTCATAGGGGTTATTTTCAGTTCTTTTATCAAATTTCCTTCCCTTGAAAAACATGAATAAGAAAGGCCGTTTATAGACGAAGCTAAGGTTGCAATAAAACCAACAATGAATAATTTGTACTGTAATATCGTACTGATTATTTCATTACTTAACCCTAATTCTACATTATTGATTATAATACCAAAGACTATCAATATTATTGGAAAAGCTAAAACATTACTAAATCCATTGACTGAAAATGAAGGTGTTTTCAAAAAATACAGCCACTCCCTTTTTAATAAGGCTTTTTCTAAAGTTGATTCTTTGGTGAAGAAATAAGAATTTTCTTGAGTTTTAGATTTTCTTAGTAAAGGTTTTGATTCTATCAGGGAAGAATAATTAGAAAAATATAACTTTTCCCCAATATACAACGTTAAAATTAATAGGGATAAATGAAAGCCCAGGAACAATAAAAGCCACACTAAATTTAAAAAAATGCCACTAGTTAAAGATTTTACGGCTAAAAAAGCCGGGGGATAAAGCCATGCTACTTTAGTAATCGTACTGTCAGGATTGATAGAAATATTGGGTATTTCGTTTTGATTTTCCATATTTATTGAGAAAGTTGACCCTGATAAAAACAAATATAAACCAAAGATAACCATAAGAAAAATTGTTGATAAATACAATAGAAGCTCTAGCCTATTAGATTTTTTTAATAATCTTGAAGTGAACAAAGTATAGAGTAAAACCAAAGTCATTGGAAATACTTGCGAAAAAAGAAAAACAATTATGAATATTAAATAATATAAAAAATTTTGTTTAGTATAAACCCCAAAATAAATCAAAGAAGGCAGCAATAATATCAATGAAATAAACATTTGATCTGATAAAATTACAGATAATTTCCCTAAAATAACTTCATAAGGTTTCAAAGGTAAGGTTAACAAAAGCTTCATATCTTCATTGATAAATAATTCTCCAATCAGCAGAAAAGCACCTAAGAAGAAGCCAAAAAAACCAGCTAAGACAAAAAAATTTGCCAGAAATAATGGCTGAATATTCAAGATTGTATAAGTTTCCAAAGTAGTTTTAAGCATGTTGAGGTAGGGAAATGAATAGGCAACAACCGTTGGTACAAGTGCGCAAAAAATAACTATAAAAGTAATTAAATCACTTTTATTCCTTTTTATAGAGTATTTAGTTTTGGAAATTCCATAGTGTTGATCAAATTTAATCAAGATAAGAGAAATCAATCTTTTCACTTTCACTATTTGTCACCTCTAGGAATATTTGTTCCAAACTTTTATCCCCTTTGAGCTTTCTTAGTTCGTTTATAGAACCATCAAAGATGATTTTCCCTTTATCAATTATTGCTATTTCATCACAAATTTTTTCTGCAATTTCCATAATATGTGTGGAAAAAAATACTATATTTCCTGCTTCCACATGTTTTTTCATAAGATTTTTCAGAATAAAAGCTGACTCAGGATCAAGTCCAACAATCGGCTCGTCGAGAATCCAGAACTTTGGGTTGTGAATCAACGCAGCAATCAGAGTTAATTTTTGTTTCATTCCATGGGAGTAAGTAGAAATAGGATTACTAATAGAGTTTTCGAGCTTAAAGGTTTTTATCAGCCACTCTCCTCTTTTTTTGCGTTCATCAAGCGGAACCTCAAACACATCGCTTATAAAATTTAGATAAGATATTCCTGTTATCTTTTCAAATAGAAATGGTTCATCAGGGACAAAACCTATCAACTTTTTTATCTTTATTGGTTCTTTTTGAAAATCCATACCATCATAAATAATTCTTCCAGAAGTTGGTTTGTACAAACCAGTAATCATGTTTATAGTGGTTGTTTTTCCTGCACCGTTAGGCCCTAAAAACCCGAAAATTTTCCCATCTTCTATTTCCAAGTTTACATGATCCACCGCTACTACGTTTTCAGCAAAACGTTTTGTAAGATTGATCAACTCAATCAATTTGATTACTGCCTCCTTTTTCAGGAACTCGAATTAAATCACCGAGGTCCAAGGAATTATCCCCTCTCAAAATTATCTTTTGATTGGGATTAGCACTATCGATTAAACTACCATCTTCCAGATTTACTATTTGATCTAATAATATTTTGGTATTTTCACCTTTTTTGGTTACAATCTCTAATTCTTCACCCTTTTCTATCTTATTCCTGATATCAACAACATATTGATCTTCAGATATCTTTTCTATAATTTTTCCCACAAATTTGTAATTTCTAACGTAAGAAGAAGTCTTATAATTTTGGGAGTTTTCATCCGGCTTATGAAAATAAAAACCTGATGTGTATTCTCTGTGGCTGACACTTTCAAGTTCCTTTTTTAAGCAATCGATAAGTTCCTTTGTGTATTCTTTGTTGTAATAGCTATCTATTGCTTGCCTGTATACTTTAGTCGTTACTCCTGCATAATAACTACTTTTCATCCTTCCTTCTATCTTTAAACTATCAACTCCGGTTTCGATTATTTTATCAAGAAAATCGATAGTGCAAAGATCTTTAGAATTCATAATGTAAGTTCCTCTTTCATCTTCAAACACAGGAAAATACTCCCCAGGCCTTTTTTCTTCCATTAAATAGTATTTCCATCTACAAGGCTGTGTACATTCCCCTCTGTTGGCGTCTCGCCCCGTCAAGTAATTACTTAATAGACATCTTCCTGAAATAGATACACACATCGCTCCATGTATGAATACTTCAATTTCTATATCTGGGACTTTTTCTCTGATTTCTGATATTTCTTTTAATGAAAGTTCTCTTGCCAATATGACTCGCTTTGCCCCTAGATCTCTCCACATAGAAACACTGGCCCAATTGGTGTTACTTGCTTGAGTGCTTACGATCAAAGGTAAGTTTGATATTCTTTTAACAATATTAAATACACCCAAATCTGAGATTATTACTCCATCCACGCTTAAACTTTCCAAATAATTTACATAATCAGGCAAGACTTCCAATTCAGAATTGTGAGGTATTGCATTGAGAGTTACAAAAAGCTTCTTTTGTAAATCTTTCGCCAATTTTACTGCCTTTTCTAACTCTTCGTCTTCAAAATTTTTGGAAAACGCCCTTAAATTTAAGATTTTTCCACCAATATATGCAGCATCGGCACCATAGTGATACACAGTTTCCAATTTTTCGTAGTTCCCTGCAGGGGATAACAATTCAACTTTTTTCATGGCAATAAAAAGTTCACCTCGAATCCATAAGATATCAAAAATGTCTCAAATTCTTCCCCACCATTCTTCAAAGATTTCCATTTCACCTCAAAATCTCCTAACTTTGTGTCAAACAAGAAACAAAAAATATTGCTGTTGATCATACCTTTTGAGTTTCTTCCATGATCCCAGATATAACTGAAATAACCCTTTTCAAAGGCTAAGGTTAAATCGACACTGTTTATCTGGGAATCTTCCCCATACTTGAAACCAAAAGGATAATCAAAAAAGATTCTAGCATCCGGAGATAAAGCGATAGTTCTGTAGTATAAATTATCGTATGGATACTCACTTGAAAAAAAGTTATCTTGTATTTCATATCTTTCAACACCAATTTTAAATTTGGCACCTTCAAAATCAAAGGTCTTCGAAATGCCTAACCCGTAACCAGTGCTAAGTGTGGCATAATTAAACGCATATTCAGTATCAAGATTTATTCCCCAAAAAGGGATAATCTTAATATATCCTCCATATACACCCACATCTGATTTTATAAACATATTTACAGGATTAGGAAGATCTCCCGCCACCTGATTCAAAGAGCTTATTCCCAAAAAAAGTTTCTCATTTGGATTATAATTCAAACCGTTATAAAAAGCATTTCTAAAGGCGATAAACTCGTCATCCATGGCAGCATACTCCTCTTTTGAAAGCAAAGGCACCATAGATAAAACAGAGAAATCGTAATCTAATTTATCATTAAAAGAATAAGAAATAGCCAACGTATCATAATAAGGAGAGTTATCAGATACGACTAGGTTGTATTTCATAGGACCGTATGAAAGAGGGACTCTTCCCACCAAAAAACTAAGATCTTCTTTATTGTAAGATAAATAAGAATAAGTGGGAAAATCCAAAGAGATATAAACCAAAGATGGAAGATTGAAAAGACTGTAATTTTCGTAAGTAAAATAAGATGTATCAGCTACCCTAAAATCAGCGATGAACTGTGCATAAAAATAATCGCTGTAATAATTTTTGATTCCAAAAGTGAATAAGTCCCCGTTTTCTAAAGCAAAATCTCTGAACAAGACTTCGTTTATCTCTGTGCTTCTATACCAACCTCCGGATAAGTTAAAATCATCCATGATTCTACTTTCGTATTTTAAATCCATTGAAAAGTGTATGTAATTTTCAAAACTTTCTGGATTGCTGTTTAAATCTGCGTAAATAGGGTATTTTAAATAGACTTCCCCTAAATTTTTAAAATGGTATTCCGGATCATTTTTTGTTAGCAGATTGGCTGATGAGAAACTAAATATTGTCAACAAAATGGTTAGTGAAAAAAGATAAATTTTTTTCATTTATCTCACTTGATTTTTATCACAAAATATTCCCAAAAGTTCCTAAGGTAAACAACTATAGGAAGAGCAATAAGAATACCTAAAAAGCTAAATAACTCACCGAATAAAAGTATAGATATTATTATTACGAACCAATGTAAATTAAGAGAATTACTGTGGATTTTTGGCTGTAAGAACCACATTTCCAACTGATTGGTACCAGTTAAAATTGCTATTCCTATTATTATACCTATTAGCCCATTTTCTGTGAAAGCTAGCATCAATAAAGGAACTGCTGATATAACAACTCCTAAATAAGGTATAAAATTGGTGATCCAAGCTAAGATACCTAAAAAAAACGCACTTGGTATTCGAAAGAGAAACGACATTAACCCAATGGTAGCTCCAACTATTATAGCTGACAGAAATTGACCATATACAAATCTTTCAAACTGTGAGTAAGTATCCTTCATAAATTTTAAACCTTTTTCTCTGTCGCTTACAGGGTAAAGTTTCCATAAATTATTCTTCGTGATTGTTTTTAATGAACCGATTGCCGTAGTTGTTACGACTAAAACAATAGCCGAAGTTATCAAATTGGGAATAGATGATAAAAGCTGGTTCATCAAGCCTAAGGCAAAATCAGAAAGATTTTTGTTCAAATCGTTGATAAAAGTAACCAACCATTCAGGTAGTTGAGCCAATGCTTCTTCTTGAGGAATCGTTAAAGAGGAAAGCATAGAAAATAGTTTCCTGCCTTCACTAATAATAAGGGGGAAAAATGTAATGGTTGCATATAAAACTAACCCTAAGACAAGTATATGTGATAAAACGGCAGATATCTTAGAGTTCATAACCTTTGAAAATAACTTTTGTGGTGCTTCTATGAGCATGGACAAAAAAACGCCCAAAATCAACGCTGCGATAATAAAAGGAGAAAAATGAGCCAAAAGCAGAAATACAACTAAATATATTAATGACAACCAGCCACCTTGTGACAACAATATTTTCACCATCCGTTTATAAAAATTAATAAGTACATTATAATATTTAATTTTTCCTTTTCTTCAAATAAATATTTCTGATTGCGTCTAACTCATTTAAATATTCTGGATCTTTGAAATTAGGGTAAGTGTATTTAAGAGGTTCCCATTGTCCGAAATTGTACATTAAGGTAATTTCCGCATATATACCTTTACCAATATAAATCCTGTTTCCCCAGTGTTTTGTGCTCGCTAAAACGAATTGAGTGTGGTGTAGATAGCCAATATCTACATTTACTTTTCTTTTACCATCAACAGAAAAGTTTTTCTCAATTTCATTCGTTATCAATTTCGCATCCGGCAAAAAACCGGGAGAACTTAGATATTTAAAGCTCACCAATCTTGATTCAATTCGGATATTTTTACCCATTTCTTCGTTATAATAATCGGTAAAACGCTGAAAATCCAACATGGGAGAAATATAGTCGATAGGTCCAAAATGTTTTTCGATCAACTCTTTCAAACCCATTTTGTAAAGCCATAAATCAGAATCTCCAGCAGTAAATATATGCGCCAAATAATTTACAAGATCCGGTGCTTTAGTCATTCCCATATGACAAACTCACCTCAAAATTTTCTAGTTTTACAGTGTATTTGACAAGTGGTGTTTCAATAACCGTTTCACCTTGATTACCGTGTATCTCTAAATTTTCTCCAAAACCCAATTGGATTTGAACATCTTGATCTGGTGGAACCACAGTTTCGTTTATATATATCTCAGAAGGTCCTCTATTGATAACATTTAGGGTGTATATATTTCTTCGCAGTATACTGTTGTAAAACCTCAAATCTTGAATTAGAAAATAAAGAAAAATTAAGTTAACGATCAAGAATGCTACCATCAAAAATTGAAATATCTTAAGTTTGTTATACGCCGTATCTTTCCTTTCTAGCTGAACTTCTCCCTTTAACTCTTCATCTTCAAAGACTACATTTATCTCTTCATCTAATATAGTACTCAATCTCTTTGCTACATCTGTCAAAGAGACTTTGGAGAAGTACTCAAAGTCTCCATCCATAAGATTTTCTAGGGTGGATACAGGTATTTTTAAATTATCGGCTATTTGTTTTGGGGTATAATTGGATTTCTCAATTAAAGACCTAAGGTCTTTGTCAAAATGTGCTTTTATCGTTTTTTACCTCCTCAAACTGACTTATTAAATTATAACACAATATTGCCTTCGTTAGTCAGCGAAATTATTTTTTGCAAATAAATATTTGTAAATTTTAAAATAATACGGTAAAATAATAATGACCCAGGGTAATGAAATTTTTTTCATAGTTTTTCTTATTTGTTCTTATGGGCGGGGAGCGGGGCGAAGGGGCGCTGACACAAGATTTAAAGCTTCTAAAGATAATATTTTAAAAAATTTAGTGTGGGAGGAAATTCCTATGTTTGAAAGAGAAAAAATCCATGTAATAGAAAAGTCAAAAAAAGAGTGGGAAGAGAAAAAATTAGAACCTACCTTAAGACGTTTCCCAGAGAGAAAAAAGGAATTTGTTACCTCATATGAAGATGAGATTGAAAGGCTTTATACACCTTTAGATATAGAAAATTTAGATTACCTTAAAGATTTAGGCTTTCCTGGTGAATACCCTTTCACCAGAGGTGTACAACCAACTATGTACCGTGGTAAGTTGTGGACCATGCGTCAATATGCAGGATTCGGATCTGCAGAAGAATCGAACAAAAGATATAAATACTTATTAGAACAAGGCCAAACAGGTTTATCTATAGCCTTTGACCTGCCAACACAAATAGGTTTTGACTCAGACGATCCCATGTCCGAGGGAGAAGTAGGAAAGGTTGGAGTAGCAATAGATTCACTAAAAGATATGGAGATTCTTTTCGATGGCATCCCTCTTGATAAGGTGAGTGTTTCAATGACTATCAACTCAACTGCGATGATTTTATTGGCAATGTTAATGACTATTGCAAAAAAACAAGGTGTTCCTTATGAAAAACTTAGAGGCACTATTCAGAACGATATTTTAAAAGAATACATAGCAAGGGGCACTTATATCTTTCCACCAAAAGAATCTATGAAGTTGATAGTAGATATTTTTGATTATGGAAGCAAAAACCTTCCAAAATTTAACTTAATAAGTATCAGTGGCTATCATATTAGGGAAGCAGGAGCCAATGCGGTTCAAGAAATAGCTTTTACATTAGCAGATGGAATAGCCTATGTCGAGGCAGCAATTAAAGCCGGATTAGATCCAAATGAATTTGGAAGGAACCTCTCATTCTTTTTCAATGCCCATAACAACTTTTTAGAAGAAATAGCAAAATTTAGGGCCGCTAGAAAATTATGGGCAAGGATTATGAAAGAACGCTTCGGTGTGACGGATGAAGACGCAATGAAATTGAAATTTCATACCCAGACTGCCGGTTCCACATTAACCGCACAACAACCTTTGAATAACATAATAAGGGTAACAATTCAAGCTTTGGCTGCGGTTTTAGGTGGTACCCAATCACTTCACACTAACTCTTATGATGAGGCTTTAGGACTGCCTACAGAACAATCCGTCACCGTCGCTTTAAGAACACAACAAATCATAGCCCACGAAATCGGAGTAAGCGAAACCGTAGATCCTCTAGCAGGATCGTTCGCTATAGAAAAATTAACTTTAGACATAGAAAAAGAAGCTCAAAAATATTTAGAAAAAATAGATGAGATAGGCGGAATGGCAAAAGCCATAGAGGACGGATACCCTCAAAAAGAAATATTAAATAGTGCTTATAAAACACAAAAAAGGATAGAAAATAAAGAACAGATCATAGTGGGGGTTAATGAATACAATTCTGACAAGAAAGAAAAGATAGATATCCTAAAAGTTGATGAAGAACAAGAAGAAAAGCAAATAGAAAAGTTAAAGAATTTAAAAAGGCAAAGAGATACCACAAAAGTAGAACAATCTTTGAATAGATTGAAAAAGGCTGCAATAAACGAAGAGAATTTATTCCCTTATGTAATTGAATGTGTAGAAAACTATTCAACAATAGGAGAAATAACAAAAATTTTAAAAGAAGTTTATGGGGAGTATCGTGAAAGCACTACAATCTAATTTCTATTTTTATTTTAACTGAACCTTTGCCATTTTAGAAACTTTATACAATGAGGGTGGGGAGCGGGGCAAAGGGGCGCTGACAGAAATTTTAGAGTTTTTAAAGTCAGCATTTACCATTTGGAGAGGAGGTAGATGTGAAATGAGTACAAGAATTCGTGTCTTAATAGCTAAACCAGGGCTCGATGGTCATGACCGAGGAGCTAAAGTTTTAGCAAGAGCACTAAGAGACGCCGGAATGGAAGTAATCTACACAGGCATAAGAAGAACTCCGGAAGAAATCGTTGAAGCAGCAATTCAAGAAGATGTTGATTTAATTGGCTTATCTATACTTTCAGGTGCACACAAGAAGTTATGTCAAAAAATACTAAATTTACTAAAAGAAAAGGAAGCTGATATTCCCGTTACCCTTGGTGGAATCATTCCGGAAGAAGATATCCCGGAACTAAAGGAAATGGGAATAATCGAAATTTTCACCCCAGGTACTTCATTAAAAGATATAATAGAGAAGGTGAAAGATATTGCAATGGGCAGAAAAGTATGAACAACTACTTCCAAAATTTAAAGCCCAGAATAAAACCGCTCTCGCAAAGATGATATCGCTATTAGAAGACAATTATTCACAAACCTGGGAAATAATTTCTAGATTACATTCGGATATTCAACCAAAAAATTCATATGTAATAGGTGTTACAGGTAGCCCTGGCGTGGGAAAAAGTTCTTTTATCTCAAGATTGGTCTCATTTTATTCAAATAAAGATCAGAAGATTGGAATAATATTGATAGATCCTAGCAGTCCTTTCAGTGGCGGGGCTTTTTTGGGAGATAGGGTAAGAATGTTTGATTTAACCAGTGCCTCTAACGTTTACATCAGAAGTATAGCAAGTAGAGGAGCAATAGGGGGAGTTTGCAATTCGATTTATGATATCATTGATGTAATGAAGGCATTTGGCTTCGATACAATAATCATTGAAACGGTGGGAACCGGTCAATCAGAGATCGATATATTCTATGCTTGTGATACTACTCTTTTAATATTATCTCCCGATGCTGGCGATGAAATTCAAATTTATAAGGCAGGAATAATGGAAATAGCTGATTGCTATATTGTCAACAAGATAGATTTACCTAATTCCAAAAGATTCTTAATGTACTTGGAAAATTATTTGGATTCACAAAATGAAGATCATAAAAAGCTTTTTGGCGTTAGTGCGACGGAAAACAAAGGGTTTGAAAAAGTTTATCAATGGTTAGAAACTAGCAGAAAGCACTTTCAAATCCATAATTCAAAAGAAAATTTAAGAAAAAAAAGTCGTGTTAAAAACTATCTTTTCCATCTTATAGAAAATTACTTGGAAGGTTATTCTTTAGAAAATCAAGATGCCGATTCCCTTAAAAAAGATGTTATAGCATTCATCTGTGAAGAGGAGGGAAACAATGGAGCCCAAAATTGACCACATCGGAATTGCTGTCAATTCCATAGAAGAAGCATTCAAGTTGTATAGGGACTTGCTTCACGTTGAAAAGAGTGTAGAAGAAATCCTTGAAGATAGAGGAATAAAAGTTACTTTTTTATACATAAAAGATGTTAGAATAGAACTTATGGAACCTTTAAGAGAGGACTCTGAAATATCAAATTTTTTAAAAAAACGAGGCGAGGGATTCCACCACATCGCATATCAAGTAGATAACATTAAGATGGTCTTAGAAAACGCAAAAAAAAGGGGTTACAAAACCTTATCTGATGAACCTAATCGAGGAGCAGGTGGAAGCTTAGTCTTCTTTTTACATCCAAAATCTGCTAACGGTATTTTAACTGAGTTTGTTGAGTATCGTAAATAATAAATTAAGAGTTGCAAGGTCTAAGGGACCTTTGGTCACTTCCTTAAATGGGTTGGGAGCGTTTGCTGCAGTATGCAAACCATTTTTTTATAAATGATTTTGACCTTGAATTTGGGGTTTTTAAGGGGCTTCCCCTTAATGTCCGAACAAGGCGGCGCTGACACAACGTTTTAGAAATTCTGAAAACTGTATAAATCTCGCAAATAAGGAGGCTTTATATATGCCAGATGAAGAACTAATTCAAAAAATAGAAGAGTTGAGAAAAAAGAAAGAATCCCTTCTTGTTGGAGGGGGAGAAGAGAGAATAGAAAAACAACATAAAATGGGTAAGTTAACTGCTCGTGAAAGAATAGAAGCTCTTGTAGATGAAGGTACTTTTGAAGAAATCGATATGTTAGTTAAACATAGATGTACATACTTTGATTTAGATAAAAAAGAGTTTCCATACGATGGAGTTGTCACAGGATTTGGAGAGATCAACGGCAAAAAAGTTGCAATTTTTTCCCAAGATTTCACCATTCAAGGTGGATCCCTTGGAGAAATGCATGCAAAGAAAATAATGAAATTACAAGATTTGGCTATGAAATACGGTATACCTTTAATCGGGATAAACGACTCTGGTGGAGCTAGAATACAGGAAGCTGTTGATGCCCTATATGGTTACGGCGGAATCTTTTATAGAAATACCCAGGCTTCTGGTGTAATCCCCCAAATAACCGTTATAGCTGGTCCGTGTGCAGGAGGGGCAGTCTACTCTCCAGCGATAACTGATTTCGTAATTATGGTGGATCAAACTTCTCAAATGTTCATCACTGGTCCTCAGGTTATAAAAACTGTGACTGGCGAGGACATTGATAAAGAGAATCTGGGAGGGGCAAAAATTCATAACACCAAAAGCGGTGTTGCCCACCTTTTGGCAAAAGACGATAGGCACGCCATGGAGCTTGTCAGAAAATTACTTTCTTACATACCTTCAAACAATGTTGATCCTGTAGAACCAATTGATTACGATAAAAATTATGAATTACCCGAAGAAATAAACGAAATAGTCTCACCTAACCCGAAAAAAAGTTATGATGTAAAAGATTTAATCAATTTAGTATTTGATCCAGGGTCTTTTTTTGAAATTCATCCTCATTTTGCCAAAAATATTGTCGTAGGCTTTGCAAGATTGGAAGGAAAATCTGTGGGGATAATAGCCAATCAACCAAAAATCTTGGCAGGTTCACTCGATATCGATGCTTCCGATAAAGCAGCCAGATTTATAAGATTCTGTGACTCTTTTAATATACCTATTATCACCTTTGTTGACACACCTGGATATTTACCAGGAGTATCTCAAGAACACGGTGGAATAATTAGACATGGAGCAAAGCTATTGTATGCTTATTCTGAATCCACCGTTCCTATGATCACAGTAATTTTAAGAAAAGCCTATGGTGGGGCTTATATTGCAATGGCTTCACAACATTTGGGTGCTGATTTTGTGTTTGCATACCCAACCGCGGAAATAGCTGTGATGGGATCCGAAGGTGCCGCAAACATTATCTTCGCTAAAGAGATTGAAAGTTCTGAAAACCCTGAAGAAACGAGAAAAAAACGCGTCGAAGAATACAAAGAGCGGTTTGCAAATCCCTATGAAGCAGCTTCTAGGGGATATATAGAAGATGTTATAGAACCCATTGAAACAAGGAGAAAATTAGCTACTTCCCTTTCTATAGCTTACTCAAAAGTAAAACCGACTCCATCTAAAAAACATGGAAATATTCCGTTATGATGGAGGGATATTTATGAAAAATGTATGGATTATTTCATTAATGGGAATATCTATAGTCTTTGTATTGCTAATAATTTTAATGGTGATCATTTGGCTTTTCCGTTTTTTCTTTAAAAGTAATAGTAATAGTAATAATTCATCAGGTAAATCAAGTTTAGAAAAACCTCAAAAAGAGTACATAAAACCACCACAGGTCAAAAGAATTGAAAATCATGAAAAAATAGATCAAAGTGAAGAAGAAGAACTGTTTGCTATCGTTTCGGTTATAATCAGTTATCTTACTGATAAAGAATTCAAAATTGAAAGCATTAAAGAAGTTTCAAATAAAGAGTTGAAATCGGAAAGGGGCATTAAAACAAGGTGGATGAAACACCAACCTTCTATTTCTTGGAGACCTTATTACAACAAAAAGTGGAGGTAAAGTAAATTGAAAAGAAAATTCAAAGTTACGATTAACAATAAAACCTATGAGGTTGAAGTTGAGGAAATAGACTCTGAAATTGCTAATGAAGAAAAAATAAAAGAAACAGAAGAAAGAACCCTTGAAAAAGAGGAATTTAGTGAGTCTCCCAAGCCTGTTTTCGACAAAAAAGCCGAAAAAAAGGGCAAGAAAAAAGTTGAGAAAAAACAACAAGATGAAGAAGAAAAAGTCCCTGAGGAGCCAAATAAAAGGCAAACAGACTCAGGTTATGAGGTCAAAGCTCCTCTTCCAGGAGTAATTAACGAAATAAATGTGAAAGAAGGACAGAGCGTTAAAGCTGGAGATAAGCTTGTCATAATCGAAGCAATGAAGATGGAAAATGAAATACCAGCCGAAAACGACGGTATAGTTGAAAAAATTTTGGTAAAAAGAGGGGACAACGTCGAAGGCGATCAAACATTAATGATCATAAGGTAAAAACTTTTAATCTCCAAAGTGAAAAGGAGGCACATGTCTCGATCAAATGAATGAAACTCTGACTTTGAAAATAAGACGATTTGTGATATCCATTATAATTTTTGTTCTAATAGTCTTTACAGGAACGGTAGGTTATATGATACTGGAAGATTGGGTTTTTTTAGACTCTCTATTTTTTACTATAATCACATTGAGTACCGTTGGATACGATATACCTGCCGATCTATCGAGAGTTTCACATATATTTACAATGGCATTGATCCTCTCTGGAATAACGGTAGTTTTATACTCTCTTTCAACCCTAACCTCCTTCATTGTTGAGGGTGAGATGAGAAACGTTTTGGAGGTAAGAAAAAGGATGAAAAAAATAGATGGTATGAATAATCATTATATTGTTGTAGGAGCTGGTAAAACGGGATTTTTTGTCTGTCAAAATCTGTTAAAAGAGAAAAAAGATTTTGTCTTGTTGGATAAATCAGAAGAAAGAGCACAACAATTTTTAAAAGAAATAAATGCGGAAATTCCATATTTTATTGGTGACGCAAAAAATGAAACGGTGCTGGAAGAGGTGGGGGTTAAAAGAGCCAACAGCATCATATTAACCCTACCATCCGATGTAGATAACTTGTTTGTTGCTTTAACGGTGAAAAGTATAGTTCCTAAAATTAACATCATTTCGAAAGTCAATGACCCAGAATCAGTGAAAAAACTATCTTATGCCGGGATCAACAAGATCGTTCTTGAATCTGAAATCTCTGGTAATAGATTAGCCTATATGGCAACTCGGCCAAACATTGTATCATTCCTTGAGACGATTATTCATACACCAGAAAAAGATTTACAACTAGAAGAGGTTGATATACCCAAAAACTCTTGGGTAATCGGCAAATCTCTTAAAGAAATAGCCTTACCCGACAAGGTAGATATGATAGTGATAGCCGTAAGAAAAAAAGATAATAACAGTATATTCAATCCAAAAGCAAATACCATAATAGAAGAGGGAGATGTGATAATAGTACTGGGGGAAGATTCTAAAATTAAAAGATTGCGAGAGATAGTTGAACAAGAAAGTTACCAGCTAAGCTGAGGGGGGTATAAAATGAATAAAAAAGCTTTGACTTCCATTTTGATGATTCTTTTACTTTTTTCGTTTGGATTTTCAATAAACTTAAAACTTGACTTTCAAGGAATATATGATAATTATGAAGAAACTCTCACTGACAGGATAGGTATAAAGTTATACAATTACACTTCAAACTTCGATATCACAAGCGAATTAACCTTCTACAACGATGATAAGTATTATTTTTATGAGTCAAATTACTATTGGGATCACTATTTTTTGATAGAAAATAGTTATATCACTCTTAGAAACGACAATCAAACACTTGAATTGAGTGGTGGCATAAAACAACTAAAAGATGAGGTAAACTCTCCTTATTCATTGTTCTTTTCTTCCAATAATATTCCCCTCGTTAATTTAGATGTGGGTTATGAAGATGAACATTTCTTTTTTGAAACCATGTGGGTTCAATTGGTAAGTGAAAATAACAAATATTTTGAGGATACCTCTAAAGCAATGAATTACAAAACGTATGGATTGAAATTTGGCAATTTCAGGGTAGGTTATCAAGATGCACTAGTATATAACAGGGCTTTTGACATTTTTTATTTTTTAAATCCAATGCCCGCATATTTTGCTCAAGAAATTAGAGCTGTAGGAAATGGTATGCCTTGGTCGGAAAATATAAACGATAACTCAATAATGGGATTCTTCTTTGATTACAAAGACTCTACTTACTATATTTACTCTCAACTATTAGTAGACGATTTCAACGCAAACAGATTCTTCAATCCCCAGGGTACACAAACTCCCGACAAAGTAGCTTTTTCTTCAGGATTAAACCTAGCAAGCAACCTGGGAACTTTTGGTGTTCACGGTGCCTTTGCAACCCAATACACTTTTCAACCAGGAGGCGGGCCAGGTTACACTATCTATCCAGAAAGTATTTATTATTTTGAAGGTGAGAAGAGGATTATAGATTACACAGATAACTACATCGGATACAAATATGGTGAAAACACGATTTCTTTCCTAGTTGACTATGATTACACGTACAATAATTGGCTCAACCTTTATTCTTCTTTTGAAACGGTGTTTTCTGGAAGTAAATCACCAACGGAGGATACGGCTCCAGATGAAGGCACCTACCTTTTGGATGATCCACTTTTGGAGAAAAGATATGTATATACTATAGCAACAAATTTTTACTTTAACAATCTTGAATTTAACCTATCAGCCGATATGGGAGTAATACAAAACAAATTAGAATTCAATGAAAATGCTGATGAAGATGAAGACATTTTTGTACCTTCAACTGAAGATGAAAATATTTTAAGACTAAATTTTGGATTTGGTATAGAATTTTAATATAATTTTTAAATAAAAACAATAACCTTCTTTCGATTTTCTGTTATAATTGCACAAGAAAAAATCCTGCTTCTGATAAGTTCAGAGGCCTAAGACCATAGGAGGAGGTAAAAAGTGGGAAAAAGATATTACGAAACAATGTTTGTCGTTAGAACAGACATTTCCGAAGAAGAAAGAAATGCTTTGGCTGAAAAGGTAAGAGGTTGGATAGAAGGCCAACTGGAAGGTGAAGTCGAAGAGTTCACGAGATGGGGTGTAAGAAAATTAGCCTATAGGACTCAAAAAGGTAAATTTACAGAAGGAGATTACACCTACATCATATACAAAGCTGACCCAGAAAAGGTTAACCAACTGGATGATCTTTTTAAAGTGAACCAAGAGATTTTTAGGTTTCAAACGATTAGAAGAGAAGATCTTGAGAAAAAAGTAAGAAAAACCCAAAAAGAAGCAAAAATAAAGGTAGAAGAGCCAGAAACTTCTGAAGAAATTTAACGAAAAATAGGAAGTGTTTTCTATGTCTATTTCTTATAACAAAGTTATTTTGGTTGGAAGACTGACCAGAGATCCAGAGATACGTTCTACTATGAATGGAAATAATGTTGCAAACTTTCGTTTAGCTGTTGACAGAGGTACTTCAAACAATCAAGATGGCACAGATTTCATAAGAATTGTGGCTTTTGGTAAACAAGCGGATTTTGCATCAAACTATTTAAAAAAAGGGAAGTTGATCCTAGTGGAAGGATCGCTTCATATTAATCAATGGACAGATAGAGATAATATTAAAAGAGAAACCGCAGAAATTTGGGCCAATAGAATGAATTTTATGGAAACAAAAAAGGCCCAAGAAGCTAATGAATTCTCTGAAATGCCTATTGCAGTAGAAGAAGGCTTCTCTGATATAGACAATATTTCAGACAACGATGCGATCGAAGAAATAGGCGATGAAGCTTTACTTGGAGATGACAATTTTTTAGAGGGAAACCTTGATGACCTTGAAAATGATCTTTCTTCAGATAATAAACCTATCTGAACTGAAGAACTTTAGAAATAAGTTTTTTAGGTAAAAGGGTATCGAGAAAGGAAATAAAAAATGAGAAAAACGGAGGTTTTAAATAGAATGGCGTACGTTAAAAAAGAAAGAAAAAGAATAAAAAAATGCAAATTATGCAGGGATAATGTTGAATATATTGATTACAAAGATGTCAGAAAATTAAAAGAGTTTATGAACGACAAAGGAAAAATCCTTCCAAAAAGAATAAATGGAAATTGTGCCAAACATCAAAGAATGGTACGAACAGCGATACAACGTGCTAGAAAAATGATGTTAGTCCCTTACGTGAACGAGTGAGGCTACAATTCATGTTATAAATACAATAGATAGAGGGATTCCTCTATCTATTTTTTTTGAAGATATGTTTTTTGCCTAATTATGATAAAATTGTACAAAGGGGTGTTTTGACAGATGAAAGTATTGTTGCTGGAAGATGTGGCTAAATTAGGGAAAAAGGGTGAAATAAGAGAAGTTTCTGATGGATACGCAAGGAATTATTTGATTCCAAAGAATTTGGCTGCTGAAGCAACCGGAGGTTATATAAAGCACATTGAAGAAAGCAAAAAAATAGAAGACAAAAAGAAGGAAAATCTAAGAAAAAGAAGCGAAGAAATTTTAGAAAAATTAAAGGGTACAAAAATAGAAATAAAAGCAAAAGCCGGAGAAAAAGGCAAACTTTTTGGTGCAGTAACAGCTCAAGATATTTCTGAAAAAATAGAGGAATTACTTGGTGAAAAGTTTGACAGAACTTGGTTTGATGAAAAGGTAAACATAAAAGAATTAGGAACTCACACTTTAAAAGTTAAGCTTCCTCAAGGCGTGAGAGGGGAAATAAAGGTTGAAATAAAACCAGAAAACTGACAAAATTTCAATGGGAGTTGTGATAGTTGGAGTTTTTAATAAGATCAAAGGCATTGTATACGACTTGGGTTTTTTATAAGCCAGATAGAATACTTTTCGATGCTGGTGAGGGGGTTAGTGCAGAGTTAGGAAACAAAATATATGGAATAGAAAAAATTATTTTAACACACTCTCACGTAGATCATATAGCTGGATTGTGGGGAATCGTTAATACTCGCAATAACGCTATGGGAAACAGAAACAAAAAACTAGAAATTTATTATCCTAAGGGATCAGAAAATATTAATGAATATTTAAAATTTATAGGTAAAATGAATAAAAGATTAAGATACGAAATAGATTTTAGGGAAATAACTTTATCGGACACAATCTCACTAAGCAATAAAAGGTTTATAAAACCATTTAAAACAAGACACACACCTGGGGAAATCTCTTTTGGTTACCAAATTTTAGAACAAAGAAAAAGATTAAAAGAAGAGTACAGAGAACTAAAAGAGTCAGAAATAAAAGATTTAATAATCAATAAAAAAGAAGACATTCTGGAAAACTATACTGCCAACATATTAACCATAAGCGGGGATTCTCTACCTATTCCCCCCAATTTTGCAAAAGATTGTGGAACGCTACTTCATGAATGTACCTTTTTTGATGAAAAGGATAGAAAAATTAGAAATCATACCTCTCTAGCAGAATTAAAAAATTTAATTAACATTTCCAAGCCTAAGAGAGTTATTATATACCATGTCTCAAGTAGGTACAACAGCAAAATTAAGTCAACCAAAGAAGAATTGAATGAAGAATTCCCAGATATACAAATAAATATCGTCCACCCTGAAAAAGTTTTCAAGATCTAATTTTGCTGTTTTTTGCAAAATGGTTTTACTGTGATGTGCAAAAAGGTCTTTTTTGCAATGCTTTAGAAGTAACATCCTAATTCTCATTTGCTTCGCAAATGATGTTTGCAAATGACGTGAGGTGATAATTATGGGTCAATGGGGTGTGTGGGTTATTTTTGCAATAATTTTTGCGATTGCTGAAGCTATACTTCCATCTTTTTTCTTTTTATGGTTCGCCATAGGAGCTGGAGTAGCAGCTATTACATCTTTATTTATTTCATCGGCCGTTTTAAATTTGCTAATATTCTTAATCATTTCTTTTTTGTTGTGGATCTCAACAAGAAAAATTGTACAAAACATGTACAAAGGTTCTTCTACTATAAAACCTTATCAAGATCAATTTGTTGGCATGAAAGCTAAGGTGGATAAGATTGACGATGAAGGAAGAATCATAGTTAAAATAAAGGGAGACGAATGGAGAGCATTTCCAGAAGATGAAGAAAACTATCTTATTAATGTGGGCGATGATGTTATAATCACAAGAAAAAACGCTAATTTTGTATATATAAAAAAAATCAAAGCATCTGAAAATAATCAAAAAAAAGAGACGGGGGAATAAAATGTTTTTTAGTGACCACAATTTGAAAAAGAAAGGTGGGGAAAAACAATGTTGGTAATATTGATAATAGCAGTTTTGTTTTTGATCTTTATTGCTGCAATGAGTTTAAGAATTATCCGCCCTTACGAAAAAGGTTTGGTAGAAAGATTAGGAAAATTTCATAGACAGGTCGATTCTGGATTAAATTTCATCATGCCTTTCATAGAAAGAATAACCAAAGTAGATTTAAGAGAAATGTTGATAGATGTTCCACCTCAAGAGGTTATCACTAGGGATAACGTTATAGTTACCGTTGATGCTGTTATATATTACGAGATAACTGATGCTTATAGAGTAGTCTACAACGTTGGAGATTTTACCTCGGCAGCTGTTAAATTGGCTCAAACAAATTTAAGGAACGTGATCGGAGAATTAGAATTAGACCAAACATTAACCTCTAGAGAAAGAATCAACACAAAACTCAGAGAAGTATTAGATGAAGCCACCGATAAATGGGGAGTAAGAATCACCAGAGTGGAGATTAAAAAGATCGATCCTCCTCAAGATATTATGGATGCAATGAGCAAGCAAATGAAAGCCGAAAGAATGAAAAGAGCTGTTATTTTAGAGGCTGAAGGGTACAAACAATCACAAATTACCAGAGCAGAAGGAGACAGAAATGCTGCAATACTAAAAGCAGAAGGTGAAGCGGAAGCCGTTAAGAAAAAAGCAGATGCTCAAAAGTATAAATTAAGTATCGAAGCAGACGGAGAAGCTGAGGCAATTCTTAAAGTTTTCGACTCAATCCATAAAGGCAATCCTACAAAAGATTTGATAACAATAAGGTACTTTGAGGCATTAAAAGCAATCTCAGACGGGAAATCAACAAAGGTCTTTATGCCTTATGAAATTTCGGGAATATTGAGCTCTGTAGCTGCTATGGCAGACATTTCGAAAAACGATACAATCTCTGATAGCAATCCAGAAAATAAAGAATAAAATTCTGAGGTAATTTTTATGGTATTATTAAAGTCTTTGTTTATCAATGTAATCAGTTTTTTAATAGCATTTGCTGTTATTAGACTTTTGATCATGAAAAATAAAGAACCCTATCATTTCGTAGATTATTTTAACCTGTACGGTTTAACATCTTTTTTGCTGGTATGTTTTTATTTGAAGTATTTAAACGATTTAACGATATTAATGGAAATTATTGCATTCTTTATTTTGTTCTTATTTTATCTAAGGTCTTTTGACGCGGCTACAAAAAAATATCATGAAAGATTCAAAATAACTATTCTCTCTTTCGGTTATTCAAAAAAAACATATTTTAATAATTTTCTCTCAAAAAAAATCCTAATGAGAGGGGTTGAAGCTTTTCTTTTCGCCGTATCTTTTTATTATTTCATGGATAAACTATTTTTGTCAATCCCCATAATATTAAATCCGATGATAATAATAATACCGTCGATCCTTTTATTTTTTACAACGATTGTTAAATCATCAAAAATTAACAAAACATATAGAATTTTAAAGTAGATTAAATCAAAATATGTTAATATACCTATATAGGGTATATACAACACTAAATTAGATGGAGGTTTTTAAATATGGAAAAATTGATGGACAAAGAAACACAAAACAAGGTAAGAGAAATTTTAGAGGAATTGACAGAGCCTGTTCAAATATTTTTATTCAAAAATGATGGAGAATATTCAGAAATTGTTGAACAGTTACTTGGAGAGCTCAAGGAATTAGATGATAGAATAAAAGTTGATACCTACCATTCTGATTCTGAAGAAATTAACAACTACGATATTGAAAGAGATTTATTTCCAGCTATGGTAATATTAGATAGCGAAGGAAACGATTACGGAATTAGATATTATGGGATCCCTTCGGGATATGAGTTCACTACTCTGCTTCAAAATCTCATCGCTGTATCTAATAATAGTGTGACCTCTTTCAGCGATGAAAACAAAGAAAAATTATCTAAAATAGACAAAAAGATGAGGATCAGAGTTTTCGTGACTCCAACTTGTCCATACTGCCCTAGGGCTGTTTTTGCAGCTCATCAAGCCGCTATGTTAAACCCTAATATAACAGGAGAAATGATAGAAGCTAACGAATTCGATCGAATATCTTTTGAATATGGTGTAAGTTCCGTTCCACATACCGTGATAGAAGTAAAAGAAAGCGAAGAATGGGTAAAAAAAGGTGAGTTTGTGGGAGCCTACCCTGAAAATAGTTTTGTGGAAGAAGTTTTAAAAGCAGTTGAATAAAGTAGTTGAAGGAGGTTCTCAGATGTTTTTTAACGTTGAAGGGGCTAACAAAAAATCCGAAATAAAACAACAATATGACGTTGTAATAATCGGTGGCGGTCCTGCCGGGATTTCAGCTGCTATATATGCCTTACAAGGCGGAGCTTCTACCCTGGTAATTGAAAAAGCAATTGAAGGCGGACAAATGAATTTAACAGATATTATAGAAAATTACCCAGGGTTTAAAACGATAAAGGGTGAAGAGCTATCTTCTTTGATGAAAGAGCACGCAGAGCAGTTCGGAGCCGACTTCTATGATGGGAAAGTTATAGAATTGATAGACAGCCTTACGGCAGATAAGGATGAAGATTTCCACAAAATGGTTGTTATGGAAAATGGAAAAACAATCAAATCAAAGGCAATAATAATAGCAAGCGGATCTTACCCTCGAAAATTAGGGGTTAAAGGTGAAGAGGAATTTTCTTCCAGAGGTGTTTCTTACTGTGCATCGTGCGATGGTCATTTTTTTAAGAATAAAAAAATTGCTGTCGTGGGAGGAGGAAATACAGCCGTAGAGGAAGCGGTTTATTTATCGAACATAGCTAAAGAAGTTTATATAATTCACAGAAGAGAAAAACTTAGAGCTGATAAACTTTATCAAGATAGAGCCTTTTCTCGTAATAACATAAAGTTTAAATGGAATTCGGTCATTGAAGAAATTAAAGGCAAAGATAAGGTCGAAAGTTTGGTCATTAAAAATCTAAAAAACGATGAAGTTTATGAAGAACCTTTCGATGGAGTTTTTGTTTTCGTTGGATTAGTGCCAGAAACAAGCTTTTTAAATAAAGATCTTTTCGATTTTGACGAATATGGTTTCTTAATTACAGACGAGAATATGGAAACAAAAGTTAAGGGTATTTATGCAGTAGGAGATGTAAGAAAAAAGGAGCTCAGACAAATTGTAACTGCGGTGTCCGATGGAGCTATAGCTGCTTCACATGCAATTCGCGAGTACGTTAATGAAGACCAAATATCATCAACTCAATCGATAAATTTGACAAAATGAAGATATAATTGTATAATATGTTTAGTACCTTTAACTCAGTTTAGGGTGTAACCCCTTTTCTTGGTTAAAGGAATATTCTGCAGGAGGTTATAGAAAAGATGTCTAGAGGATTGGACCCCGAGAAGAAAGAAGAGCTTATCGAAGAATTTAAAATCAACGACAAAGATACTGGTTCTGTAGAAGTGCAAGTAGCTCTTCTTTCTGCTAGAATCAAACATTTAACGGAACATTTGAAACAACACCCAAAGGATTACCATAGTAGACGTGGATTGATGATGATGGTAGGAAAAAGACGAAAGATGCTCAAATATTTGAGAAAAAGTAAACCCTTAGTTTATCAAGAAATCATCAATAAATTAGGTATAAGAGGTTGATAACAAATTTTTTAAAAAGCGGGGCATAAGCTCCGTTTTGTTTTTATAGGAGGTGTGAGAATGAAAGTATTGGAAAAAGAACTTTTTGGCAGAAAATTACGTATTGAACATGGTAAAGTTGCCAAACAGTCTCTTGGTTCTGTGATGCTGACTTTTAACGAGTCAACTATACTAGTTACAGCAGACGCTTCGGAAGAAACAGTAAAAGGTCAGGACTTCTTTCCATTAACCGTAGAATTTCAAGAAAAATTCTATGCAGTTGGTAAAATTCCAGGAGGTTTTATAAAAAGGGAAGGGAAACCAAGCGATGAAGCCATATTAGCTGCAAGGCTTATCGATAGACCTATTAGACCTTTGTTTCCAGAGAATTTTTTCAATGAGGTCCAAGTAATAACTACGGTATTTTCAATGTTGAATGGCGATAGTATAGAAACATGGGGTATAACAGGTGCTTCGTTAGCCCTGAATCTTTCACCTATACCATTTAATGGTATTGTTGCGGGAGTAAGGATAGGATACGTGGATGGACAATTCATTGCCTTCCCAACCCAAGAACAACTAAAGAATTCTAAAATTGACATGGTCGTTGCAGGAACCAAAGATGCAGTTACAATGGTAGAAGGTGAATCACTGGAAGTTTCTGAAGAAGAAATGGTAGAGGCTCTGATGTTCGCACAGGAAAAGATAAAAGAAATTATAGCAATTGAAGAAGAGTTTCTTTCAGAATTAAACATTGAAAAATGGGAAGTTCAAAAAGAAATAGTTCCAGAGGAATTTATTGAAGATTACCTATCTCTCATAGACGAAGAAGAGTTAAAAAAGGTACTACTCACAAAAGGTAAAAAAAACAGGGATAAAGTTATATCAGAGTATAAAAAGAACGTAATGAAAAAATTTGAAGAAATCTTCTTGGAAAAATGGAGTGTGGCTTTTTTTGAAGATAAAAAACGTTTCTTAGAAAATGCTTTTGAAGAAAAACTTCAAGATTCGATGAGAAAAATGATTATTAACGAGAACAAAAGAGTTGATGGAAGAACTTGTGATGAAATTAGAGATATCACCTGTGAAGTAGGGCTGATACCTAGAGTGCACGGTTCTGCACTTTTTACCAGAGGGGAAACTCAATCTCTAGGAACTGTTACTTTAGGTGCTCCTTTGGATGTTCAAGTTCTTGATACTATATTCAGCGACGAAGAAAAGAGGTTTATGCTCCATTATAATTTTCCTCCTTTCTCAACCGGTGAAGTAAAAAGGCTCAGAGGAGTCAGCAGAAGAGAAATTGGCCATGGGCATTTAGCAGAAAGAGCACATAAAAACCTTATCCCAAGCGATGAAGAGTTCCCTTATACTATTAGAGTCGTTTCTGATATTTTAGAATCAAATGGTTCCTCATCTATGGCTAGCGTATGCTCTGCCTCCTTGGCTTTAATGGATGCAGGTGTACCAATCCAAAAACATGTTGCGGGTATTGCCATGGGTTTGATCTTTGAAAACGATAATTTCGTAGTTTTAACAGATATTTTAGGAATGGAGGACCACCTAGGAGACATGGATTTTAAAGTAGCAGGAACAAGAGATGGAATAACTGCTTTTCAAATGGATGTTAAAACCAGTCAGGTTAATAAAGAAGTTCTTCAAAAGGCTTTAGAAAAAGCAAAAATAGCACGGTTGAAAATTTTAGATAAGATGTATGAAACTATCCCTCAACCACGCAAAGAATTGTCTCCATACGTTCCAATAATGAAAGTATTTAAAATACCCGTCTCAAAAATAGGAGAAGTAATCGGACCCGGTGGAAAAAATATTAAAGAGATCAGCGAATTATACAATGTTGAAGTTTATATAGAAGATGATGGAAAAGTCAAGGTAACTGGCCATAATGCAAACAAGGTTGATGAAGCTATTAATCACATTCAAAATTTAATCGCACAAGTAGAAAAAGGTGGAATTTTTGAAGGTACAGTGAAAAGAGTCGAAAAATACGGTATATTTGTAGAAGTGTTACCCGGTAAGGTTGGAATGTTACATGTATCCAATTTGAAAGACAAACTTGAATCCTTTAAAATTGGTGATAAGGTTAAAGTCGAAGTAATGAAGGTTGAAGACCAAGGAAAATTCCAATTAAAACAATTAAAAGAAGAAAATTAAAAAATCAAACGTGCGGCTTTTTAACCGCATGTTTTTATTAATATTAGTAATAGATATTGTTTTTAGAAGTTCTAAAATTTATATAAAGCAACCCTTTCCCCGCCCCATACCCCTAAGGATTAAAAAGTTCTTGAGTTTTTTACCTCGTCCCTTCCCCAATTTTATTCCTAAAATATCTTACGATTTCAATACTTGCTTTATAAAACACAATCAGAGAAAAATTTACAGCCAATTTCGAAGTTCTTACTTAGGACAATTATCCATCCAATTGTTTGTATTACATGTTAGATATAATTGATATTGTTATGGTATAATTAAATATCGTAAATTTGCTGTTTTTCCAAACAAAATATTTAAGAAAAATGATTTTAAACTCTTTAGCACATGGAGGGAAAACTAACTTTGTATACTCATGAAATATTAGACAATGGTTTAGATGTAATTCTTATCAACAGGGATTCTATGATGAGTGCTTCTGTACTTTTTTGTGTGAAAGCAGGTTCCTCAAAAGAAGCAAAAGAAAATGCAGGATTATCTCATCTCATTGAACACGTTTCTTTTCGAGCAACTAAAAGAAAAAACACCTTCGAAATAAAACAACCAATAGAAGAAGTAGGTGGTGTCTTAAATGCCTTCACTTCAAAGAATTTCACAGTTTTTTTTGCAAAGATACCTTCTCTAAAAGTGAATGAAACATTAGAAATCATGTCTGAGATTCTTTATGAACCTTTATTTAAAGAAGAAAATATAGAAAAAGAAAAAGGTATAATATTAGAAGAAATCTCTTCATATGAAGATGACCCCATAAACATAGTATTTGAAAACTTATACACTAATGTATATGATGACAACTTTTCAAGACCTATAATGGGATACAAAGATACAGTTATGAATATAAAAAAATCAACAATAGAAGAATTCCACTACAAATACTATCAACCGGAAAACACTGTGGTCATAATATCAGGAAAATTTGATGAGGATTCGGTATTGAAACAACTCAACAGAATTAAGAGCATTGCAAATTTGAACTCTTTTAAAAATAACATCACCAGTCCTTCGATAGTTGACAAAGAAATCTTCATCAAAAAATACAAAAATGATTTAGCTAGCAATTATTTAGTTCAAGGATTTAAAGCACCTTCTAAATTAGATGAATACTATTACTCTACACTAGTACTCAATACCTTTCTGGGAAGTGGAATGAGTTCCCTGCTATTTTCAAAAATTAGAGAAGAAGAAGGTTTAGCTTACGAAGTCACATCAGATTATGAAACTTATCCGAAAACTGGATTGTTATTATTTTATGCAGCAACAACCGATAAAAACCTGGAAAATCTACTCAGAAAAATACAGGAAGTTGTAGATGATCTTAAGAATAATAAAGAAATCGAAAAATGGTTCAATTACGGGAAAAATAGATTAATCGGTAAATTAACGTTAGAGGTAGAAAATAATTTATCCCTGGCTTTAAATGTTTTAGACTTGTATATAAATTATGGTAAAATCATTACGATAGAAGAATTTATAAAAAATATAGAAAAGGTTGAAATTCATAACGTTATTGAAACAGCAAGCAGTATTTTTTCTAACAATAAATATGTTTCGATACTTTCACCGAACAATCAATAAAATCTTGAAGGCGGGTGTTCTTTATGAAAAAAATCCCTTTTTATGAATTAAAACCCGGTCAAATAGTGGCAGAAGATGTTTTTAAAGAATCTCTTTTGTTAATTCCAAAAGGAACTGTCTTAAAATCAACTGACATTAACAGGTTAAGAAGTCACGGTATAAAGACCGTAAATGTTTACGATGAAAATGATTTTATTGAAAAAAAGATCGAAGAAAATATTTCCATAGAATTCGAAAATATTCCCCCTATTGTAGAAGAGGAAACATATAATGAATGGCATCAACATTTTGAATTTGTAAAAGATATTACGTATTTAAAAGATGATCCTTCAGAATTAGATTCTCTTGCAGAAGATATTTATAAGAAATTTTTAAAAACTGAAGACGTCGTATTAAATTTATTTCATGCCATAGGAAGCGAAGCTTTAAATTCTCATTCTATAAATACATCGATCATCGCCTCAATAATCGCTTCAAAATTGAATATGCCGGATGTATTCTTCGACTCTCTTGTAAAAACGTGTCTACTCCATGACATTGGATACAGCTTGATAGGAAAAAGAGTGATATTTGATTATATAGACCTAGAAGATGTAACGGTCAGATCTCATATTGTATCCGCTTATGAAACCTTAAAAAATATTCAAAAAAATATAGGGAAAGAAATTGTAGATGCTATTTCTACCCACCACGAACGATACGACGGAACTGGTATTTTTATGAGATTAAAAGAGAACGCTATAAGTCCTTTGGTAAGAATATTACAAATAGGAGACGCTTACGACTCCTACATAGAAATAGGGAACTCCCCATACGAGGCGATGAGTTTTCTCTTAAGATATTCGGGATTAATTTTTGATCCGTATTATGTAAGTGTTTTCTTTTCAATAGTTGGGTTGTACCCAACAGGAACCCAGGTAATTCTAAACAACGGCAAGAAGGCTACCGTAGTCAAAAAGGGAAAAACTTCATCTTTTCCAATAGTCGAATGTGATGGAAAAACTATAGAAACAGGAATGGAAACTGGCTTGTTTATCAGAGAAGTACTGAAAAAAGGAGAGTAAATATTGGCTGAAAATATCTCAGAAAGTTTGGAAAATTATTTGAGAGCGATTTATATTTTACATATCGACGGAAAAATACCAAGAGTAAGAGATATTTCAAGAATATTATCTGTAAAAGATGCTTCTTCAGTTGAAGCCATTAGAAAACTAGAAAAGCATGGATACGTTAAACATGAACGGTATGGTTATGTAAAACTTACGGAAAAAGGGTTGCTTAATGCCGAAAAGGTTTATAGAAGATACATAATTCTTATAGATTTTTTTGTCAACGTATTAGGACTTTCAAAAGAAGAGGCATATACCCTGTCTTGTGGTATTGAGCACCACATGAATGATAATTTTTATATTTCTTTAGATGGATTGATGTTATTCCTTAAAAGAAACCCCATAGAATTAACGGAAGCAAAGAAGTTTATTTCAAATTATAAGAAAAAAATGCCTCATGACTTCAAAACTTCTCTCTGGGATTTGAATATATCAGAATCTGCAAAAATATACGATATTTCAGGAGATTCTATATTACGGAAAAACATAATGGACAAAGGTATATATCCTGGTTTAACTCTAAAAGTAATAAAAAAAACCGATGACATGATCGAAATTTTGGTTAATGAAAAAGTAATCAATCTTACGTCACATGAATCAAAGCATATAATAATAGGAAATCTAAATTAAAGTTTAACTCTTTAAATTTATTTTTTGCCCTAAGGAGGTACATATTTACATATGACCACTAAAATCGAAAAAGCTTCTCAATATATTAAAGAAAGTACAGAAATAAAACCAATTTTAGGATTAATATTAGGCTCTGGCCTTGGATACATAGCGGACCAGGTAGAAAATGCAAAGGTGATTGAATACAAGGACATTCCTTTTTTTCCACAATCAACTGTAGTAGGACATGAAGGGTCTTTAGTCATAGGTACTATAGAAGGTATCCCTGTCATGATATTAAAAGGACGATTTCATGCTTATGAAGGAATTGAACTAAAAGATATTGTTTTTCCTATTTATGTGATGAAGGATTTAGGAGTTAAAGGTCTGATAATAACGAATGCAGCTGGTGGAATTAACAAAACATTTTCTCCAGGTGATATAGTGGTAGACGTCGATTTCATAAATTTTACATTCAAAAATCCTTTAAGAGGCCCTAATTTAGATGAGTTTGGCCCCAGATTCCCTTCTTTAGTTGAGCCTGTCGATAAAAATTGGGTAAAAAGCGTTATCGAGAAATGTAAAAAAGATAATATAGAGCTCAAAGAGGGGACTTATTTATGGACTTTGGGTCCATCTTATGAAACCCCTTCTGAAATTAGAATGTTCGACAAATATGAAGCAGACCTAGTAGGAATGTCAACCTTACCAGAAGTGATGGCGGCGAATCATGTAGGCTTAAAAGTTATTTCATTTTCTGCAGTTACCAATATGGCTGCTGGTATTCTCCCACAACCTCTAAAACATGAAGATGTTCTTAGAATAACTGAAAAAATAAAGGGAAAGTTTGAAAAGGTCGTATACAACGCTATTAAATTATTTTAATATAAAACATCAAAAAGAACGGAGGACAAAAGTTGTCTGAAAATCTAAAAGAGATTGTAGAAGAGATAAGTAAAAATGATAATATTTTGATAGTAGGCCACATACTCCCAGATGGAGATGATGTAAGTAGTTTAGTATCGATGACCTTAGGATTAGAAAAATTAGGAAAAAAAGTGACGGCGGCGATCGACGATGAAATCCCGGAATATCTTTTACAATTTCCTTTGGTTAAATCGAAGATCAAAAAATTTGAAGATGTTGAAAAAATAATTTATAAAAATTACGATATTATGGTAATTTTAGACTGCTCATCACCGGACAGAATAGGAAGATTTGAAAAATATTTAAATGCTTTTCACGTTCTTTTAATCGATCATCACGTAACAAATACATATTTTGGAAATTTAAATTGGGTAGACCCTTCGATGGCTTCAACAGCTCAAATGGTTTACAGAATTTTGACTTCTTTAAATGTTGAATACGACAAAGAACTAGCAACAATGAATTTATTGGGAGTAGCAACCGATACCGGCTTCTTTAAATATCAAAATGCCAACGTTTTAGTTTTTAAAGATGTTACTGGGTTGATTGAAAAAGGAGCAAATATTAGCGATATTTCAAATACTATATTAGATAACATACCATTAGAACAAATCTACTTGTATAAAGACGTCATTTCCAATCTTAAACTAGCCTTAAATGGCCAAATTGCTTATTCTTTATTATCCTTGGATATGTTCTCTAAATACAACGTTTTACCAAAAGATTCCCCTTCATTTGTGGAAAACCTTCGATCCATCAGAGGCGTGGAGATCGCCATCGTATTTCAAGAATATGAAAAAGGTTCTTATCATGTTTCGTTGAGATCCAAAAAATGGGCAGATGTATCAAAGATTGCTCTCAATTTTGGTGGAGGAGGTCATCCGCGCGCAGCAGGATTTTCAATTGAAACAAACGATATAAAACAAACAATGGAAGAAATTGTAGATTACATTGCTAAAACAATCCCAAATCACAATCCTAACCCAGCCTTTCAATAAGGGTAGTGTTTTTATATGGCATACATTTTTTTATTTACAATTTGGAGCGTTCTAATTAATGATTTTTCCGATCTTTCTCTAGTATTAGGAGTTTTTGTTGTTATAAGTACAATTAGAATAACCAACTTGTTTTTTAAAAATACCACTTATGGGACGATACAAATATTGGTGTACAGTTTAGGAAGCCTTTTAAAAATGTATAAAAATGCATTTGCTTTTTTGCCCTTGATTCTCTTAAAAAAGTACTCCGGTTTATCTCACATAGACGTTAAAGGAAAATCCGATTTTGAAAAAGCTGCAATAGCAAATTCAATCTCACTAACCCCTAAAACACTTGTTTTATTTGAAGAGGATGATAAACTAATAGTTCATAAAGTTTCTTCAACCCCTGAAGAAGCTCATAGAGTAGATGATATTTGGAAGGACGATATAATCTGATACATATATTAGAAATTTTCATCCTTATATCTCTTTTTATGATTTTGATTAAATTAATATTGTCAAAATCAAAATGGGAAAAGGTACTTTCCTATTCTTCGTTTTCTTCAAAAGCGGTAATACTGATGTTAGTTTTTTCCCTTGCCTCTGATCAATTGTTTCTTTTAGATGTGATAATTATATTTTTAATTCTTAACATCTGGGGTGTTTTAATAGTATCCGCTTACCTTGAAAGAGGGGGTAATAAAAGATGATTGCCAACCTTTTAATGGGAATAGGAATTATATTTCTATTTGCAGGAACTTTAGGATTGTTTACTATGCAGGATTTCTATTCTAAAATTCAAGCAATCGGGATATCAGACACAGTAGGAATAATCTCAGTTATAATCTCACTGATGCTCAAATATCCAGAAAACATGGCAAGATTACTCATGTTATCTATCATCATTCTAGTTTTAAATCCAGCAATCTCCTCTATAATCGCTTATCACGCTGCAAAATCAGGTGAAAAGGTGGGCAGAAAAATCAAGTGAGTTATTCTATAATTTTTTTGTTTTTAAGTTTAATCGTTCTTTCATTATACATATTATCACAAAAAAGCTATGTTAACGTAATCATAGGCTACGGAGTTTTTTCTGTAGCTACTTCTGTACTATTTTTTCTTCTGAATGCGCCGGATGTGGCTTTTGTTGAAATAACCATTGGTGCTGCTTTTGTTATTTTTATATATCTAATTGCCATAAAAAAGGCCGCTGAGGTAAAGGTCTATTACATCGAAACACCTTATATGATAGAGGAAAAAGAAGGAAATTTATACGGATTTGAATACGAATTGATCAAGGAATTTTTAGAAAGAAAAGGTTTGGATGCTGATTTCATAAAAGTTGATGCTAAAGATCCTATGGAAAACATAAATGACCACGGAGAAATTCTGGCGGGAGGAATAATTTTAGAAGATAATAATTTTGAAAACATAATACCTTCCAAAGGTATTTTATTATCAAAATTATACGCTGTTGGCCAACCTAACAAAACTTGTTTAGGAATTTTTATTTCAAACTTAAACTCAAAAAACTTTGAAAATTTGGATGATGATTTCATAATTGACGCCGTAAGATTCAGAAAAATGGTTATGGAAGAAGAAACGTTACTATCCAAAAAGATAGAAATTATTAAAGATACTAGTTACAAGATACTCTTTTATAGAAGAGATAAATCTTTAGCAAGGGACTTCAACAAATTTTTGGAAGAAATAAAAAGTGACACCGTATACTATGAAAACCTTGTTAGGAAGTATATAGGATGAAAAAATACCTTGTTTTAACCTTGACAATCATTATTTTCTTAGTTCTTGCATTAAATTTAAAAGTTGGAGATATGAAAAGTTCCTATGAACCTTCTGAAATCCTTGCCGAAAATGGATCAACTAATATGGTTTCTGCTATTGTTCTTGATTACAGGATATATGACACCTTTTTTGAAATATTAGTTTTTACGGTGGTAATCATTGGTATTTCCGAATTTATAGGGAAAATTCCAACGGTTGCTTCCGACGACCAACAGATAATATACGATACACCAATCATAAAGGTTATAACTCCAATAATTTTTCAAATAATAGTTTTAATCTCTCTTTATATTGCGATAACCGGACATATAGCCCCTGGTGGCGGATTTGCTGCAGGGACTATTTTAGGAACAGGTTTTCTAGCTGTCTCCTTGGTAAGACCAACAGATGAAATAGAAAACTTGTTTATAAAATCTAAAATCGAGAAGTTAAAAATGTTGGTTCCTTTATTCATAATTATGTATGGTTTATTAGGATATACTTGGGGAGATTCTATTTTTTCTAATTTCCATCTAAACGGATATCCCGGGGAACTTGCTAGCGGAGGATCCGCCATTTTACTAAACTTTTTAATTTATTTCGAAGTTTTTGGTGGATCATGGACTATTCTGTATAGATTTTTAAAACATAAGGGGTTATTATGAATATTTTCTATATTCTCACCTTATCAGTAATACTTATTGGTTTATTTGGAATTATTGTAAAAAAAGATCTTATCTTAATATTTATTAACCTTGGAGTTTTCCAAGAAGGAATTGTTCTCTTCTTTGTTCTTTTGGCTTACGATGAAAATTCACCTATTATCACCACACATTTACAAGGTTACGCTGACCCCCTCATACATTCTTTTCTACTTACCGTTATAGTTATTGGATTTGCAAATTTGGCTCTGATGTTAGTTTTTGCAATGATTTTATCTTCCAAATTCAAGACCCTTGAAGTTGATGAAATTGAAAAGAAAGTCAAGAAACACTAAAAAATCTCATAAAAATAGGAGCAAAGCATGATTCTACTTGTATCCTTAATACCCATATCTTTTGGCATACTGACCTATTTTTTTAAAAAGAAAACATCTCTATTGGTAACAATCTCATATATACTCACTTTCTTGCTTCTTACTATTTTGCAAGAAGGCTCATTTGTAGTAGGGAATTATTCCGCACTTAAAGGTATCGAATTCACCTTTAACTTTACTATTAAATTCTTACTAATTTTATTCAATCTTTTCTCTTTAATAACCTTTTTTAGAATCTACAAAAATTATGATCATATATTTTTCACACTTTGGCTTCTATTGACAGGAAGTATAAATGGTTTCTTTATGAGTAGAGATTTTTTCAACATATACGTTCATTTAGAGCTTGCTTCTATATTAACCTTTCTTTTATTATCATACGATAAGAATGAAATAAGAATATGGGCAGCTTTGAAGTACATGATGATGAGCTTAGTATCCTTAAATTTCTATTTGATAGGGGTAGGGATTCTTTATTCAAACTCAGGCACCTTGAACCTCAATTACAACCTTTCAAATGGGATTAATACATTTGCATTCAGTTTTATTCTTACAGGGTTGTTAACTAAAGGTGGACTATTTTTCCTTTCTGGTTGGTTACCCGATGCCCATACAGAGGCTGTAAAAGGAATCTCTCCTATATTGTCAGGTATGATCGTTAAACTTCCTTTATTTATAATTTTTTTACTCACACCCTCTTTGCCCATGGAACTTAAAAATTTTCTATACTATTTTGCAGGTATAACTGCTATTTGTGCCTCCATCTTTACACTGCTACAAAACGATATCAAAAAATTTATGGCTTATTCCACAATGACTCAGATGAGTTATGGGCTGATGGTTATTCTACTCCAACCTTCTCTTTTCCCATATTTTATAGTTTTTCACTTGTTCACCAAAGGATTCTTATTCATGATAGCCGAAGATATATACGAAAAAAACGGCACAAAAAATCTAAAAGAGCTACAAGGGTCACAAATATCCTTAGATACATTTTTTTTACTTTTGTTCTTGCTCATGAACCTGGGAGGATTGTTCCCCTTTAGCCTTTATATCCTCAAAGACAATTTATCTTTACCCTATTTTCTCGAGGTAAACATTTTCATCTTCGGGATGTACTTTTATAAATTATTAAACACTTTTAATGTAAATAAGAAAAAATTTGAATACAAATACTGGTATATGTTCATTTTCGTAATTTTAAATGTTGTATATATAACTTATTATTTCAAGATTACCCCTTTTGAACTACCTATCTTAAAAATTTTGACTGAATATTTACTGTTTGCTGCAGGTATTCTATCATTCTTATTTTTAAGAAAAAAGGTATCCTTGCCTTCAATAGACATATACAGTTTTGAAAACAGTTTTATATATCAAATATCATTTTTATTGTTTGCTTTGCTAATGGAAATGTAGACAAAAGTTTTCAAATATTTTGGAAATTTATGGTAAAATAATAAAGACAATATCAAAAAACAAATAGAAGGAGGTAATGTGCGTAGCATCGCACTATACGAATTATGAAAAAATTCTTATTTTCTTTTTTATTACTAATCTTCGTTTTTAGTATCACAATCTTTCCACAAGACGTTTTAAAATTAGTTCCTTCAGATTCCAAAGGGGTAGTCTTAATAAATGATTTAGAAGGCACATATACGGATTTAAAAACTGTGCCAACTATGAAAACTTTATTGTTAGAACCTTTTAACGCCGAACTAATGCTTTCTAACCTTGCTCAAATGTATTTTAATGCTTTAAAGATAGATTACGAAAGTTTTCTAAATAATCTCAGCGTTGATCTCTCGATTTTTGTTCAAGAACCTAAAGAAAATAATTATATTTTTGGCTTCTCCGTTGGTCCTTTAGAAAACCCCCAAACTTTTGCTACAGATTTAGATAAACTATTAGAACCTTTGAAAGATTACGGGATTTCGTTTACTCCTATCTATCAAAGTGTCGGAAATCAAAATTACCTTGTAATGGTTCAAAATAAAGATGTATATTCTTCTTCTGAAAAAGGAGTTACCGATTTTGAAGAAATCCTTCCAACAAAAAAAGGATTATATTACAGAATAAACACCTCTGACTATCAAGGAGACGGCTATTTTTACGTTAAAGATGGCTTCTTAATAGGTGGAGGCAATGGAACTGCAGAAACAGAATTCATCGATAAAAACTTTGTAAAAGGGGCTCAAGAATATCCCTTCCTGGGTAGTATATTTTTTACCTCTGGTTTAATCCCAAAAGATTTAACAAATTTTGCGGATTTCATAAATATAATAGTAGATTACAAAATTGTAGAAAATTTAATATCCCTTTCACAAGGAGTGGAAGCTAACGTTGATTTAACTACGAGTAACAATGCAATGCCGACAATTTCTAATGCGAGCTATTTAAAATTGAAAACTGACGCTAAAATAGACGAAATTATACCTATTTTGAATGAAAATAACATAAAATACAAAAAAACTAGTGAAAACATGATGGAATTTTATATAGAATCTGAAATTACAAGTCAAAATAATCAAACAGAAATTTTAACCAATACTTTTTATGTTTGGAAAGACGAATACTTGATGGTATCACAAATGAAATCCGAGGAGCTTCAAAAACTTCTTAATGATAAACCAAAGCTTTCAGAGAATGAATTGTTCCAAAAATTAAGTGAACGAATTGGAACAGGGGATATTACTTACGCCTTTGTAGATTTAACTCCTATTTTTCAGAATTATGTGCCAAATTTGAAAGGCCAGTATGGTTTATTACTAAATGTGAGTTCAATAGAAGAAAATAAATTAAAAATTGATTTTATTGTGCAATAAGAAATATCGATTAAAGTTAGGTAAGACTTCAATAAAAGATTAAAGGGCATGCTTACGCATGCCCTTTATTGGTGCCGAGGGCGGGAGTTGAACCCGCACGGGGTTCTCCACCCCAACGGATTTTGAGTCCGCCGCGTCTGCCAATTCCGCCACCTCGGCAATTCTAAATTATTATACTATATTTATAAACTCTTGTCAATAGAAATTGAACCTTTGTAGGATAGCAAATGATTTAATGGGAGGGAGTTTTATGAAAAAGATAGCTATCATAGGTTTCGGCGCAGCTTCTATAGGTTTCTTAAAAGGGCTACAAGAAGAGCAAAAGATTGATAACTACAAGATAGATATTTATGAAAAAGGTGAGAATTTAGAAGGTGCAGGATTCGGTGGTTTGAAATACGATGGAAAATTATTTATTTCAAAAGAAATGGGTGGAGATTTAGTTATCCCGTTGAATATTCAAAAGAAAGTAGTAGAATATTATCTCACAAAATCTGGATTAGCAAAGCTGGATGAGGATAAAAAATTAGAGCTTTCCAATAAATTAGAAAAAGGCGATTCTTTTGAAAACGAAGAGCTATATAAAAAGTTCTACGATGCGGATTTTGAACCCGTAAGATCTCACTTTTTTCATCTGGGTACAGAACTACTAATAGAAACCGTAAAAAACATTTTCGAAGAATTTTCAAAATTCAATAACATAAATTTTATATTTGGTGAGGAAGTTATCAAAGTTATTCCTGGCCCAGAGGTTGCCGTAGTAACAAGTAGTGGAAGTGAAAAAACCTATGACAAGGTTGTTGTTGCCGTTGGGAGAAGAGGTCATAAATTAGTATCGGATATGGTCAAAGATCATCCGGATTTAGTCTTATCAAATGACAAGGTTGATCTTGGTGTCAGATTTGAACTTCCTAATCATATAGTGGACGACTTAAACAAAGAGATGTACGAATTCAAAATTAGATTAAAAACTAAAACAGGGTATATTGTGAGAACTTTTTGCAACAATCCTGGTGGAGAGGTTACTTTGGAAAGTTACGACGACTTTTTAACGGTTAATGGTCATGCAAATACTACTAAAAAGACTGCCAACACTAATTTTGCAATCTTGGTTACTCATTCGTTCACTCAGCCTTTCAACGACCCTGTAGGTTACGGTTCTTATATCGCAAAGCTTTCCAATATCCTTGCTGGCGGAGACAAGGTTATACTTCAATGCTATGAAGATTTTAAAGCTTCAAAAAGGACAAAAAAATTAGGGCGAGTTGAACCTACGTTAGATCCCAAACACTTCATTTTGGGAGATTTGAATCTAGCTCTTCCCAGACGTACTATAGAATCAATAATCGATTTTTTGGAACGATTAGAAACAGTTGTAAAAGGCGTTACTTACCCAGATAATCTCTTATATGGAGCAGAAGTTAAATTTTATGCAAATAAGATAAACAACGATTTCTTTGGAAATGTAAAAATAATTGGAGACTGTAGTGGATGGACTCGGTCGATAACCTATGCTACAAGTCATGGATACCTAATCGCAAAGGAGTTTTAAACGGTTGTATTGACAAAATAATATTGATATGTTATAATGATTTTTGTAGACTTAATGAATGGGACGTAGCCAAGCGGCAAGGCGACGGACTTTGACTCCGTTATTCGTAGGTTCGAATCCTACCGTCCCAGCCAAAAAAAGGGAGGTTATACCTCCCTTTCTTCATTCCGATTATTGAATATTAGACTGAGTTGCAATTTGAGATGTGTCTGTAGAAGTATCAGAAGTATTGTTTGCTTCTTGTATTTCTCTTTGCAAACTTTCTATCATACTATCAATATTAGTATAATAGTTTGGATCGATCTCTTTTATTGTTTCCAAATAAGACAATTTAATTTCCTTTAGCCCTAACAAATCAGTTAAATCTAGTCCAACATCTAATGCTTCTAATTTAGTATCGGTTGCTGCTTGCGTAGAATCAACAACTGTTTGAACATTCACCAAAATCTCAGTGATTTGTTGTTGAAATAGAGTAAATAAATATTGAGATCCTAAATAATAGGAATATTGTTTCAACTGATCCAACTGTAACTTTGAATAGCTAACCTTTACTTTTGGATCTTGGGGGTTCAACTGATAATAAAGTTGAACTACTGAGTTAGAAGAAGGGTACTGTGCATATAGATCGGCTAAAACCTTTTTTAACTTTTCAGTGTAATCTTGTGATTTAGTTTGTAATTCTGATCTAACAACACTTGCATCTTCTGTAGTATTTACTCCAAAATTCTCAAGGGCTTCTTTGGAACTCAGATAACTTTGAGCATCCTGATATTTCGATATCTCGGCTAATAATGAGGTACTTTCGTCCGTATATGATTGAGCGTTCAATTCTTCGAGCCTAATATTTATGGCATCCAAACCCAGCGAAACAATATCTGGATCAACAAATTCAGATAAGCTAAGATATTGATTTATAGAAGTAGTTCTATCACTGTATAAACCCAATAATTGGGTTACAACCATCGTATATACAGCCAAATAATCAGAATCAACTTCCATTGAAATTTCAGTACCCTCGAACACAATACCTTCTAGTTCTTTCGCTAATTCTTCTAATCTTTCTACATCTGTACCCGCCTTCGTTAATTCGTACATATACATCAATTTTGCATCGTAATAATTCCTTCCAAAGTTCTCACTTTCTTTGTAATTAGACAACCAATTATCATACTTTTGACCTTGAACTGTACTTTCTACTTCAGCATATACATCATCGTACAAAAATATATCTTCAGGCTTTTCAAATATTTTCTTATCAAGCACTCTTATCAAATGGAAGCCTTCAGAAGTTTGTACAGGCCCAATAATTTCGCCAACTTGTCCATTAAAAACTGCATCTTCAAAACTTTGTTCATAATTCCCATGTTTTATCCATCCAATTTCTCCAGAATTAGTAGCATTAGAAGTATCCAATGAATACAAGGAAGCAGCATCTTCAAAAGTTATCTCACCTGTTGCAATCATTTCCTTGATGCTATTGGCGGTTGCTTCATCTGAAAGTAGTATATGCTGTACTCTAACTTCTTCATAATCATTCTTTATACTTTCAAAGTTTTGTTCGATATAAGCTAGAGCATCTTCCCTAGAAACTGAAGCGACTCCGTCTTTAACCGCATTATTTATTAAATCTGTTTCCACTGTTTGTTGTAAACCCGAAATTAATATGTTTCGTATATTTTGTTCACTACCGTAGTACTGAAGCATATTATTCCAATTTGTTTCATCTGATTTGTATTGAGTTATATATTGATCAACTTGTGTATTTATCTGATTATTCACTTCCTCATTGGAGGGTAAAAGATCGCTTTGTTCCGCGTAATATCGTACAATTTTTTCGTCAAAGAGTAGATCTACCACCTGATTATCAAGTGATAAATAATCAAAAACAGGATCCAACTGTTGACCGTAATACTGTTGATAGATCTGTGCTTGCTGCTGAGTTATGTTATCTACTTCACTCTTCATTATCCAATATGGGTAATCCAAATCTTCGCCGTCTTTAGTGATCACCAAAACAGAGTCTTCTTTTCTCAGTGTATTTCCACTTTGTGAATTAATCACAGGGTTTCGAGATGAAACATAAGTTGCCACGGACCACCAAACTATACCTGCCAAAAATCCTGCTATAACTATTATAGTGATCAGCCTTTCATGCTTTTTAAACCAATTATTCATGCAGTAATGCCTCCTAAACTCTTGAAATTTTACTATCTTTCGAAACGAACTGACTTTGATTTTAATTTTACCACATTTTTTTGAATTTCCCCAATGTTTTATCTTTTATTATTGAAAAAAGGGGATAAATTAATATCCCCTTTAAAATTTCTATATTTTTGTTCTAAGAGGTTTATCTTTAGTCATTTCTTCTAAAGCCAACAACCTATCCCATTTAGCATCTACATAATTTTGTAGTTCTTCCAGTATTTCGTTTGCATCTGGTCTTTTCATAAGTTTACTGTATCTTCCCAATTTAGTTATGTAATCTTTTACTGGTTTGAATGTTTTTGGCTTCTTAGTAACCCTATAAACACCCATATTGTATTCCCATAATGGCCAATACTTTGTTTCGACAGCTAATTTAGTTACTTCTGGACCTGAATCGTCAGGAATTCTCCAAAATCTTACACATGGTGCCAGCATAGCAATGAAAGAAGGTCCTTTGAACTCTAATGCTGTTTGCATCTTTCTCATAAAATCCCAAGGTTCAGCCGTTACTGCGGTTGCGGCATAAACACCTTCATGACCGGCTACTATATCAACTATACTCTTTTTCAATTGTAACTTCCCTGATATAGATTTACCTACTGGAGCAGTGGTTGAATCGGCACCCACAGGAGTGGACCCAGATCTTTGGTTACCTGTGTTCATGTAACCTTCGTTATCATACAAAATGTAAACAAAATCGTGTCCTCTTTCTATAGCTCCAGATAAAGATTGTAAACCTATATCGTAAGTGCCGCCATCACCAGCAAATGCGATAAATTTTATCTTATCGTTGTTAATTTTCCCTCTGTTTAATAGAGATCTGTAAGCGGCTTCTGCCCCAGAGATTGTTGCAGCAACATTTTCAAAGGCATTGTGTATATAAGGTACATTCCAAGAAGTAAATGGGTATATTGTGGAAGAAACTTCCAAACAACCTGTGGCAGCTGCCACTACAGGTTCATAACCCAAACTTTTTGCGGCCAAAGTAGCCCAATTTGCAACCATCGGAGCATTACACCCTGGGCATAATCTATGTCCTTGTGTAAAAGACCAATCATGTGTTTCAACGTATCCTACTATATCTCTAATATTAGGCACAATTATTCACCTCCGGTTATTCTCTTAATCCCAAGTATCTTTGTTCATCAGCTATTAGATTACCCTGAAGGGCATCTTCAAATGCTTCTCTTATCATTTCAGGGGTTGTGTCTCTTCCTCCTAAACCATAAATATAAGAACCTAAAGAAGGTCGAGAAGCAACTTCGTACAAAGAAGATTTTACTAAAGAATATAGGGGAGCTTCTTTCCCAAAAGACATTGCTCTGTCTAAAACAACTACTCCCTTTCTTCCATTTAAAGCTTGCTGAAACTCCTTCTTAGGGAAAGGAGTAAAGACTTGAGGCTTCACCAATCCAACCTTATGTCCTTCTTCTCTAAGCTGGTCTACAACATACTTTGCTGTAGATGCAGTAGAATTCATTACAACCATTATATAATCAGCATCATCCA
Source organism: Petrotoga sp. Shatin.DS.tank11.9.2.9.3 (assembly GCF_003665005.1). Taxonomy (NCBI): domain Bacteria; kingdom Thermotogati; phylum Thermotogota; class Thermotogae; order Petrotogales; family Petrotogaceae; genus Petrotoga; species Petrotoga sp. Shatin.DS.tank11.9.2.9.3. Next base: position 55,201 of record NZ_JGVT01000007.1, read on the forward strand.
CTTTGTACAAATCCAGAAAATCGTATCTTCTTCCAGATATCTTTTCAAATTCCTCAAATACTCTGGGAAGCTCTTTGTAAGCATTTGTCATAGCTTCTTCTTGTTGACGATGATGTTCGAAGTAATAATCAAAAAGGTCCAATGGACCAAAGGTAACAGGATTTTTTGTGTTTAAAAGAGAGTATTTGGGGTTCCAACTTCCAACAAACTCCCTTACCACTTCATCATCTAACATCTCGAAGCTTTCCACTCCATGAGAGGTAATGAAACCATCTAAATTCACCATAACGGGCAACAATACATTCTCTTTTTCCGCCAATTTAGTTGCCATTATTGTAAAATCATAGGCTTCTTGATGGTTTTCAGTGAAGAATTGAATCCATCCAGAATCTCTTGCCATCATTGCATCGGAATGATCACAGTGAATATTAATGGGCCCTGATAATGCCCTATTGACTACAGGCATTATTATAGGGAGCCTGTAAGAAGCAGCTATATAAACTATTTCTAGCATCAATGCCAACCCATTTGCAGCAGTGGCTGTCATAGTTCTAGCCCCAGAGGCCGCCGAACCTATTACCGCACTCATCGCGGAGTGTTCTGACTCCACAGGAACCAATATGGTATCTACAATACCATCGGATACAAATCCTGCATAATATTCAACAATTGGTGTTTGTGGTGTTATTGGGTAAGCTGCTACTACATCTGGATTGATTTGTCTCATAGCATGTGCAACAGCAGCAGCTCCAGTAACCGTTAGTTTTACGGGCATATATTTTAACCTCCTTCACATTTTCTCTAAATAAATTCTGATTCAGGTTTCATTTCTATGGCGTTAACTGGGCAGACAGCTGCACAAACACCGCAGCCCTTACAATAATCTAGATTCACTTCTCCCAATTTCATTTTTTTACCGTCAAGCCCACCACTTATAGCCATATCTGGACAATAAAGCCAACATTGCATACAGTTAGTACACTTTTCTCTATCTATTATTGGTCTTTGAATCCTCCATTCACCGGTTTTGTATTCCCTTGCGGTGGCAGGTTTATCAATTACGCCACCAATGGGGATTTCTTTCCATCCTTTCAACTCACTCACTGAGTTTCACCTCCTGGTAACCTCTCTCAAGTGCTCTAATATTAGCTCTCACTACTTCATCGGAGAACTTTTTGGAGAAAGCAGCCTTGATTTTTTCTTTAACGGCATCTAAAGGTACTACATCAGTGGCTCTTATCAAAGCTCCTATCATAACTGTATTAGGTATACCTCTTTTTATTTCTTCCAATGCTATCTCCGTAGCAGGTATTACACCAATTCTTCCTTTATACCCTGATAATTTTCTTACTTCTTCAATGCTTCTAGATGTGTTGACCAACAACAATTTATCCTCAGCTAATCCAGATGTTACTTCCGAATTTTTTAAAAGTGTGTCGTCTATGACAACCACCACATCAGGGGTCTCTATGTTACTTTTAAGTCTTATAGGGACATCAGCAACCCTGTTAAAAGCTTTCATCGGAGCACCGGATCTTTCCGCTCCATATTCTGGAAATGAACTGGAATACTTTCCAGCTTCTTCTGCAGCTTCCGTTAAAAATTGAGAAGCACTTTTTGCTCCTTGCCCTGCTCTTGCATGCCATCTTATCTCAAAATATTTTTCTGGCAACGTTTTTATCCTCCCTTCATGTAATAATTTTCAATAAATTAGTTTGTTCTATAATCACTCGAAAATATTGTGTAATCAATATTTCTAAAGATATCATCTATCCATTCATAAAATGAGAGCCTTTCTTCATTAACTTGTTGCTTTTCTAACATTTTGTCAAGATCCAAAAATCTGTTAATATGACATTTAACTCGATTCTTTGCATATTCTATAGTGGTTCCTGTGGTTATTATAAAAGGCCAATCACTCGCTTGTGCAAGGAGAACCTCTCTCATCATCTGATTTAAAGCCCTTTTTTGTAAATTTGAAGGGTTCTTAAAAGTATTGGCTTTTTCTATCATTCTTTCAGTTATTTCGTGAATATGCTTATAAATCCAATCATTTTTCCCATTAAGCCAAACATCATGGTATCCACCGGCACCCCAAGAGGATTCTGCGGGATAAGTGATTTGAACTTTTTTAACTGTTTCTAAAATCTCAGTAGGTACAGAAAAATCTAAATATTCGTTTTCAGATGATTGCCTAAAAAGCTCTTCCAAAAATTTCGGACCTTCATACCACCAATGACCAAATAGTTCAGCATCAAAGGGAGCTACAATTATTGGTTCTTCTTCGTCTAAACATGCTAATAATTTCCTGATTTGCGAAGTTTTTTTATCTAAAAAATCTCTGGCATGCTCTTTTACGATGTTACTGGCTTCTCTAACATCATATATTTCTTTTTTATCCAAGGATAATGATTTATCGGTGATACGATAATACTTTATTCCCGTATTACACCTTGTTCCGCTTGGATCTATGTATGGCTTAATGTAGTCATCTTCTCTGTCGTAACCTATATCTCTGTAAAATTCACGATATCTTGAATCGCCTGGATAACCAACTTCAGAACTCCATATCTGCTCGCTTGATTCAGGATCTCTGGCAAACACAAAAACTTTATTCGGGGTGATTATGGGTCTATACAAACCATACCTTGGCTGACTGTCTGCATAAGTAAAACCATGTGTACCCACAAAAAAGTATCGTATACCTTCGTCTGATAAATATTTGTCAAGGCCTTTAAAATAAGCACATTCCGCCAACCATATACCCATAGGATGCTCACCAAAGTATTTTTTGAAGGTTAACACGGCTGATTTTATTTGAGCTCTAATAGCCTCTGGATAATCCCGATAAAAAGGTAGATACCCATGAGTGCCATTAGATGTTATCACTTCAATGTAACCTTTATCTTTAAATTCCTTGAAAGCTTTTAATATATTTTGATTATATTCTTCACAAAAAATATCTAAATCTTCTATCAATTCTCGCCTATAATGTTGGGCGAGTTGGTGTATCCTAGGGTCTTCATCTTTTGTCCTAATTATCTCTTTTTCGGTTAATTCTATCAAATTTAATAAATACTTGTGATATTTTTCTCTTAAATCCTTTAAATTAAACATCTCCATCAAAGTTGGAGAAAGGCTTATTGTAAGCTTAAATGGAATTTTATCTTTTTCTAAAGATTTAAAAATTTTTATTAAAGGAATATATGTCTCAGTTAACGTCTCAAAAAGCCATCTTTCTTCCATAAAGTTTTCAAAGTCCGGATGGTGAACATACGGCAGATGAGCATGCAATATGAGCAAAATTTTTCCTTTTTTACTCTTAATAATTTCAATCACTTCCAAAATCGGTATCGTTTAATTTTCTTTTGTTTGTAAACATTGTTTCGCTACTCACCGAGTATTTTTCAACCTTCCAAAACGCAGGTTCTTCTTTTCTATCTTCTTTGATGATTTTTCCATCTTCTATCAAAAACCATTCTTCTTTATCTGAACTTTTAATGGATGAAGAGGGTGTTGTAATTTCATTAGATTCTATCAAAGGAGTAAACTTTCCCTTTTTATCTTCTACTCCAAGGAAAGCAATATAGGTGGAATTGTCTTTTGGGAGGTGGAAATAAGCATTGCCGTTTTGGTCTAATTTTAAATCTGTTTCAATAACTTTTTTTTCTACTTCTTGATCCTCTTTTGATTTTTTTATGACCCTGATTGTAATATTAGAGTTTTTTGATAATTTTTTTAGTTTTTTTCTGCTTTTTTCAGAAATGTTCCAGTAAACATATACCCAGCTGGGATTGACTGGCATTATTTTTAGTTTTTCCCTTTCGTACTTTTGAGGAAGCTCTTTTGATTCATTTGATTTTGGAAGTTTTTGTGGATTCTTTGGTAATTTTGTATAATCTGAAATCTCTTCAACTTTGTTATCTGAAGATTCCTCTAACCTTTTAATCTCTTTTCTAACCACTTTTAAAATCTCTTTTTTATTCATATTTCGTTTTAGTTTAACTCCTAAATTTTTTGCAATATTTCTCAATTCCTGTATTGTAGGTTCATCTGCCCTAAATGTATCTAACAATTTTTTATCCAATTTCTTTACTTTCATAAAACACCTCCCATCCTAATTGCTGCAACGTTTAAGAACGTCCCATTCCCCTTGATATAATTTTATCATAAAAAAATTGAATAGTAGAGATTTGATTTTTAGAAGAATTAAAAAGAAATTAAATATTGACAAAATAGATTCCTTGTGATATTATATATTTTGAAAAGTAAGGCAGCGGAGCGTAGCGCAGTTGGGAGCGCGCCGGTCTTGGGCACCGGAGGTCGCTGGTTCAAGCCCAGTCGCTCCGACCATTAATGTATTAATGCGGCCGTAGCTCAATTGGTAGAGTATTGGCCTTCCAAGCCAAGGGTTGCGGGTTCGACTCCCGTCGGCCGCTCCAGCGCCTGTAGCTCAACGGATAGAGCATTGGATTTCTAATCCAAGGGTTGAGGGTTCGATTCCCCCCAGGCGCACCAAATTTTTGGTGGCTGTAGTTCAGTGGAAGAACGCCTGACTGTGACTCAGGATGTCGTGGGTTCAAATCCCACCAGCCACCCCAGCCATAAGAATCCTATTCAGGATTCTTTTTTATTTTCTCCATTGTACACATAAACCTCGGTCCCTAAAGATGCCAAAAAGTCTATAACTTCCACATCAAAGTTGAACATCCTTATACATCCATGAGATATCCTTTTACCTATTTCCCATGGCTTTGTTGTGCCATGAATCCCATATTGAGGATTTGAAAGTTGTAACCATCTTGTTCCCATTCCATTCATTAAAGATCCAGGAGGTATATATTCATCGTACCAATACAACGCAGGATCTTTCTCTTTGTATGAAATTCGATAGTAACCCGGTGGTGTGTAATCACTCATACCAACCGCAACTATATAAGTTTTTAACAACTGATCATGAAAATATAAGTACATCTTATTTTGTGAAAGGTTTATTTCTAAGCGTAAAGGACTTTCTTCGTATTTTACTTTTCCTATTTTTAAAGCTTGCCCTGGATATATCAAAGAAGGATCTTTTAGATCGTTCATATTAACTAAATCTCCAGGAAGAACTTTGTATTTTTCAGCGATTTTGTATAAACTCTCACCTTTTTGTACGATATGGTAACCATATACTTCATATCTTTGCTTTGGTTTTAAAACGTTCTCAGTGGCAACAACATTCGCCACTTTCAAAAAGGTAACTTTTCGCTCAAAATGTATTCCATATCTATTTCTAAAAGTAAAAACAGAATCATGAAACCCCTCTTCAAAGTTACCCAGCAACCTTAAGAACTCATTCGGATCTTCAAAAACGGTATTTTCTACCTGTACTTTCACTAATTCCAAATTTTCTTCTGGATAATAATCCAAATAATATTGATACCCATTTTCCACAACAGAGGTAGTTATTTCAACTTCTATATTTGGAGCAAATAAGGCTTTTTCCAAAAAATTTGCAAAAAACTGTGACACATAACGCCCTTCTTTATCTGTAGAAGTTACTAAGAATGAATAATAATTGCCTTTAAAAGCATTTAAATTAACATAAAAGAAGAATTCACGGTCTTCTTTTTCATACAAAGTTAATTTCTTTCTATCTCCCCCATCATATATGTATACATTTGGTTTTTGCGTGATATTTATATAACTTTCTAAATTAATTTTCACAGTATTTTGAGTTTGATCATATTCAGCAGGATACAAATGAAAATAATCTTCAGAAAAAAGTACTGAAAATAAAGTCACAAATATTATTAGCGATAATCCTTTTGTGATTTTTCTCAAGTCGAAGCTCCTCCTTACTAGTAAAAATGGTCACCTCGTTTTCCTCTTTTTCAAACCCTATATCTTTTCTTGAAACGTCGTTCAAAATTATCATGTCCATCTTTTTTTCTTTTAATTTCTTTATGGCATTCTCTTTTAAGTTCTCTGTTTCTGCAGCAAATCCAACAAGTATTTGACCAACTCTTTTTTTCCTTCCTAATTCTTTTATTATATCAGGGTTTTTCTCAATCTCTAGATTAACTATTGTATCTTTTTTTAACTTTTGTTCAGAATAATTTTTTATTCTTAAATCACTTACTGCAGCTGTCATAACTATTATATCATTATCTTCAAAATCCTCTAATACCTTTTCTCTTAATTCTTCCGCACTTTCTATTCTTATGATTTTTTTTACAATAGATGGTGGTCTCAAGTTTGTGGGCCCCGATATTAACGTAACCTCAGCTCCTCTGTTTGCAAATTCTCTTGCCAATTCGTAACCCATTCTTCCGCTGGACCTGTTTGACAAAAACCTTACAGGATCAATATTTTCGACCGTGGGACCGGCTGTTACTAAAACTTTCTTATTCATGAAATCCTTTTTGGAAAGTAGGTATTCACTGTATTCTAATATTTCACTATTATCCGGATACCTTCCTTTACCAAATTCTCCGTCTGCTAAGTGACCTTCTTCTGGTTCTATTATAGACCAACCATTTTGTTTCAATATTTCTAAATTCTTTTTATTAACGGGATTTTCATACATCCTAACGTTCATTGCAGGGACAATTAGTTTAGGAGCTTTCGAATAAGCTAAAGCGGTACAAGAAAGTAGATCATCGGCAATTCCATGTGATATTTTGGCTATTATATTTGCGGTCGCAGGGGCGACGATAAACAGTTCTGCCCATCTAGAAAGCTCTGTATGGGGTATCCAACCGCTTTTAACATCGAAAGTTTCATAGTAAACCTCACAGTTACCTACTGCAGAAAAAATCTGGTCGGATATCCACCTTTGGGCATTTTTTGTCATGATAACTTTTGGATTACATTCAATCTGTCTCATCTTAGAAATTAGATCTACCGCTTTATAGATGGCGATTCCACTTGTTACACCGAGTAAAATATTTTTTCCTTTTAAGTAAGGATACACAGAGAATTCACCTTCTTGGATTAATATCCAAAGTATTTGAGAATTCCAAAGCTCTTTTTAACCTTTTAATGCTCTCATTTTTTCCTAAAATAATTATAGATTCGTACAAACCAGGAGTTACTAATCTTCCTAAAAGAGAGCCTCTTATTGTCTGAAAAACATTTTTTCTACTAGTTATATTTAGATCCGCTATTTCTTTTAAAGTATTTTCTACATTTGCAAGGTTGTACTCATCAATTTCTGAGAGTTTTCTTATCGTTGCCTCGATGACTTGCTTAAACCAAGGTTTTTTCATGTATTTTTCGATAAATTCCTCTTCGTATTCGAATTCTTCAACAAAGAAATTTTTGGAAAATTCATAAAGTTGTTTTAATGTTTGAACTTTAGCTCTGGAAGCTTCTATAATTTTTTTCACAAAAGAATCTTCATTGTCTATCTTGACGGTTGTATATTTAGCCCATTCAGTAAAACTTTTGTGTACTTCTTCAATTGGATCGTTTCTCAAATGTACTTCATTTGTCCATAGAAGTTTGGTGTAATCAAAAATGGAAGGATTTCTTGAAACTTTTTTCAGATCAAATTCCTGATATTTTTCCGTATAATCAAATATCTGTTCGTTGGCATTCCAACCTAACAAACTCAAGTAATTCAATATAGCTTTAGGAAGATACCCTTCTTCTCTAAAATAAGTTATAGAAACCTCTCCGTGCCTTTTAGACAAAGGAGACTTGTCTTCACCCAAAATCAAAGGCAAATGGGCAAATTTTGGAAGTTCAAAAGATAAAGCATTATATATTAAAATTTGTTTGGGTGTATTAGAGATGTGGTCTTCTCCCCTTATAACATGACTTATTTTCATCAGATAATCATCTATCACAACTGTGAAATTGTAAACAGGAATTCCGTTTGATCTTAGAATAACAAAATCATTTATATTGGATGTATCAAATTGTATGGTTCCTCTAACATCGTCCAAAAAAGATATTTTTTGATCATTATTAACCTTAAACTTTACAACCACAGAATAATCATTGTTTTTTTTATATTTGTCTAGAAGATTATTACCTTCAAAAATTATTTCATCGTTTTTAGTAACTGAAAAATAAGCCTTTTCTTCATTTAAAAGTTGATCTATATAATGTTTGTATATGTCTAGTCTTTCACTTTGTCTGTATGGCCCATATTCACCAGGTTTATCTACACCTTCATCGTAATCTAAGCCTACCCATTTCATTTCTTCTAAAATGGCATCCTCGTACTCTTTTTTGGAACGTTCCATATCGGTATCTTCAATTCTTAGAATAAACTTCCCATTATTTTTCTTGGCAAAGTACCAATTAAACAAGGCTGTTCTTAAACCCCCAACGTGTAGATGACCCGTGGGACTTGGAGCAAATCTTACTCTTATCATTAGTTGTTCACCTCTTCAATACCTTTCAAAATTCTTTCAAGTTCATCAATAGAAGATACTTGTTTTACCTCTACTAATTTTCTATTATCAAGAAACTTACCTTCTATCAAAACTTCAGTTATCCTATCTGTCCATCCGCCTGAATTTTTCATTAACAATATCGGTTTTTTGTACGAATAAGCCCCCAAAATTTCTATAGCCGTGCCGATTTCCCCTCCTATACTTACGACCACATCGACATTTTTTAACAAAACAAAAGAACGCATATTAAGATCAAGCCCTGTTTTTATAGGAAAGTCCAAATAACCGTTCCCTTCTTGTTCCCACGGTAAAAAACCAATAACATGCCCACCATTATTTTTTACGGCCTTTGAAACTAGTTGCATTATTCCATCACGTCCGCCGTTCACTAGAATCCAATTATTCTCTGCTATAATTCTACCGACATCATAACAAAGTGAAGCTAACGATTTAATTGGATCTTTAAAGATATTTCCAGAATACCCGATAACCCCTACATTCAAACCGATCACCAACCCAAATAACTTTCTTTGACCTTTGCGTTATTCAAAACATCTTTTGGAACACCACTAGCTATAACTTCACCTTTGTGTAAAACATAAAGTTCATCAACTACCTGAGCAATTTCATCGACACTGTGATCCGTAACAATTATTGAAATCCCACTTTTTGCAAGTTTTCTAATTATTTGTTGTATATCCTTAACTGTTATGGGATCTATACCAACAAAAGGCTCGTCCAAAAGGATTACTTTTGGATTCGTTATCAACGTTCTAGCAAACTCTAATTTTCTTTTTTCTCCACCGGATAAAGAATAAGACTTTTGGTGAATTAAAGTATCTAATCCAAAATCTTCCATTATACTCTTAATTTTTTGATTCGCATCTTCAATTTTAAGAAGATCGGCGATCATTTCAAGATTATCTCTTACAGATAAGTTCCTAAAAACAGACGGTTCTTGAGGTAGATAAGCCAATCCATTCAACGCTCTTTTGTGTATAGGAAGATGGGTTATATTTCTACCATCGAGGAAAACATCCCCAGAATTGGGAACAACTAACCCTAAAATTATCTTAAAAAGAGTTGTTTTCCCTGCACCATTTGGCCCAAGTAATCCTGTAATTAAACCGGCTTTTGATTGAAATTGAACATTATTCAATACCATCTTTTTTCCATATGTTTTGCTAATGTTTCTACAATCAATAATAACCCTTTCCATATTATTTATTTTTAATTCTCATTCAAATATTGAATAATTTTTTCCGTTAAATCTAATTCTGGATTGTAATAAACTACACCAATTTCATTTAAAATTAAATCGTACCCATTTTCTTTTGCATACTGAGCTATCTTCACTGTTACTTCCGAAGTGATATTTGCCATTTTCTGTTGATACTCATTTTGCAATTCCTGTTGATATTGATTTACACGAGTTTGTAATTGTTGAAGATTTTGTTGCAGGACTTCCTCAGTTGCCCCCGAACTCTGTAAATCCTTGAACTGTTGTTCCATTTCATTGATTTTTCCTTGATAATATTGTAGATCAATTTGATACATTGATTCCAAATCCTTCCATTTGTAATAACTTTCTACTGTCTTTTCAAAATTCACATAACCAATTTTGAGAGTTGAATCCGTTTGAGAAAATGAAATAACAGCAAACAGTATGCTAAATACCATCACAGTAAAAACTTTTCTTGTTGTATTACTCACAACATACACCTCCATAAAATTTTGAATTATAATTACATATTAAAAATTCTTTGTTTCTTCGCTTCAAAAAGTATAATTCCTGCACTAACCGATACATTTAAAGACTCAACGTTGTTAAACATCGGAATGCTTACTAATTCATCACAATGGTTTTTAACGTTTTTTCGAATGCCGTTTCCTTCATTTCCAAAAACCAAGCATATTTTTCCTTGCCAATCGATTTCATAATAAGGTTTACCCTCAACATCTGCTCCATAAACCCAAACATTTTCCTTCTTTAATGTCTCTATTGTATTTGAAAGATTGGTTACTTTAATTATCGGTATCTTAAATATTTGACCAGAAGATACTTTTATAACAACAGGGGTGACTTCAACAGCATTATCTTTTGGTATTATAATGGCGTCAACCCCCGCGGCCACCGAAGTCCTTACAATAGCTCCAAAATTATGCGGATCTTGAATCTGATCCAAGATTACTAAAAACAGTTTTTCCTTTCCTTCTATAATATCCAAATTTTCATATTTAAAATCGTTCCCCATATCAATTACGATTCCCTGATGTTTGTTTGTTAAAGCCATCTTTTCCAAAACTTCATTGGGGGAAAAACTGTAGGAATATCCTAAATTTGCAACATCTTCGACGATTTCTTTTAAAGATCCTCTTTCTGTTTTAGAACTACTGAAAAAAATATGCTTTACAGGGTAACGAGCTTCAATAATCTCTTTTAATATGTTTTTTCCGTATATATACAATTATCGATCACTCCCAATAATTCCTCGATTCTTGAGTAACTTTTAGTCAAAAAAAGATATCCAATGACCGCTTCAAATCCTGTAGATTTCCTATAATCATTATCGTTGCCTCTTTTCTTGGCACCGTTGGAATTTTCCGCACGCTTGTAATACTGCATTTCTATTGGAGTTAAATGATCTAACACAATATCAACAAACTTCGAATGAGCTTTTGCACTTAAAAAATCTTTTGTTTTTTCATAAAGGTCTCTTGTCTTTATCCTTCCATCCTTTAGCAATTTCACCTTGTAAATCAAACCTATAACAGCATCTCCAATATAGGAAAAGTTCTCGATAGGTATTTCACGCAGATCCGCAAGTTGGAGATTTATTATTTCCTCAAATTCTTTCATACACTTACTATCTCCCTTTTATATAGTTCCAAAATCATATCTACACACTTTTCGATGGAATAATTATCTTTCACAAAAATTTCAGCTTTCTTTTTTATTCCTTCGTATGACGATAAATCTCTTAATAGTTTAAGTATCTCATGAGAAAAATCATCTTCATTTAAATCTTTGATCATAATTCCACCTGCACCTTCTTGAGAAAGTATATCATAAACACCTAATTTACCCAAAGCCACTACCGGCGTACCAGCAGCCATAGATTCAAGAATAACTAATCCCTGTGTTTCCGTGTAAGAAGCAAAAATAAATAAATAAGCTTGTTTGTAGGCATCTATAACCTTTTCTCTTGGTTGTGGACCTGTAAAAATAACATTTTCAGTGATATTTAAGTCCATAGCTAACTTTTCCAACTCTTCTTTTTCAGGCCCTCCACCAACAATAACGAATTTTACCTTTGGTTCATCCAAAAGCACTTTCTTAAACACCTTCAAAAGAAAACTTATGTTCTTTTCCTTTCCCAACCTACCTACAAATAAAAGAATTCTGTCATCTTCTTTTATTTGTGGATATTCTTTTTTCAAATCCCAGTTAATAGGTTTATCAAAAGAAGCTAGGTCTATCCCAGTTGGGATAGTTACTATATGTTCGGAAGGTACACCATATTCAACAAGCGTCTCTTTTATATTCTCAGTAGGAGCGATTATTTTATCTGTTTTTAAACACCAATTTTTTATAAGTCTTTGAACAAATTCAGGTTGGGGTCTAACTATCAATGGTAGATAGTGCAAATAATAATCATACATGGTATGGTGTGTTGCTACGTGTTTTAACTTCAACATGCGTGAAACAACCCTTGCAAGAATTCCCATAGAAAAAGGATCATGAGAATGTATTATATCCAAGTTTAACTCTTTAATTTTAAAAATTTCTGGAGAAAATGGTAGTGCAATCCTCTGCTCTTTCTCAAAGAGGAATTTAACAGCCGGAAATTCAAAAATTTTATCATCGTTCCTTTTGTAGTCAAATTTATATTTTGGAACAAATAGATATACATTGTGTCCCCTTTTTTCCATTTCATCCTTATAGAGTTTTATAGCTGTGGCAACTCCATTTTTTTGCGGTAAATAAGTATCGGAAAACATTCCTATATTCAATTGCATTTCCCCCTTATAAAATTCCTATACGTATTTATTATAACAAAAATTCGCTATTTTTTGAGGTTGAGTTTTTAAAGATGATATAATAATATATGAACTGTTATACTTTGAAGAGGTGTTTTTTATGAGAATAAAAGTACTTAATCCTGAAGTGGTAATGAAAATAGCAGCTGGAGAAGTTGTATCCGGCCCAAGCTCAGTAGTAAAAGAATTGGTAGAAAATTCTTTAGATGCCCAAGCAGATAGTATAACTGTTGAAATACTTGATGGCGGCAAATCGTTAATAAAAGTCGATGATAACGGAATTGGGATGGAAGAAGAAGAATTAGAATTATCTATACTTCCTCATACCACAAGCAAAATTTTCTCTATTGAGGATCTTTATCAACTAAAAACATTTGGTTTTAGAGGTGAGGCCCTATCTTCAATTTCAAGGGTTTCTAGAATGAAAATGACCTCCAAACCACCTGAAAAAGAAGTTGGAACAATGTTAGAAATATTAGGTGGAAAAATAATAGAAAAAAAGAGGGTTAATTCATCAAATGGAACGAAAATAGAAATTATGGATCTTTTTTTTAACATTCCTGCACGTAGAAAATTTCTTAAAAGTGATTCTGCTGAAGGAAGATACGTTACAGAGATTATAGAAAAGTTTGCTTTCACCAACAACATTAACTTAACATACATAAGAGAAAACAAAGAAATCTACAAATTTTCTTCGGATATGGATCTAATTACAAAATGTTTAAAAATATATCCCGAGTTAAAAAGAGATGATCTCATAGAAATTGAACACAACGACTCATTATGCAAAATATCTGGAGTTATTTCACAACCCAAAGTTGGAAGAAATAACAGAACTGCCCAACATTTTTTTGTAAACAACAGATACATCAAGGCTGCCTCACTCTACTCCGTTTTAGAAACAGGTTACGGTGAAATGCTTGAAAAATCAGTTCATCCTTATGGAATAATATTCATAGAAATACCACCGGATATGGTTGATGTAAACGTTCATCCTCAAAAATTGGAAGTAAAATTCACTGACGAACAGATGATAGCTTCTTTACTTAAAAAAGTTGTAAGAGAGACCCTGAAGAAAAACATTCACTTTACGGTGGAATTTATAGGTAGTAACGATACAATTGATTCAAATAAAAAAACTTCTTCGTTTTCTGTTCAAAATTTATACAACAAGAACGAAAATTCTCAAAAAGTTGATTTTTCACAAAACAATACAAATAAAGATTATTTTGAAATTACAGACAAATTTTTTAATAACTCTGAAATAGAAGATCTTCAAGAAGAACATAATCATTTTGATAATAATTATAAACTTTATGAACCTTCAAAAACCTTTGATTTTAAAGGGTTTGAATATCAAAAGAGTCAGCCGTTTACTCCTGTTGAAAAAATTAATTCTTTAGAAAAGTTAAGAATTTTGGGCATAGTTGCTGAAAGATATCTCGTAGTTGAAGATGAAGACAAATTACTTTTAGTAGATTTTCATGCCGCACATGAACGTTATATATACGAAATTTTAAAGGAAAATCTATACGAAAAAGGTGGACTTACTTCCGACCTTCTACTTACCCCTGTTAAAATAACTCTAGATGAAGTAAGAAAAGGAATAATTTTAGAAAACAAAGATCACTTAGAAAAATTGGGTATAAAACTAGAAGAAGATGAAAAAGAAATTATTGTGAAAGGGCTCCCTTCACTTGTGAAAATTGATGATACCGAAAAATTGATATTCGAGATAGCCGATGATCTAAGAATATCAAATTTTGATCAGCAAACAAACATACTTGATAAGAACTTAGCTACTATGGCATGTAGAGCAGCTGTAAAAACTAAAGATAATCCTACGGGGATGGAAACACTTTTAAACAACATTTTTGAGAAAAAATTACTAACCTGTCCACATGGTAGACCGATAATGATCCAAATCACCTTTAAAACCTTAGATAAATACTTTGGAAGGACTTAAAAAGGGGTGTAGATTTTACTTACACCCCTTTTAGTATGATTACGTAATTAGATTACTCTTCTGAAACATTCTTTCCATTTATCTGGACGACTCATAAAGAAAACACAATTTATTTCATGAGCCTACTTGGTAATTATATTATGAAGTTAGGAGTTATAAAAATACTTCAATATCCTCTACTCTAACAGGTTCGTACGGGCTTACTTCCACGGTTCCTTCGTGGGATAATTCCTTAAGCTTATTATGCAATTCCTCACCCCAATCGGTACCCACTATTTTCCAATTTTCTTCATATTCTGGGGTAAGCATACCATTTTTTACTTCTATTATATACTTTTCTATGAGTTTTCTTAGATCTCCTCCGCTTATAGCTGAAAAGTCAGGATGATCTTCTGTTCTACCAAGAAGCTTTGGCAGTTGTTCTCCTTTTTCAAATATTGGACCATATGTCAAAAGTTGGGTATTTGCTCTATAATTGTTGACTGCCAACGTCAATACATCATTATCTTGAATAGGTGTACCATCTATTTTTCTTAAATTTACTATCCTCTGACCAACGGGTTTTGAAACATCGATCTCGTAATAAACCCCTTTAAACATATCATAATTATAACCCGGAATTTTTTGGTTGAAAGAAATAGTTAAATCTCCAGGTTGGTATTGATTGTAATAAGAAGCCGACCATTCCATATATTTCTTCAACTGCTTCCCCGTTATTTCTAGTACATACAAAGTATTGTCGTATCTATAAATTAAAGAAATATCCGATCTTTTTATAGGGCCTTCTTTTATATTTGCATCCGATCTAAAAGCTGCAGAAGCTGATACATCTATCTTTTCACCTATTAGTTGTTCTCCATAATACATTTGAACGGAATTTATCAAATCTATCATAGCGGTGGGCTGTATGTATACTTGTGGGATACCTTTTATTTCATCTGGAGGAACTAAAGATCCACCTTTTAATTCTCCTATTACCTCGTTAGCATAGTCTAAAGCCTTATAGTGAAAAGGTTGAAGCTTTTTCTCCAATTCACTGTCTGGTGGTACTGTTCCAGTAGCAGTTTTTACATCGTAATTGGCGGAACTTTTATCAACTATTACGTACTTATCCCCTTCCTTCTGTAGTTCCAATACCACTTGTGATAACGTCTGCCCCCATTTTCCGGGTTCCACAATTAAAGTTCCTTTGAGCTTCACTTCTTGCGTAATGTCATTTTTTTGATCATCGATAATCTTACCATTAACAGCTTTATACAACTTTCCATTATAATAGTAAGTTTCAGCAATTTTTTCATGGAAATGACCCGCAATAACAACATCTAAATCAGGTGTCTTTTCTAGAATATCTATGATTCCAGAACCATAGGTCCCATATTCTTCTTCGATTCCCATATGAAAAGCTCCCACAATCACGTCAACTTGTCCTTTTAGTTGTGCAACTGCTACTCTTACCTCATCCACAGGATCAACAACAATGTAATCCTGCAAATTTGCAGCGTCCCATTTTACTATGTTAGGAGTAACCATACCTATTATTCCAACTTTTACTCCATTCCCTGTGGTAACTATTTTATAAGGGGCAGCTAACCTTGTTCCATCGGGATTATAAACATTGCCACACAAAACACTGTTAGGATTATCATCCACTGGCATGAATTGTCTCATAATCTTTTTAAGTGTTGGGACCCCATAGTTAAACTCATGATTACCTAAAATCCATGCATCATAACCCATTTCATTCATAGCAAAAATCATGGGATGTATGGCATCTTCTAAAAAAATGTTTGAAAGGTTTTCTTGGATTGTATCTCCATTGTCAATCAATATAGTTCCGTCAGGATTTTCACTTCTCAACTCATTTATGATCGAATAGACTTGTGCAATACTTCCACTATAATTAGGTTGGTTTAAGGCATAATCATAAGGTAAAAAGCGTCCGTGCAAATCTGAAGTTGCTAAAATTTGGACTTCTATCGTCTCAGCAAAAAACAACGAGAACACACTCAAAAACAAAACAAACGATAAAATGCCTCTTTTTAACATAAAATCACCCCTTTGCTTTAAGTTTTTCGTCAAAAAAGAAGTTAAAAAAAAAGAAATACCAAACAAGAAGTAAAAGTGTTACTTAACATGAATCTAAAAGGGGTGTAGATTTTACTTACACCCCTTTTAGATTGTTTACTTAACTTGATCTAATTCTATCAATCTCTCTTGGGAAGTATAATCTTCTATAGTTCCCAAATGAGCAATATATTCACGTAAAGAATCCGCATCTCTAAAGTATGTATCGTAACCAGGTTTACCTGCAAGCATTGTGTATCCGTCTCCACCTGCAGCTACATAGTTGTTGGTAACAACTTTATAAGTTTTGTTCAAATCAATGGGTTTACCGTTTATTTTTACGTTTGTAGCTTTTCCACCTTTTATTTCTGCAGTTAACCCCGCAACATGTAACTTAGCTCCCTGACCATCAGGAATTGTAGCAGCATAATTTAAAACATCCATTATGTCTTTCCCAGTCAACTCTAAAACGTACAATGTGTTTCCAAAAGGCAAAACAGTCAAAATGTCTCTGTAGGTTATCTCTCCTGCTTCAATAGAGGCTCTTATCCCGCCACCGTTCATTAAAGCAACATCTGCACCTGTTTTCCAAATCATACCATCCGCTATAAGGTTGCTTAGATTCGTTTCGTCACTTCTAACGTGGGCTCGTTCCCCATCGAGATATACTTTTGTCACTCCAACAACCTCATTCAAAGCCTCCGATCCAAGTTGATAAAAAGCATCTGTAAACATTTTTATGAAAGGATCTTCAGGGATATCAGATGTTAGTGGAATTACTTCTCCTCTCCAATCTACTATCCTACCATCATCGATCCATAAATCTATCCTTCCTATATTCTCTGCGTTTTCTCCAGTTTGAGCTACTATAACATTATTGATTACCACAGGTGTTTCTAACAATGTGTGAGAATGTCCGTCTATTATAATATCTACTCCAGATACATTTTCAGCCAGCTCATCTGAGGTAGTGAACTCAACAGACAAGTTAGGCCTTCCTCCATCTGCATGATAGCCTAAGTGTCCGAGGACGATAACTACATCGGCTTTTTCTTGAACAATTGGGAGATATTTCTTCAAAGTCTCTTCTGCATCTACAATCGTATTCTCACCCAAATAAATTGGCTCTAAAACTTTTGTTTGTTCAGTAACAAGACCTATAATTCCAACTGAGAAATCACCATAGTCTTTTATAACGTATGGTTCAAAAACTGGTCCACCACGTTTCTCGTTGACAAAATTTGCCCCTAAAAAAGGAAACTGTGCTACTTCATACTGTTTCTCAAGCACTTCAAAAGGTTTGTCAAATTCATGATTGCCCAAAGTCATAGCATCCAAACCCATGTAATGCAACGCCAAGAAGTCAGGAACTGCATCCAATTGGTCGGATTCTGGAATCCCTGTGTTTACATCGCCGGCATGTAGAAAAAGAACTTCTCCACCTTCCTTAGCTACTTCTTCTCTTGCTTGATTTATCAGAGTAGCTGCTCTGGCAAATCCTCCACCATCTTCTGTTCCCCACACATGTCCGTGAGTATCGTTCATGTGGAAAATCACTAAGTGATTAGGCTCTGCAAAAACCGATAAAACCAATACGATAAAAACTAAAATACCTAAGAATCTTTTCATCTTGTTCCCCTCCTTTTGAGTTGGTTTCAATCACACATCAACTACCACTCATAACCCAGCTTCGCTTAAATATTAAATCTTCTTTGTTCACATCAAGATACTTCGCAATTTTTGAACACTTAACAATAAAAGAATAATAGATTGATTTTTTTGGATTTTCGTCAACCAAACTTTCAAAGTTAGATTGTCCTTTAGCTATTACAATATCTGCCTCATTGTAGATATTTTTGAATGATGGACTAACGAAGCTTAAATCGGTTCCTAAATATTTGGACCCGCTTTCAACAGGAATAGAAACTTCTTTTAAAAAAATTTGATCGGCATCTTTTTTAGTCGCACATTTGTAAACCGGACGAGATTTCAAAGCAGAGTGAACGATCAAGTTGGGGTATAATTCTTTTAATACTTTTATAAACAATTTATCAAAAACTATTTCACCAGCATAATTATGAATAAAAAGCAGGAGCCGGGCATTTTCTAGCTCTTTTTTAAATTTTTCTAAATCGTTTATTGCTTCTCCCTTTGTGTTAAAAAAATTTTGGATTTCTATCTCTAACTCACCAAAGGAATTTCCCGAATTGTGGCAAAAAAGCTCCCCCATCAGTGATAATTTGAAAGCAGTATAAAGAGGATCTTTGCTAGACAAACAAAAATCTAATAGATCATCGTAAACTTCTAAAAATAGTTGGTTTAGGTCAGCTTTTTCTGTATGAAAGTAATCATTTTCACCAAAAACATCATAAAAAGAATCATAAAATGTTTTTACTAAATAATAAGGTGTGTGGGTTGAAGTCGTATCCCCGAATGTTTTTAGAATTACCTCTTTGTAATTATCAAAAATGTTATGAGGAGAATCTGAAGAGTTAGTATTAACTTTAGACATTAACTCAGAAGAGTGGTTTAGAAGGCAATTAATACATTCATAATCTATATTCATCTTTGTTCACCCCACGAACTTATAAAATCCCTACAAAACTACTTTTAATTTTATCACTGTTTAATTAATTTAGTATTAGCTTTATTTAGTATTTTGTTAAGAAAAATTTGTCCAAAAAAATTGTTACTTCTCTTTCTTGACATTAAAACATTAAATCATTATAATATATTCGATAGTTTTAAAACCAATTATTTAGCTTCTATTGGTTGAATTTGTACTTAAAGAGGAATTAAGTAAGGAACAATCTTATTTTTAATAAAACCATTTAATTTAAAAGGATTTGGAGGTGAAGAGATGAAAAGAACATATCAACCATCTAGGATAAAGAGAAAAAGAACTCATGGCTTTTTAGCTAGAAAAAGAACATCAACTGGGAGAAATGTTTTGAGAAGAAGAAGAGCAAAAGGCAGAGAACGTTTAACAGTATAATGGAAGGGCAAACTTTCAAGAAAAAAGAACGTTTACGATTAAAAAGGAATTTCAAAAATGTTTTTGAAAAGGGCGGGCGCTTAATCGACAATAATTTTGTTATAATATATTTTCGAAATACTAAGGATTATAACAGAATCGCTATAATTGTGAACAAAAAATTTGGCAACGCAGTTATTAGAAATTTAATCAAAAGATACATCAGAGAGATATATAGAACTAACAAAACTTTTTTCCCACTAGGATACGATTTCGTATTCATTCCAAGAAAAGAGTTATCGAAAAATTTCAAAGGAATAGATTATTCTCAAATTAAAAACCAAATTTTAAAATTGGTGAGGAAGTTAGAAGCATGAAAAAGCTTGTTCTCAAGTCTATTGATTTTTATAGAAAACATATATCGCCTGCAACTCCTCCCAAATGTATCTACCTACCGACCTGCTCATCTTACACCTATGAAGCGGTGGAAAAGTTCGGGGTATTTAAAGGTTTGTATTTGGGATTTAGACGTTTTATCAGATGCAATCCACTACACAAAGGGGGCTACGATCCTGTCCCTGAAAAGTTTTCTTTTTTTGTTCATAAGCAAGGAAAAAATAAACAACACAGAAGGAGTGTATGACTTGAAAAAAGGATTGTTTTTTTTGACGTTACTAATGTTTTTAAATGTTATCGCCTTTGCAATTCCTGAGATAACAGTATCAGAGAGTTCATTGAATCAAGAAATTAACATTGAAATGAAATTGTATAGATTGAAGTTAGACCAAAATGGGCACATTTTAAATTTCGAACTCTACGATAGCAGAACGAAAAAATACAACTTAGTCTATGAATATACAGGTGATAGTTACGACATTTTAGATACTCAAAACATGACAGAAATATTACCAAGCAACTATAATATCAGATTGGCGGAAGATCAAAGTTATATTGAAGTAAATTACTTTTTCCCCAACGGAGGGCAAAAGATTTATAAGTTTTACAACGATCCAAACTATCATTTTGATGTTCAATTTAAAAATTTATATGGATACGTTGTTTTACCTAGTATATCCTTTTCTTCGGGAATAAGATACAGTGGTAATGTTTTTGTTTCATACATTGATAAATCCGTTTCAACAGGAGAAGCTTTAGATTCTACACTAGCCATCTATACGCCTGAAGAGATAGAATTCTCTCAAAACCAATACTTATTCCCATTAAATTATTCGGATCAAAAAATAATTTCTTATTTAGGTCCAACCAAAAAAATTTTTATAAAAGAAACGTTTGATGGTATAGAAGAAGGGATCGTTTACTCTACAGTAATCGATTTAATGCAGGATTTAGGAAAGTTTGGACCTTTCAATAATATTTTTTATTGGTTCGTTAACTTTTTCTGGTGGCTATTTAAAGTAACAGGGAATTTTGGTTGGGCTATAATACTCTTTACCCTCATTGTAAATGCAATATTATTCCCCGTATATGGCAGGCAAAAGAAATCCATGATCGAAATGAAACAGTTACAACCAGAACTTGAGAAAATAAGAAAAAAATATAAAAACCCTCAAAAACAGCAAGAAGAAACTCTGAAATTGTACAAGGAAAAAGGAGTGAACCCTGCCGGAGGATGTTTGACTTCTTTGATTCCTCTCCCCATTATGATCATACTGTGGCAAGTAATCTACTATTTTGAAGGTAGTTATGCATACAATCCCAGATTCCTTTTATGGACAGATCTTTCTCTAGGCGGTTTCCAAGCCAATTTTTTCCTACTATTACTAGCCATAATTGCTTCTTTAATCAATGCCCTTTTAATGTCGCAAGATGCCAGGAGCGCATGGACGTCGGTAATTATGTCTGTGGTGTTTCCTTTCATTTTGATTGGATTACCCGTCGGAGTATTCATTTATTATTCACTGAACACTGTAATACAAACCTTGTTGACATTTGTGTACAACAGGATTTACAATGTCAAAGGTATTACGTTTAGACAACTCGTTGGTTTGGGTCCAAAGCCTGTCAGGAGGTGAAATGATAAGTGTTTAAATTACAAGGTGAGACAAAATTTGAAGGAACTGATTTGGAATCGGTTTTAGAAAAAGCAAAATCAAATTTTAACGCATCATGTATCGATGAGATTTCTTATAAGATTATTCAAGAGCCTTCTAAGGGATTCTTTTTTGGAATAGGTAAAAAGCCCCTCATCATAGAAGCTTATCCCAACGAGAAATACCTTATCAATAAGGTAAAAAAATTCTTGAAAAATATCCTTTCTTATTTTGAAGAAGATGTTGATATCAATATTAATTATTACAATAAGACCTTGAAAGTTTTTTTAGAAGGAGAAAACTTGGGTAAAGTAATTGGCAAACAAGGGCGAAACCTTGGAGCACTACAGCATTTAACCATGATTTATGTCAATAGAATGACGGATACTAAATGTGATGTTAAATTGGATGTTGGGGATTACAGAAGAAATAGGAAAAAAAACCTAGAACTAATCGCTGACAATGCTGCTAAAAAAGCAATATCTACTAACGAAAAGGTGGAATTAGCCCCTATGTTTTCCTTTGAAAGAAAAATAATTCACAAGTATATAAATTATAATTATCCCAAATTACATACCGTTTCCATGGGTTTAGAACCTTATAGAAAAGTTGTGATTTATCCCTCAAAAAATGGTCACAATTAAATTAAAAATTACATTAGCACTAACCACAGTGTTTAAAAAATCGTGGGAGGAAACGTAATTGAAAACTGTTTACCAATATCAAGAGCAAGTTCTTTCCATAATTAGTAGAGAAAATCTTCCTGATATTGGTGTTTTAGGTGGCATAGAAATCGAACATATTATAAAAAAAATAAAAGATAATATCAAAATAACAACTGAGGTAGCGGGACCTGGTGGAAGAGTTGTTATTTATTTGAACGATTATTTTCATCTTAAACCATCGATATTTGATTTTTTAAGTCCTGATGAGTATATTGAATTCTTACTTAAAACTTTTCAAACAAAAGAAATTCCTATTATTTGGATTGAAAAACCTGGAGGAAATACGAGGAAAGTTAGGAATATAGAAGAAAGTACTGAATACCTTGATTATCGTGAAACAAACTTAAAAGTAGAACCTGAATTTATTACCGAATATCTCTATAATATAAAAAATCTTTTTATAGTGTATAACTCCTGGAACAAAAAGATAATCGATCTGACTAAGGCAAAAAGAAGATTATTTGTAGATTTACGGGAACCTTATACAGATGAAATTGATAAATTTACATGTGATTATCTTTTTTTAATTTCTAAAACGACATATAGAGAATTAGCAGAAAAAAGCAATAATTTGAAAGCTGATAATAAGCTAATTATAGCAAAAGATGCAATCTCTTTTGATAAAAAAATATATGAAGTAAAAGTTAAAGAAAAAAAGTATTTTGAAGAGGCTGTATCTGCTTTTGAGGCTAATTTTATCAGTAGTATCATAAAAGGTTACACGTTGAAATCTGCTTTTGAAAGTTCTTTTAATCTTTTCAATCACGTTTTTGAATGTGGAAGCATTCCCACAGAAAAATTGTGACTAAATTTTTCGATAAATCAAACTAGCTTCCCTTAAAAAAACAATAAAAATTTATCGGGTAGAAGGTTGATAATAATTCTTATCTATCTTCTACCCGATTATTAATTCTGGCAGCCCCACAGGGAATCGAACCCTGACTCTTGGACTGAGAATCCAATGGACTAGCCGTTATCCTATGGGGCCATTTGTATCGTTTCATTTTCAAATCCTTAGTTATTATATCAACCATAAATTACTTTGTCAATAGGCTTGAGACTTAAAATTTTCCCTTTAGTATTCCTGGATAATATTTTCTATCATCTTTTTTCTAGCCGGATGTTTTAACTTCCTGATAGATTTGGACTCTATCTGCCTTATTCTTTCCCTTGTTACGTTAAAAAATTCTCCGACCTCTTCGAGAGTTTTCTGTTTCCCATCTACGAAACCGTATCTCATTTTTAGTATCATAGCTTCCTTAGGTGAAAGTGTATCAATGATCATTTCCATTTTTTGACGAATAATCATCTTCCTTCCCTCTTCATCAGGGGTAGGTGAATCAGAATCAATAAAATCGAGTACCTCACTTTCTCCTTCAGCATCTACATCATTAGAAATCGGGGCATTTAAAGAGAATATATTTTTGGCACTAATTAATACCTCTTTCATCTTATCTACCGGCTTGTCCATCAAAACAGAGAGTTCTTCTAAATCAGGTACTTCTCCATTTTCTTGAATATACTTATTTACGACCCTATTCATTCTATTAATCGTTTCTACCAAATGTACTGGAATTCTTACAGTCCTTCCTTGATCAGCAATCGCTCTTGTTATAGCCTGGCGTATCCACCAATAAGAATAAGTAGAGAATTTGTAACCTTTTTTCCAATCAAATTTAGCAACGGCTTTCATTAAGCCAATATTTCCTTCTTGTATGAGATCCAAAAAGCCTAATCCATGACCAACATATCTTTTTGCGATGCTAATAACTAATCGCAGATTAGCTTTTATAAGTTCCTCTCTGGCTCTTTTATCTCCCATTTGTGCCCTTCTTGCTAATTTTCTTTCTCTTGAAGGGGTTAATAATTTGCTCTTACTAATCTCTTTAAGATATATTTTAATCGGATCTTGCAACGAAATATTATCACACATCTCAACTTCAACATCGGCAAAATCTTCGAAAATCTCATCGTATTCTTCAGGATCTTTAAAATCTTCATTGTTCTCTAAATCTTTTTCTTCTTCCTCTTCTTCTTCATAAAAATGATGTATTGAGCTATCCACTACAGAAATATTAGATTTTTTTAATTCATTGTAAAACTTTATTAAAAATTCTAATGTAAAATCTTCACGCATTTGGCTAGGTATAGACTCGTCAATTTCTTCAAAAGTTACTGTTTTCTCATCCTTCGATAGCTTTTTTTTGATTTTTCTTAAAATTTCATCGGTGATTGCATTAGGATTATTTTTAATAGTTAAAGACAAGGAATATTTTTTGACTTTTGAGCTTTTATCAGCTTGAGTGCAATCTGTGCTCTCCGATTCGAAGTCCTCGATTTTGTCTTTTTCTATCATGAAAACTCACCTTCTATTAAAAAATTAGAATAAAAAAAGAAGATATTATATGATAAAATCATAGAGAAGCATTTAAAAAAAGTAGACTAATTTAAAACAAACAGTTATATCTCTGTTAAGTATTATAGCGTGACAATATTAAATAAATATGAAAAAACAATTAATATACATAAATGTAATAATTTTTCTTAAAAACTTTAGAAGTTGTTGAAATTAGAACATTCTTTCGTGCTATAATAATTTTCGAACCGCTTTTGAACCCTTTAAAAAAGTTATAGAAGATTACCTAAAATTTATATAGGCTTTCAATTCTTAGTTTCTTAAAAAACAAAAAGGAGGTTTCTTTGTGCCAACATTAACTTTTAAAGGTGGTGTACATCCGCCTCAGAAGAAGCATTTTACAAAGGACAAACCTTTTGAAAAGTTACCTTTGCCCGATTTTGTATACCTATTCACAACTAACCATATAGGAGCTCCTGCAAAGCCAATCGTAAAAGAAGGCGATCAGGTAAAAACAGGTCAATTAATAGCAGAGGCTGCAGGCAATATTTCAGCAAACATACATGCTTCTGTTACAGGGGAAGTTGTTGGTATAGAATCATTTATAAATACCTCCACAGGAAGAAAGGATAACGCAATTGTAATAAAAAGAACTTCAGAAGATATTTGGGAGTATATTGAACACGATGAAAACTTTAAGAAGTTTTCAAAGGAAGAATTAATTAACATTGTTAAAAAAGCCGGTATAGTGGGATTAGGTGGTGCTATGTTCCCATCTCATGTAAAATTAAGTATACCCGCTGGCAAAAAAGTCGATTACTTAATAATCAATGGAGCAGAATGTGAACCTTACATAACTGTCGATGATATGATGATGAGAACATACACAGAAGAAATCATTAAAGGAATAAAAATAATAGAATATATAGTTAATCCGGGAAAAATTTATGTGGGCATCGAAGAAAACAAACCTGAAGCAATAAAAGCCATGAAAAACGCTTTAAAAAATGAAAATATCGAAGTTGCAATTCTAAAAACAAAATATCCTCAAGGTGCAGAAAAACAATTAATAAAATCTATCACAAAAAGGGAAGTCCCTTCAGGAGGATTACCTATTGACGCTGGGGCTTTAGTTTTTAACATTTCCACTACCTATGCAATTTATGATGCAGTAATCAATGGGAAACCCTTAGTTGAACGTGGTATCACTTTGAGTGGGGGTGTAAAAAAACCTGGTAACTATTGGTTCCGAATTGGAACTAAGGTTTCAGACCTTTTAAATCAAGTAGGACTCGTTGAAGAGGAAAAAATCGACAGAATAATCTATGGTGGACCAATGACAGGATTACCTTTACCAAATATTGATTTACCGACTTTCAAGGGAAACAATGCGATCACCGTATTAACAAAAGAAGAGATACCACAAAAGCATGAATATCCATGTATTAGATGTGCTTCTTGTGTTAAAGCATGCCCCATGGGACTTCAACCTTATTACCTAAAAAAACTTGCTGATGCTAGGAAAAACGACATCGCACAAGAAAATGGAATTATGGATTGTATAGAATGTGGTGCTTGTTCTTACATTTGTCCATCAAATATAGATCTAGTTAAAACATTCAAGACAACAAAAAAGGTTATAAAAGCCATTCAAAAAAGGAGGGTTTGAGTTGAATCTTAGCACTGAGGCAGCTCCCCATTTTAGAACTACCAATACCACTCGTAAAATTATGATCGATGTTTTGATATCATTGATACCTGCGGTTATTGCTTCAACGTGGATCTTTGGTTTTCGAGCACTTTTTATTATGTTATTTTCTATGGTTTTTGCAGAAATGTTGGATTTTTCGATCGTTCGTTTTATAAGAAAGCAAAAGGATCACATCCCTGATTTTTCCGCTTCTGTTACAGGGTTACTCTTAGGTATGAACCTTTCTTTAGCTGTTAACTGGTGGCAAATTATGTTAGGAGTGGTCATTGCGATAATTTTAGCGAAACAAGTATTTGGGGGGTTAGGTCAAAACTTTTTTAACCCTGCTTTAGTTGGAAGGGCTTTTATGTTGATATCTTTCCCTACAGCTATGACCACCTGGTATGTACCTTTTTATTACCAGAATCCTGATATTGTTACTTCTGCCTCCGTACTGGGAATAATTTCTGAAGAAGGAATGAGCACAGTACTCCAAAATTATACTTACTGGGATATGTTCATCGGAACAATTCCCGGTTCTATCGGAGAAGTTAGCGCTTTAGCTTTAATTATTGGTTTCATATACTTAGTCATTAAAGGTAGAATAAAATTGATGATCCCTGTATCCTATATAGGAACGGTTTTAATTTTTAGCTCTGTTTTTTACATGGTTGATCCTACCAAATTTGGAACTCCCTTGTTCCATCTTTTAGCAGGTGGCTTAATATTAGGTGCTTTGTTCATGGCAACGGATATGGTTACTTCTCCAATGACCAAAATGGGCCAGCTCGTTTTTGGTGTGGGAGCTGGTATTTTGACGATGATCATAAGATTTTTTGGTAGCTACCCCGAAGGTGTTTCCTTTTCAATTCTTATCATGAACGCTTTTGTCCCTTTGATAGATGATTGGCTAAAACCAAAAATTTATGGAACAACCAAAGGGGAGATAAAACATGCGTGAATATATAAAAACAGGTTTAATCTTAACCGCTTTTATGGTTGCTGCCGGTCTTTTAGTATCTATTGTGTATAATTTTGTCAATCCAATGATAGTACAATCAGAATTCAATAATACATTGTCAGCTATAGAAGAGGTATTAAAAGATGCAAATACTGGTGAATATTTAGTTTCTAATATTCCTACCAATGAAGAACAGTTAGAAAAAAATATATGGAAAGAAGATCAAGATGGTGTTTTATACGTAAGTCCAAAAAACGCAAAAGTTTTTTCCCCGGTTTATAAGTTCACGGAAAACAACACCGAAATTTATGTCATGACAGTTTCAGGAGTAGGTTACGGAGGAGATGTGGTTAGCGTTATTTCATTCATCAAAAAAGATGATGTCCAAATTACTTTGAATAAAATAGAAGTAATAAATTATTCACAAGAAACTCCAGGGCTTGGGGCCAAAATCTCTGAAGAACCCGTGAAAAAAAGATTTAGTTTGATCCCAGAATCAGGTTTAAATGTAGGTGTTAAAGTCGATAAAGACGCCGGCGTAACTGTCCCAACTAATTCAATAAATAGTTACAAAGAACAAGGTGTAGTGAAAACTAGCGATGTAATGACAGGAGCAACAATAACTCCAAGAGCCGTTGCTGATTCTATTAATGCAGCTGTAGAATTTTTAAAAGAGGAAGGGGTGATGTGAAAAGATGGCGGATCTGAAAAACTTTACCAACGGTTTGATAAAAAACAACCCAACTTTTGTTCAAGTGTTAGGAATGTGCCCTACTTTAGCTACAACTACAAGCGCAGAAAATGGTTTGGGTATGGGAATAGCTACTCTAGCTGTTTTAACAATGTCAAACATTGTAATCTCTTTGATCAGGAAAATAGTTCCTAAAAAGATAAGAATACCCATTTATATTGTTATTATAGCTTCTTTTGTAACAATGATAGATCTCATAATGCACGGACTAACATACGAATTATGGCAGACTTTGGGAATATTTATACCTTTGATAGTTGTGAACTGTATCATAATGGGAAGGGCAGAATCTTTCGCATCAAAAAACGGGGTATTAGATTCAATATTTGATGCCTTGGGAATCGGTTTAGGTTTTACAGGAGCACTCGTATTATTGGGATCAGTAAGAGAATTATTGGGTAACGGAACGATCTTTGGTTTTACGGTGTGGGGAGACGCCCTCAACTTATACCTTTTCATACTACCACCTGGCGCATTCATTACTTTAGGACTTTTACTTGGAATGTTCAATTCGATAGGTATAAGTAGAGAAAACAAAAAGAAGAAGGCAGGTGCTAAAAAATGAATCTTATCCTTCTCTTTATTTCAGCCGCTTTGGTAAACAATATTATTTTAACTAGATTTTTAGGTATTTGCCCTTTTTTAGGAGTTTCTAGAAGCAAAAGTTCCGCTGTTGGAATGTCTATCGCAGTAATTTTTGTCATGACGATAGCAGGAGTAATAACTTGGCTCTTAAATCAGATACTAATAATGCTTGGAGTAGAATTTTTAAGAACGATCGTGTTTATTTTGGTAATTGCTGTACTTGTTCAATTTGTTGAGTTCTTTATTAAGAAATCAAGTCCAGCCCTTTACGAAGCCTTGGGGATATACTTACCACTCATAACAACCAATTGTGCAATATTGGGGATCGCATTGTTAAACATACAAACTAATTACACCTTTATCGAAAGTTTGGTAAACTCTTTTGCCTCTGGATTGGGATTTTCGCTGGCATTAATAATATTTTCTTCAATAAGAGAAAAAATGCAACTAAACAATGTCCCAAAACCCTTCCAAGGTACCGCTTTAGCGCTAATAACGGCTGGACTTCTTTCAATGGCTTTTATGGGGTTTTCAGGTTTGGTGAAATTATGAAAAGGGAGAATAATCTCCCTTTCACTTTTTGTATATGTAGAATTCATCAATTATTTCGTCAATTGGAGTATATTGATTTGGGAAAAGAGGATTATCAACCCTCGCCACTGCTTTTACAGTAACTTTGATCGAATCTTCGTAAACATCAAAAATAATGTAATGGAGCTTTCCGAGAACGTGCTTTACATGCCAAGGCAGTGGATCCGCTCCATGATTTGTATTTAGCTTAGCACCCCCTCCACCACTGGTTATAAACATGATTCCATCCTTAAAATACCTTTCGTAAGCGTGTATATGTCCGTTTATCACAACATCAACACCGTACTTTTCGAAAATGGGCAACCAATTCTTTGTGTTGAAATGACCTTCGGGAAGATTTTCTTCCATATTACCATACTCCGTGGCTGTCGTCCAAAAAGGATGATGGAAAGCCACGAAGATAAATTTTTTATCATTATTGTTTTTAAGATCTTCTTCCAGCCACTTCATTTGTTTTTCATAAAGATCCGTAGATTCCAAAATATTAGAATCTAAGATAACAAAATGAGAGTTTCCATAATCAAAAGAGTACCATCTCTTGGAATAATCTCCACCACCACTTGGAAGCTCGAATGCCCTATAATAAAGTAAACTGTTTCTTTCGTGATTACCTAAAGCCATGTAATAGGGGATTTGAGAACTTAAAGGGTTTGCAGACTCAAAAAATTTACTCCAGCTCTTCTCTGATGTGCCTTCTTCCGTGTGATCTCCAGGCTTTAGAATGAATGCTGTATTTAGATCCGAATCTCCTACAATTCTATTAACAACGTAAGCGTGTCTTTCGTCATAGATTTGAGTATCTCCATAAACTATAAATCGAAAAGAATCAATATTTTCATCTAAAGGCTTGGTTTTAAAAGCCTTTTTTTCTGTCTTAACATCATTCAGAGTATAAGTATCTTCAACATTTATCACGTATTCATAGGAAGAATCAGGTTGCAAGCCAGAAAGTTCTATATAGTGATATTCCAAAGGAAACTCGTTTTGTATTTCTAACACCTTAGCTTCGCTACTTGAATCGTAAACTTCTACAGTTGACCTGGCAGGGACAGCCATCCTGAAATTGATAGTCACACCATCTTCCTCTTTGTTAGTGAGGAAAGGTTGGTAAAAAAAGTAATTTTCTCCAACTTCAACAAAAAGGTCTTCAGACTCTACAATAGAGACAGATTCACTCTTCAAATTTCCAAAATCTACTTTAACTTGGAAATTCCCATAATCTTCATCATTGGGAAGATAAAATTCTGCTTTTCCTTTTTCATCAACTAGTTGAACATCTTGAATGGTTCCCAATTCATCTTCTACAACAACTCTCATGCCCTTAGCAGACTTTTCATTGTTCAATATTATATTTTTTTCGATAGTTGTATAACCTATACCGAATTTATCATAATATCTTTTTTCTATTTCGCTAACGCTCTCACCAACGGTTATAACTCTCGTAAATTCAAGAACATCCTCAGGTTCAAGGGTAAAAAATGAGATACTTGTGGTCATCTCGTCGTTTGCTATAACCCTCTGAAATGTTTGATCATCAACCGGGAAATAGCCAAAGCTTCCAAAATCTTGCTGAAGAACTAATACATAGTTATTTAAGATCTTTGACTTTATAAAAAAAGGAAATGTGTCGGAGTAATCTATTATTTCATTCATTTGGACTCGTTTTTTTGTTTCCGTTTTGTTAGTTATCATAGTACTCAATAAGAGGTTTTGTTCTTGTAGGGTGTAAGTATTCAACACTTTGAAGTCGTTTTCATCATAAATGAAAGAAATCGAATCTTCCGAAGTTTCTACAATGCTGTTTTGGAGCTCTACACCTGAAATTAGAATTTTATGATTTGTGAAAAGACTTTTATTAACTTCATTACTTTTAAAAAGGGTTATATATCCATTTTCTTTAGAAATTCCTATTGTCAAATAGTTGTTGGATAATATATAATTATCCTGATAAGATGAAATTAGATCTGCTGAAAAAAAGAGTACAGACAAAATAGCAAAAAATGTTACGATAAGATACTTTTTCACATTAATGCCCCCTTTTCGTGTTTTTTCGCTCTTTCAATATTATATCATATAAGAAAAACCCTTTGGTGTGGTATAATATTTGCTGAATTAAATTTTATGCGGAGGTGAAGTCATGGCAAAGAGAAGTTCTTATGCGAAAGAAGCAGAAGAAAAAATGAAAAAAACTCTTGAACATTTCGAGGACGAATTAAAAAAAGTAAGAACCGGACGACCTACTACCGCTATTTTTGAGGATATAAAAGTCGATTATTATGGTATGCCTACTCCCATTAATCAGGTTGCAACCTTAAGTGTTGGAGAAGAAAGAACCGTTGTCATAACCCCATGGGATAAAAAGATGCTGGAACCCATAGAAAAAGCGATAAATTCTTCTAATTTTGGTTTTCACGCTATAAATGATGGTAACGTAGTGAGGGTATCTTTCCCAAATCCCACTATTGAAGAAAGAAGAAAACTGGTAAAAGCTATAAAAGAGATGCTAGAAGAAACAAAAGTGGCTTTAAGAAATATTAGAAGAGATGATATAAAAAAGGTTAAAGAAATAAAGAACGAGGGTTCAATAAGTGAAGACGAGGCAAAAAAATTCGAAGAAGAAATCCAAGAGATTTTAAAAGAAAATGAAGATGAAGCAGAAAAAATATTCCAAAGAAAAGAAAAAGAGATCATGGAGTCATAAATGTGGAAAATATAAGTATGAAACTTTCAAAAGTACCTGCCCATGTTGGTATAATTATGGATGGAAACGGAAGATGGGCAACTAAAAGTGGCTATGACAGAAACTATGGACATCAAAGGGGTGCTGAAACTGCCCTCAAAGTTATTGAGTGGTCTAAAGAAGTTGGAATTAATTATCTTACCTTATACACCTTTTCAGAAGAAAATTGGAAGAGACCACAAAATGAAATAGAATTTTTATTTGATTTACTCATAAGATACTTTGAAGATAACCTTAAACGTATCATAGAAAATGGGGTAAATGTTAGATTTTTAGGAAGAATCAATAAACTGCCAGAAAGTCTCATAAAGACTTGTAAAGAAATCGAGGACATAAGTAAAAATAACAAAGATTTCAATTTGATCTTCGCCTTGAATTACAGTGGAAGACAAGAGATTGTAGATGCAGTAAATAAAATCTTGAAAGAACAGAAGACAACAATAACAAAAGAAGATATTGACAGCAACCTTTATTTACCAGATGTTCCTTATCCTGATTTAATAATAAGAACAGCAGGTGAAGAAAGACTAAGTAACTTCTTACTTTGGCAATCTGCTTATTCTGAACTGTATTTTACAGAAACTCTATGGCCTGATTTTTCCTATGATGATTACTTCAACGCCCTTTTAGATTATTCTAAAAGAGAGAGACGATTCGGGGGTATAAGCAGTAAGTCTAAAGATATGGAGGAAAACCTTTGAATAAAAAAGAACTCTGGACAAGAGTAATATCAGGGGTAATTATTGGACCTATAGTTGTTTTTTCTTATTTAACGTATCCCACTCTTTTAGGATTGGTTACAACTATAGTGATGTTAGCTTCCTTTGAATTGATTGAACTATTTACAAGTGATGTCAAAAATAGTTTCATCAAGCTTTTGCTTACTTTTATTGTAGGAACATCCAGTCTTATATATGGATTCTCCTTGGAGGCTGAATATAGAGGAATTTTACCTTTTGAAAGTGAAGGAATATTTTTCTTAGCTTTCGTAGCGTCTGTATTTTCGATCATGCTCTTAGTTAAAGAAATAACGCACACAAAAAGGTTCATAGAATCTTCTGCATTAAGTATTATCTACGTATCTTTTTTCCTTTCAAACTTTTATTTGATTCATTTGAACTATGGACCAGGGATGGCGATTTTAGCATTAACTGCAGTATGGGCTTATGACGCCGGTGCATATTTTTTTGGATTGAGTTTCGGTAAGCATAAACTTTCTCCGCATTTTTCACCAAAAAAAAGTTGGGAGGGATTATTAGGTGGCATCTTTTTCACTTTTGCTTATATACTTATATTTGATTCCATTGGGATTTTATTTGGAGCTATTCAAAAAATAACCTTTTTGCAGGCCGTTATCTTAGCGTTAATGGTGGGTTTCTTTGATACCATTGGAGATCTAACAGAATCAATTATTAAAAGGTATTATAATGTAAAAGACTCAGGAGAAATTCTACCAGGTCATGGGGGAATGCTCGACAGAATTGATGGTTTGTTGATCGTAACCCCAATGTGGTATTTTTTGTTGAGAATACTGTGGATATAGGGGGAGAAAAATGAAAAACAAAAAATTTAAGGAAGGATTCACAGTAATTGAGGTTCTAATAGTCTTGGGGATCATTTCGATCCTTGCAAGTATCTCCATTCCATCGGTTAGAGGACTTATCAATCAAGCTAAAGCAACTAAAATAGTAACTGAAATGCAAAATGTTCAAGTTGCCGTAATGAACTATGGTATTTATAATCCCGACTTAAGTGGCTTGACATTTGAGAAACTTTTGTCTGATGAATACTTAACTTCTAAACCAGAAAATATAGTATTAAATGTGTCTAATCCATTAGAAGTCCGAATCGAATACAATGGTACAACTCTTTCCGCAACAGAGCTAAAAAAGATTAACAACAACATACTTGTCGATGGTGATACCGCTTATTTAGTAGTTAAATTTTAATTAAGCAAAAATAGAAAGCAGACACTTTAGTCAGGGCGGGCTGCGGGGCGAAGGGGAGCTAAAGTAGGTTTCAGATTTTTCAAAGTCAAGTATAATTTGAAAAAATTAGGAGGATTTAATATATGAAATACTTCACCTCTAATGAAATCAGAGAAAAGTTTTTGCATTTTTTTGAAAAAAAAGGTCATAAAAGGCTACCTAGTTCTTCTTTGATTCCAAACGATCCCCAATTGTTGTTTACGGTGGCTGGAATGGTCCCTTTTAAACCAATATTTTGGGGAAAAGTTGAACCCACGTATACGAGAATAACCACATGTCAAAAATGTTTAAGAACAAACGATATAGAAAATGTTGGAAGAACCCCCAGACATCACACCTTTTTTGAGATGTTAGGGAACTTTTCTTTTGGGGATTACTTCAAAAAAGAGGCTATAAAATGGGCCTGGGAATTTTTAACAGAAGAATTAGAACTTCCAGCTGAAAAATTATGGGCTTCTGTGTATGAAACTGATGATGAGGCTTTTAATATCTGGAAAGATGATATCAAGATACCTGAAAATAAAATACTAAGATTTGGTAAAGAAGAAAACTGGTGGGGACCTGCAGGCCCAACAGGTCCATGTGGCCCATGCTCAGAAATATACTTTGACACAGGGTATACCGAAAACTGTCCAGACCAAGAAAACTGTACTCCCGCCTGCGATTGTGGACGTTTTGTAGAGATTTGGAACATAGTTTTCACTGAATATTATTCCGATGAAAATGGAAAGCTTTCACCTTTGCCAAGAAAAAACATTGATACCGGTGCGGGTTTTGAAAGGATCTGCGCAGTGGCTCAAGGCAAATACGATAATTTTGACTCTGATCTATTCAAGGAAACAATAGAAGAAATACAACGAATCTTCGATGTAAAGTTTAGAGAAAATAAAAGCAAAGATGTATCAATAAAAGTAATAGCCGATCATTCAAGGGCGATTGCTTTTCTAATAACTGAAGGAATTATACCATCAAATGAAGGAAGAGGCTATGTTTTAAGAAGATTAATAAGAAGGGCTGTACGGCACGGAGCTTTGTTAGGAGCAAAAGAGCCTTTTTTAAACAGTATTCTTGAAAAAGTGATTAAAAAAATGAGTAATATCTATCCAGAACTCATCGAAAAAGAAGGTTTAATTAAAGATATTTCCTCTATGGAAGAAGAAAAGTTTTTTGAGACGATGGAAAAAGGTATGGAAAGGCTAAACAACATAATTCAAAACTTAAACAACGAAGCTACATTATCTGGAAAAATCGCCTTCGAACTTTACGACACATACGGGTTTCCTTTGGATCTCACAAAAGAGATATTATCCGAAAAAGGGATAGAAGTCGATGAAAAAGAATTCACAGAACTGATGAACAAACAAAGAGAACTGGCAAGAGCAGCTTCGGGTAAAGTAGAGTATGATACAGCCAAACAAATTTACAAAGAAATCGATAAATTTTTGACTCCAACAGAGTTTATTGGTTATGATAAACTAAGTTCTATCGAAGAAATCCAGCTTATAATCAAAGGAGAAAGTATTGTCCAACAAGCTCAAGATGGTGACGAAATTGAACTATTTTTCTCTAAAACACCTTTTTATGCTGAAAGAGGAGGGCAAATCTCCGATAACGGTATTATCTACAATGAAACATTCGAAGCTGAAGTTATACATGTCAAACCTATAAGAAATGGGATAATATCTCACCTAGTAAAAATAAAAAAAGGTAGTATAAAAAACGGAGAAAGAGTGTTTCTAAAAGTTGACGAAAAAAAGAGAAAAGCAACAGAGAAAAACCATACCGCCACCCATCTTTTACATTCTGCATTAAGAAAAGTAATTGGAGAGCATATAAGGCAGGCCGGTTCATATGTAGCTCCGGAAAGACTAAGATTTGATTTCACACATTATGAACCTTTGACACCAGATCAAATAAAGCAAATAGAATACCTCGTAAACGAACAAATACAAAAAGCTATCCCTGTTAATATATACCTAAAAAGCTTGGAAGAAGCGAAAAATATGGATGTTATAGCCTTATTTGAAGAAAAATACGGAGAAATGGTAAGAATTGTGGAAATAGACGATTTCTCAAGAGAGCTCTGTGGAGGCACGCATGTTTCCAACACAGGAGAAATAGGCCTGTTCAAAATTCTGGAGGAATCTTCCATCTCTTCAGGAGTTAGAAGAATAGAAGCTATTACTGGTCTTGAAAGTCTTAACTACGTTACAGAACTGGAAAGTATCATAATTAATTTATCCAAAATGTTGGACTCATCAAGGGATCAGATACCAGATAAAATCCAAGGCATCCTAAAAACTATCAAAAATCAAGAAAAAGAAATCAAACAACTTCAGTTTCAATTAGCCACAAAAAATATTGAAAGATTAGCCCAAACTCCACAAATCATTGAAGGCGAAAAGGTAGTAGTAGCTCAATTAGAAAACTTGGAAAAAGACGTTCATGCCAACACAGCTGATATCCTACTTCAAAAGTTGGGTAGAGGCGTTGTTATTCTTTTCAACAAGAATAACAACGATCAAGTGAGTTTGGTAGTCAAGGTATCTAAAGACATTTCTAAAAAATTCCACGCGGGAAACATTGCAAAAAAAATAGCCTCTTATTTAGGTGGCGGTGGCGGTGGCGGAC
Source organism: Petrotoga sp. Shatin.DS.tank11.9.2.9.3 (assembly GCF_003665005.1). Taxonomy (NCBI): domain Bacteria; kingdom Thermotogati; phylum Thermotogota; class Thermotogae; order Petrotogales; family Petrotogaceae; genus Petrotoga; species Petrotoga sp. Shatin.DS.tank11.9.2.9.3. The sequence goes on from NZ_JGVT01000007.1 coordinate 91,705, forward strand.
CAACTTTCGCACAAGCCGGTGGAAAATATGTTAATAAGTTAAATGAAGTGATAGAACACATAAACAATTTTATGGAGGTTTAATATTGCTTGGGGTTGCTTTATCTGGAGGCGGGGCTAAAGGCGCTGCCCACGTTGGAGCACTGTTAGAACTTGAAAAAATGGGAATTAAATTTGATATGGTTGTTGGTACAAGTATTGGTGCACTTGTAGGTGCTGGGTATTCCATTTTAGGAGACTCCAAATTACTATATGAATATGCTTTAAGGTTACAAAAAGCTACATTTATAAAAAAAACACCAACATCACGTAAAATACCATCTGTTTTGACGTGCATAGGCGCAAACTTGCTACCATCAGCTTTACCTTCTTTCCTTTATTTTTATATATTAAAAAAGGTATTTAAAAATATCACTTTTGAAGATTTAAAAATTAAATTCTATTGCACTGCTGTAAAAATGGAAAGTGGAAATTTGGAAATTTTTGGTGAAGGACCTTTATTCCCAGCTTTAAAGGCTAGCATGGCGATGCCTGGTGCATTCAAGCCTTTTAAAATAAACGGTAACAAATACATAGATGGTGGATCCTTGGAAAAGCTACCTATCCTAACAGCTAAAAAAGTTGGTGCAGATAAAATTATCGCCCTAAAACTCTTATCAAAGAAGATAAAATACGAGGAAGTAAAAAATGCTTCCCAAGCTTTTGATAGGATGGATTCAATAAGAGAAAATATATACGATAATTTAACGGAAAAGTTTGCTAACGTACTTATCGAATTGCCCACAGAAGATTTCAATACTTTAGATTTCACACAAACAGAAGCTTTAATAGATACTGGAAGAAAAGCTGTTTTAGAAAGAAAAGAAGAAATCTTGGAGAAAATATCATGATTTTAGTAAGTGGAGGATTTGGATGGCAAGGAATTAAAGCAGCTGAAAACTTAAAAGATTTGGATCTATCCAGTTATGATAAAATCATCACCAACGGCATCACAGGATTTTGTATCGCCTGTTTCCAACTCAAAAAAGAAAAGATTCTTCATCAAAGTATAAAAAGCTTAAAACCCTACTTGAACACAATAGACAAAGATTACATCTTTTTTGGAAACATAAAAAATTGTCTCAAACTTTCTTCAAATTTAGGCAAGTATGAATATCAATTAGAAGAAGATGCTGAATTAAACATTCCCTTAGAAATCGAACTGATAAATTTAAAGACTGAAGAAATAACAGCTAAAAAGATCACCACCATTCAAGAAAGTTTTTTCTATTCTACCCTCTTACCTGGTATCAGACCACCATTTCAAGGATGGTACAATACCGCTTCATTTTCAAGAACACCTTGCTACTCATTATTAAAATACGAAGGTGAAGAAATAGAAATCTATGATTCACCATATAATTATCACAAATCTTCAACCATACAAAGGTTATACAAATCCATTCAAGTTATGAGAAGCAGATACTTTTACGAATTGGTCATGGATGAAGTCAAAACAAAAAATAAGGTACATTTCATAGGATAAAAGAAGGGAAAAAGTGAAAAAACTTTACAAGGTGGAAGTTGAGGAAAGATCATCAAATAAAAGATACGAATGTCTATTACTTGTAAAAGATAAAGAAGAAATTTATGATATTCTGTCTAACCTCAACATCAGAGTTATCAACATCAATGTTGATAACTTTTATTTCAACAGTAAAAAATTCAATATCGATCAAATGATCAGCCTTGTTGATAATCTGTACCTCCTTGTAAACTCGGGGTTGACCCTCTTCGAAGCTATGGAATTTTTAGTTTTCAACGAACAGGTTGATAAGTTCATAAGAGGTGTTGTTTTTAAAGGTTACTTCTTAGTAAAAAAAGGATTAGACTACAAAACCGCATTTGACTTTCCTGAAATAGATAACTACTTTAGGTATACAATAAATATCTCAAAGACAACGCTAATTTTAAGAGAAAACTTATCCAATTTAAAAGATTACTATAACAACGTCAAACTTTCCAGGTCTACCGCCGAAAAATCATTAATTTATCCACTACTAATTCTTTCATCAATTTTGGTTTTGCTTTTTCTTCTAAATTTTTGGGTTATTCCACAGTTTTCTACTCTTTTAGGATACGATATTAATCTTAACTTATCAACTTACATGTTGATAAGTATGTTGATATTTTTCTTCTTTGGGTTGATAACTTTCTGGATAGGCAAGGGAAACGATATTTTTTGGACAAAGATTCCGTTTTTAAAGTCCTTGTACAAGAATTACATACTTCACGAATTCACAAGGAACGTTAACTTACTTTTAAAAAGTGGTCTCACAATATACAACGCTTTAGAAATAGTCCTTTCTAATACAAATTCACAGTATATTTCATCTACTTTCTTAACTGCCTATTTGGATATAGAAAAAGGGAAAGATCTTACCGAAGTTTTTTCAAAAATAAAAGACGTTAAAGAATTTTCTTTAACAATGAGCGTCTCAAAAAGGAAAGGAAATTATAAAGAGGTATTTGACTTCTTAGAAAACTATTATTATTCGTCTTTTAAAACCGCTTCAGATAAGATTATGAAAATGATCGAACCTGTACTTATAATATTTTTATCTGTAATAATTTTGAGTTTAGCATTTGAAATTTACTCCAATGTCTACTTAGGGGGGATAAAATTTGAAATGGGGGGTACATTCTAAATCTCATAAGGAAGGCTTTTTACTTATGGAAGTGCTAGTTTCTTTGGGTATCGAATTAATCTTGTTCTCGTCTATAGTTTTTTTCACTGTATATCCACTTCAAAAATACTTTTCATCTCTTACGGAAAGATTCATAGCTTCAGAGGTGGTGTATAAAACACGAAGCGCCTCTACCCATTACGGAGAGGATAACAACTTAAACGGAATCCTACGCTCTCAAATAGTACAGGGAAAATTAAAAATCGTGACTTATGATATAAGATACAGAATAGAAGATCAAAGTAGCCAAGATCTATTATGGAGCTTTGGAAAAATAGCAGGAAGGGGAGGCAGAATTGTAAACAGCGAAGGAAAAACCATATTCAACGTCGTTCCAGTCACGGGAGCGCTCACCAATCCATGATCTATCTTCAAGCCTTTGGAGGAAAATTATGATTAAGTTCAAATACAAAGGGAAAAAAGTATGTATAAATCATATTGATTGTTTTATTAAACCATTTGAAAATGAATTTCAACTGAGAAAAATATACATCCAAGAAATAACGGATAAAAAAATCGCTTTTAAAAAGATTCATTCTTCTGATAAAGAATATTTCTTGGTAATCGATGCTATCGACTACAAAAAATCAAAAAGATCTTTATTCTTTGACACTATTCTACCGATTCAATCCATTCTTTTGAGAAAAGTCTTAGAATTCAAAGAGGGTAGATACGTTTTAGGTACAGATTTTTTCAATTATGAATTTATTAGAAACAAAGAATTCGCATTTTCAGGATTAATAGTTGACGAAAAACCAACATACTTTTTTAATAATCAAGAATTGAAGGAATTAGCAATAAAATATTTGGAGGATAAAAGAATTGTTCCTGTTAGAATCTAACGTTAGAAAATTTCTGAAATACACACTAATAACAATAATAATTATACTTTTCGTTCTTCTAGTTTTTGAAAGTTATGAGAAATATCAAGAATATCTGAATATCAAAAGGATACAAAACAACTTAAATTATACTTACAACAACTACCTTTACAAAGTTGCCAACCAAAGGATGGTCGTAGAAGAATTTTTTGATTTCCTAACAGATAACAACTTCTTTCTAATAGAATTCAACTACTCCTTGACCGATGGACTAACAGCAAAAGTTGCAACCTTTATGGAACCAACTCAGAAAATAAAGAGCAAGTACTCCATATCAGAAGTCTCTAAAATAAACATGGGATCCAATTATTACGTGGTTCTTGAAATTAAAGAACAAGGAGTCAACCAATGAAACGCTATCTATTTATTATTCTTTTGTTGATTATAACTTTAGTGTATATAAAAAATTATGAAATTGAATCACCGAACCTAAAATTCTCTCTCCATACCATATCAGAAGTAGAAAGCAACTTCTTATCAGAGCCTCTACAAAAAGAGTTAGAAAATATTTTATCTTCTGATCTTTTGTTGGAAAGTATGATTATAAAAAGAAATAACGATTCTTTTCTTGAACTTGGGGATAATTTTGACATCGCCGTATCCTTTTCATATCCTAATTTTGAGTACACTCCAACGGATGTTATTAATAATAAAAAATTATACATAAAAAGCTCAAACATTTTCAAGCCTTTAAAAATTGACTTATTAGATCTATGGTCACAAAAAGATAACTTGCCTAAATATCAAAAAGAAGGGGTAGAATTCTCAGGTTTTTTCATAGATTCAGAAGGAAGAAATACAGGGTTTGTTTATTTCTTCGATGAACTTATAAAGCTTTCCGCAGGCGATACATTGGGGGAAGATTTAGTATTGGCAATTTTCAATGATGGAATTTTAATTCTAACTGAAGATAAAAAACTATGTGTTCTCTAGTCAATTCAAATTTCTTTAATTTTCCCATCTCCACTAATAGTATCTGCAAGAAAAATTAACTTCATGTGAATTTTTATTTACTCTTTCGTTATTTTTTATCCCTCTAAGAATATTCGAATTTCTTCAATCTCTCGCTTACGTATAATATGGCCTAATGCATGTTTTATAGATTTTTCAAAATATGGTATAATTAAATTGACAAACAAAATCTAAAAAAAGAGAGGCCAGACATGAATGAATTAGTGCACAATCCTCATGATCTATTCTTCAAACGAATTTTCAGTGACATAAGGATAGCTCGAGATTTCTTATGGAACTATCTCCCTCAAGAAGCTGTAGAAATAGTAGACCTAGATTATTTAATTCCTGAAAACAACAGTCATGTTGATGAAAACCTAAGAGAAAGCCTCTCGGATATGTTGTACAAAACAAAGATAAAAGGACAAGATGGCTACATATACATTCTGATGGAACACAAAAGCTACATTGAAGGGAAAGTAATCTTTCAACTGTTGAGATATATTACGAGCATCTGGGAAGAAAAATACGATCCCAAAACAAAAAAGGTACCAATAATAATACCGATGGTAATATACCATGGAAGAGAAATCTGGAACGTAGAAACGAATTTATTAAATATGGTGCAAGGGATAGAAGATTTACCAAATGAACTAAAAACATACTTACCTACATACCGATATGAAATATGTGATTTCTCGATCAAAAGGAAAAAAAGGATAATAGGATTAACAGCGATGAAAGTTGCAATAGAAGCAATGAGAGCAGGAACGGCAATGACCAAAGAAGAATTTAAAGAAAGATTAAGAAGGGTATTTGAATACATAAAACAACTACCAGAAGAAGAGGTACATGAATGGTTTGAAGAGTGTATGATCTACTTACTAAACGTAAGGGAAGATGTAACGATAGAGGAGATATTAAAAGTACAAAAAGAAATAATGCCTGGAAGGGGTGAGATAGTTATGACGATAGCTGAAAAGTTGAGAAACGAAGGTAAATTAGAAGGAGAAAGAGAAGGGAAACTTGAAGAAAGAAGGGAAGTAGCTATAAAGTTATTAAATAAACGATTTGGAAAAGAATTTACACAAGAGATGAAAGAAAAGATAAAAGAAGCTGAAGAAAGAAGAATAAACCAAATAATTGACAACATATTTGAAATAACCATAGAAGAGCTAAAAGAGTTGTTGAAATAATGGGGTAGGAGGTAGATTAATTAATTTATCTACCTCCTTCCCGATTTTAGCTACATGTTTTTCATGGCATTATATACTATAGCGCAGAAATCAGAGAATGTCAGCAAATCATAGGGTTTGAATTCTCCATCTTTTACATCCATTACCTCTAACGCAGTTACTATCGCTATGCTGTTTTTAGCTTCCTTATCAAGGTCATTGATATCTTTTGCCGGTAATATAAAGCATATATCCGAGTCTACAAGTTTACCATAACCCGCAGCTCTCGAAAGCCATAGGGCAATCTGGGCTCTTGTAACGGCATCGGATGGTTTTACATCCTCTTTTATCACACCTTGTTTCATTAAAGCTTTCAAGGCGATTCCTTCAGGCGTGGTTTCTACAGCCCCTTCCTCTGTTCTGGGCTCTGGCGTTGAATAATAATTTGGAATAAATGCCCTAGTAAGTATTAATGCAGCCTGGCCTACCGTCATATTTTCACTAATCTCTGGTACCGGTTGAGGCATAATACCCGTATCAATGAAAATCTTTAAGATCTTCTCATTCTTATCTCCGATTACTCCAGTATAAGGGTCGAACTTTCCTCCTGGCATAGGCAAGGTTGATTCACCATATCCTACAAACTCACCCGTCTTGGCGTCTATCCCAAAGCCGTTGATATCGGAGAGTTGATAAACAGGAATCGGTTCCCCCACAGGATCTCCTGTATACTGATCTCTCGGTAAAGCAAAGGAGAGCTGAAGTTTTTGATACTGAGACAGCTTTACCTCGGCTTCTTCAATGTTAATAATTCCAGTAGTATCGATCTTCTCGATGTCACTGTAATTAATATTAAATCGAACTACCTTACCCTCGTTATCAACATTGACATTAACCGTATTAACGGGGTATAAGACTCCCTCCTGATACATTATGAAGTTTACTGTGTAGTTGTAATCCTTTCCGGACACCACCAGCATGTTTTCAAAAGGAAGCCTTGCCTTGGATAAATAATCCTTTGCAATTTCCACTGCCTTTTCTATTCCTATACCATTATCAGCATCAGGGAAAGTCGGCTGATTTAGCCATTCGCCATAATTAATGCTTATTATCTTCCCTGTCTCCACCTCAATTACTGAGTTAAAATCGATGTTTCTATCTTTATCACCATGATTAGCAAAAATATTATATACCTTTATATTTTGATCGTTATAGTTTTCATTTATGTTGATGTTTAGAGTGAATTTTTCCGGGTCATTACCCATGCTCTTCAGATATTCTTCAGCAAAAAACTTTGCCTTCTTTTCATCCATCTTCCCCAGGGGAGACATTTTATTTACATTGGTTACTTTATACTCTTCCCTTTCGCCAATCTCAAAAGTCTGACCGGTGTAGTTTACGGGTTCCTCCGTTCTAGCATCAATCCCCATTGGCAAAGGATATAAGCCAGCGCTCTTGGCCGGAGTATACAAGAGCTTATTTTCGGGAGGGGAGTACTCTCTCCATATATCCTTCTGAACAAGGAAGGTACCCATTATTTGATCCATTTTCTCTAAAGCTTCATCTTCGCTCAGTAACCCATCGATGTCAACCTTAGATATGTCTGTCCAGTTAATGTAATAATTTGATACCTTTCCGGTTGTGGCATCAATACTTATATCTATCCCTTGGTTGATATCTATCCCGTCGTTGATACCACTTAGCTGTTCAACGTTTCTCTTGAAATGATAGGTATAATTTGTCTGCCCGCCTTTATAATAATAAAAACCATATTGAAAATCAGGGGCTTTGTCTATCTGGTCATACTTGTCGGGTGCGTATCTCTTTATGAAGTTTAAAGCATTGTCTTTGAGCTCATCCCTTGTGTAGTTTGGCACATTGCTATCTTCGCTGCCCGGATAATTGTTTTTGTAGTACCAATAGCTCACCAACTCACCGGTGGAGGCATCCACCATAGCATTGACATTTATTTCTTGATCCCAATAGTGAATATTCCATGCTTGAGATGGTACATCGTACCTATAACTCAGGTCGGCATTAAACTTTGCCGCATCAATACCTGAGATCTCTGATACTAAGTTTTTAGCCTGCTGGGAAGAATACGTCGGCTCGACAGCAAAGACGCCCACCGCCAACATGCTTATGAACATAACAGTTGTAAGAACAACTGATAAAATATTTTTCATTGTTTACCATCTCCTCATATTTGCCTTCACTCCGAAGAGGATTCAAAGAAATAAATCTTCTTGTGGATAAATTATACAACATTCAAATAACAAAAAGTAAATCAAGTTCAAAGACAATAATTACTATCTAGCCATTATCCTATTTCGAGGACAATTAATTATGATCTAATATTGGTTAAAAACATTCACAAAATCCACTTGCATTTCAAAAAATTTTTTCTTCCCAATAGTAGTATCTGCAAAAAAAAATCAAAAAAAATAAATTTTCAAAAAAACAAAAAATCCTCTAAGAATGATGCTCATCATAAAAAAGAAATCCTCTAGGGGTGGTGGGCGGGAAAAGATAATAAGAAAAATAAAATATGAACAAATGGTTAAATAATCTGGTATCATTTAGAAGAACTCAGAATATACTAGAAGAGTGATAGTAGATGAGAAAAGAACTACTCAAATTCTTTGAACAGATATTAAATAAAACAAAGTTGCTATTTACTAATTAAACCTGATGAAACTAAAAATAAAATGGGTTTAAACAACGAACAAAAAACAAGGTCAAGAATCGTAAAATTGCTATACATTTAAGAAATACTAAAACAGTCATTATAATAGTTTTGTATTGTTTAAGAATTAAAGTATGTGTTGGGGTTATGAGTGAACGGCCATATAAAATTCTGGGGCAAAAAAGAGGTGAAAAGCATGTTTAAAACCGATCAACCGATCAGATCATCTAAAGATGATATTTTAGGCAGAGCTTCGTTTTCCCAAGCCTTAGGGGAAGCTATTCTTAGCTATAAAGAAAAAGACAGTGTAGTAATTGGGCTTTTCGGTGCTTGGGGGTCAGGAAAAACCTCTATAATCAACATGGCTTTAGAGCATATGGAACTTATTTCAAAAGACAGAAGTGATTATGAGAAACCAATTGTCGTAAGATTTAACCCCTGGAATTATTCTGACCAAAACCAACTTATTACACAATTTTTCAGAGAGTTATCAGTAACGCTCGGACGTCACGATTATGCAGGTCATGGTAAGGATATAGGGGAGAAACTGCAAACATATGCTAAAATCGTTGAGCCACTTGCACTAATACCGATGATTGGATCTTTTGTAAAGATATTTTCTGATACAGCTAAAAGTGCTGGAAGTGCTATTGAAAGTTTGAGCGATCTTAAAGCAAACGATTTAAACACTATCAAAGCAGAAATAAATAAACTACTAGGTGAACAGCATCATAAAATTATTGTTGTCATCGATGATATAGATCGCCTTAATGATACTGAAATTAGACAGATGTTTCAATTAGTCAAATCCTTAGGAGATTTTAAAAATACGATATATCTGCTTGCCTTTGATAAGAATGTCGTTATAAATGCATTGGAAAATGTTCAAAAGGGTTTTGGTTTAGAGTATTTAGAGAAAGTTGTTCAAATACCTTTCGAAGTTCCACTCATTTCTAAGCACGAAGTAGAACATTTATTGAATAGCGAACTTAATAAATTAATCAAGGATGTACCAGAAACCAAATGGGATCAAGGATATTGGTACGATATATACAATAGCGGATTTATGTATTTCTTTCAAAATATTAGGCACGTTACTCGTTATCTGAACACACTACGATTCAGTCTTGAATTGGTAAAGAATGAGGTAAATGTAGTAGACTTTCTTGCTATTACAGCAATTCAGGTTTTCATCCCAGATGTTTACTATGGGATAAGAGACAATAAAGATATTTTCACGGGGGTATACTCTAATTCTAAAAGAAGCGAGGCAATAAAAGAGCAAGCCAAAAAACGTTGCGATGAGATAATTAGTAGAGGAAAAGATCTTCCTCCAGAAGTTTTAAAAACTTTCTTGATAAAGTTATTTCCAAAACTTGAATCTATTTACGGCAATAATAACTTTGGCCACGAAGAGTTGAGAAATTGGAGAAGAGATCGTCGAATCTGTAGCCCCGATATTTTCGACATGTTCTTTAGGCTTTCTCTTCCAAAAGAAGAAATCTCCCAAAGAGAAATTGAAGAAATATTATCCCTAGGAAATAATTCTGAATCGTTTGCCCAAGCATTTTTAAATCTTGAAGGTGGAAAAGTATCAAAGTTTCTTGATAGGTTCGAGGATTATGCCCTAAGTGACAATGATATTCCTACGGGAAATATAGAACCTATTATTAATGCCCTGATGGATATAGGTGATTTGTTATCTGAAGGTGATTTAGACGATTTAAATTTATTAGACCCAAATATACATAAAAAATTACACCATCTATTCTATAAGCTCAGTCATCGTTTTGAAAGCTACGATGAGAGATTCAACATTTTCAAACGTGCAATTGAGAAAAGTACAAGGAGCTTATATACGATTGTTTATGAGATAAGCCAACAGGAAAAACTGCACGCCCAATCTGGTTTGAAAGAAGAACCAACTGTTAATTCGAAACAACTTGAAGAATTGAAAAAACTTGCCTGCAACAAAATTCAAAGCTGGGCTAAAGATGGTCAATTAGCAAAGCACAAACAACTGGCATATATTCTTCTAAAGTGGAAAGAGTGGGGGCAACAAGAAGAAGTCAATAACTTCGTGAACGATATGATAAAGAATGATGAGGGATTGATTGATTTTATTACCGGTTTTTTAGATAAGATCGTTATTTACAGTAGTTTGGATTATATTGAAAAAGTACATTTGCATAAAGTACTTTGGATTATTGATAAAAACATTGGAAAACTTGTAGACCTAAAAAAACTAGAACCACGAATAAGAAAGATATTCAATTCTCCAGACTTTGCTCAATTGGACGATCAAAAGAAACTTGCAATTGAAACGTTCTTAAATGGAAAAATAAAAGATACCTTTTAGATGCAGAGTTGAAACATCGTATAATCCAGTATAAACGCTATTGATTTATCTCCGTTGAACTCCCATAAGGGCGTTTTCTGGTTAGTTCTATATCGAATGACTCTATTTTTTTCTTGTCTCCTTTCAAAAAGAGTCAAGGATATAATATCATTTCAAAGACATCGAATTATGATCTTCCCCGCTTTTTGTAGTTTTATATAAAAATATATATTATATTAATTAATTTAAGCTAAGCAACACACGTCTTCTTACCAATATTGGATATACGATTTCTTACTGCAACAAAAATTAAGAATAATAAGATTAGCAAAATGAAATCGGTATTACACAAGACTAGATTGGTAAGATTGACGATAGAAGAAAAGTTTAACTAAGAATTACTAAAAGCATTTAAATTCCTTAATGAGGTTACCAACGAAACGACGTTTAATTGATAATTTGAATCGTGTATGTTGTACCTTATGTATAAAGGAACGATATAAAATAAAAAAGGTTAAGTAAATAGTAAAAAAGGCAATGGATGGAAGGGGTGAAATAGTAATGACAATAGCTGAAAAGTTAAGAAACGAAGGTAAAGTTGAAGGAAAACTTGAAGGCGAAAGAGAGTTCGCAGTTAGAATATTAAGCAAAAGATTTGGTAACCAACTAACTGAAGAAATAAAAGACAAGATAAGTGCACTTACTAAACGAAAAGTGTACCAAAAATAAGAGTCGGCTAAACGAAAAGTGGTTCTTTCTACTGATAGTTGAATTCTATTTATATTTTTCAAGAACTTTATATCCCAACATCTCACGTTGTTTCCCGCATCTCCTTTATTCTTTTTAAAGTGGTTTCTGTCGATTATATTGCCCAAGGCCAATTAAGTCAATCGTTGATGGAAAGAGCCAGTATTCAGTTAGCCATAGCACAATGTTGAAGAACGCTGAAAAACTTGAAGATGGGTGAATAATAGGTTATGATTTTGTTCCCCGTTCTAAAGGAAATAATGATATATTCTACCTTCATATATTTTAAGTCAATAAAGCGAATTTATTTCCAACAATTCTTGTTTTAATCTATCGCTATTTTTCAAGGGTTTGCTTTTTTTGTAATAATTATTAGCATTTTTAAAATCATTTTTTAAAAAATAGATATTTGCTATATTTATATAATCTTCATTAGATAATTTTTCAGATTTTAAATAGTATCTTAATGCTGAATCATAATTTTGATTTTCTTTTTCAAGAATTGCTATTTGTTTGAAATGATTTCCTTTTTGGAGTATTTTAATTTTTTCATCGTGGTTATCTTCATAATATGATGCATTCAAATAGTTTTTTGTTTTTAAATAGGCATTTTTCACTTTTTCTTTAATTTGATCAATATTATCACTATCTTTTAAATTAGATTCGAAAATTTCAATAGCCTTTTCATAATTTTTTAAATAATCATAATATATTTCAAATGTTTCCATATACAATTTATTCTTTTCACTTACCTTTAAAGCTTTATCATATTCTTCGATTTTAATAAAAGTATCGATTGCACTTTTATATTTTCCTAATTCAACCATAGCGTTTGCATAAACATTAAATAATTCGTATTCTATTAATTTAGATAAATATTCTTTTAGGGTTTTTTCATTGCCTTTGCCTTGCTTATATTTTTTAAAGAATTTATTGAATCTATTTAAAAACATTACTCTAAATGAATAATTGGTAATTATATTACTTCTATTAGAATAAAATTCATTAAAAGCATTTTCAAATTTTTTTTCATATAAATAAAGATCATCTTTTGAAATATGTTTTGAGAAATAATCATAATCTTCTTTTGTGTTTATTATTAAAATATTATTTTGAGCTCTACTTAGCATTACATTAAGATTATTCCATTCCTCTTTTTTCAGCTTTTTTTTATTTTTAAAAGGTCTATAAATTATTATAGAATCTGTTTCCAAACCTTTTACATCTTTTGAAGAAACTACCATAAATTTTTCCGTTTCATTTTCAATTTCATCTAATAATTCTTTATCTTTTTCATCACTAAAAATCATTATTTGTCCTACCAAATTCTTTTGATCTTTTGAAATTTCTAATAAAGAACGAACAAATTTGTTTTCATCAACTATTGTCATTATAGGTTTGATACCTTTTACTTTGTTTATCACCTCTATTTTATCTAATGCTCCGTCTTTTATACCCTTTTCTTGAGGAAGCTTTTTTAATACTTCTTCTCTAAATTTTTTTATATTATTTGAAAACCTATAACTTTTTTTTAATTCTACAAACAACTTATTACCATGAGATTCTTCTAAAAAAAGATCTTCCCAGTTAAATGTTGATTTTGTGACTTTTTGATGTATATCACCAGCTACAAATAACTTTAGTTCATTGTTTGGATTAAGTTCAGATAAACGTTTAATGATTTCAAGTTGGACCTCTGAAAAATCTTGGCTTTCATCAACAAAAAATTTAAGATTGTTATTGTTTGTTTTTATATTATGACTTTTTAAATACTTAAGTATTTCTAAATCTCTATCTAACTGATCATTTTGAATTTCTGAAAGATATTTTTTTAAATGATTATTTAAATTATCAAAAACCTGTTTTTTCATATTAAAATTATTTTCTTTAAGATAATCATCAAAATCATTGTCATATGTATAAGAAAAGTTTTTTTTACTTTTTTTGTTGTTTATATAATCTAATACTATCCTCTTTTCATCTGTATTTAAATTATTTTTCAAAAAGTTATTTCGTTCTACTTTATTTTTTACAGCAACTTCTAACGTCTTATAGTTTTCAAATTGTAAATTATTAAAAAGTCCTTCAGATTTTAAATTATATATTAATGAATTAAAAGAAAAACTAAAATTGTTGAATTTTTTATCATCTTTTTTTTCATTCCTAATTGATTTCGTATACTTATTTAATATAGAATTGTACAAGTCCCTTAATTCTTCGGATAAGGTAACTATTTTTATATTGTTTATATTAATACCATTTTGTTTAGAAATAGTTAAAAAAGCCTTTCTCAATACCAATGTAGTTTTTCCTGTACCAGGTCCACCTTTTACCAGAACCAATTTTTTATAATTTTCATTGACTACTTTTTCTTGCTCTCTATCCAAACATAAGTAAGGGTCTATATTTTTTAAAGCTTCTTCTATTTCATTCAGAGGAACTTTCAAATAACCTTCCTCAGGAATTAAATCAACTACAATTTCTTGCTTTTTTACAGAATTAATATGTTTTTCTATTTCTATTTTTTCTAATTCAAAGTTCCATTCAGGATAATATTTTCTTTTGTACTTTTCATATATATCTTTTCTAAATCCTATATATTTAATAATCGGAATTAAACCTTTATCCTTTTTAATATAACTAAATATTAATCTTATATCGTCATTAATTCTAATTCTATAAGTTGGTTCTTCGATATTTTTAAACATTTTAATATTTGATCCTATATAAAAACCTTTATCTTTATTAAAATATTTCTCCAAATGCTGTTTTATAATTTTAAGAGTTTTTTTATTTTGTTCATTTAATTCATTTAAAAAAGATAACGATTCTTTGCTAATTAAAAAATCTATCTTTACCACCTCGCATATATAGATGTGAACTTCAACCCTTTTACCAACGTAATTTTGTTGGTGGGTGCCATATCAATATGGGCTTTTATTTAAATATTAGAAATAGAAGAAAACTTATAAAAAATATTATGTTAACAATAGTTAGATATATATTTTTATTTTTAATAATTCCATTTTGCTTTAAAATACTCATGTTTTCAGATTTAATTTTAAAAAATTCGTTTTTTTCATTTTCTAAAATTTCAAGAAAGTTATTTTCGGATAAGTTTATTTCGTGAATGATATTTGAAATCTTTTCATTTTGTTTTTCAAAAGAAATTTCCAATTCTTTTTCTTTTTTCCCTAATATACTTTCAAAGTTTTTTAGAGCATCATTTTTTATAGTTATTAAAGAGCTTGTTTTTTCTTCTAAGCTTTTTATTTGGTATTCAATGTTTTTTGAGATCTTTTTAATAGTTTCTTCTTTAGATCTTAGATCATCATAAGTAGAATTCAAATCAATTTTTAGTTTGTTTATGGAACTATCTTCATTTAAATAATTGTTATCTAATTCATCTTTTAATTTTGCTAAAGAGTGATGCAAATTAATAACGATGCTGTATTTTTCTTCGAACTTTTCTAAAGAATTATTAAAAGAAACTAATTCTTTATCTATCAAATCTTTGTTAGTGTTGATATGTTTTATAAACTCATCTTGTAGTTTTTCAATTTTATCATTAGTAATAGATAAAATTTTTGTAAATTCGTCTTCTTGTTGTTTTTTGAAATCAGTTATGCTTTGCTCAAAATTTTTTGAAAAAGAGTTGACTCTTTTTATGTTATTCTCCAAACTATCGTTTAATTCTTCTTGCTTTTGTTGTATATAGTGATGCAAATTAATAACGATTTTGTATTTTTCTTCGAATTTTTCTAAAGAATTATTAAAAGAAACTAGTTTTTTATCTATCAAATCTTTGTTAGTGTTGATATGTTTTATAAACTCATCATTTAGTTTTTCAATTTTATCATTAGTAATAGATAAAATTTTTATAAATTCGTCTTCTTGTTGTTTTTTGAAATCAGTTATGCTTTG
This sequence comes from Petrotoga sp. Shatin.DS.tank11.9.2.9.3, assembly GCF_003665005.1. Lineage (NCBI taxonomy): Bacteria > Thermotogati > Thermotogota > Thermotogae > Petrotogales > Petrotogaceae > Petrotoga > Petrotoga sp. Shatin.DS.tank11.9.2.9.3. The sequence continues at coordinate 107,132 of NZ_JGVT01000007.1, forward strand.
CTCAAAATTTTTCGAAAAAGAGTTAAAATTTTTTATTTTATTCTCCAAACTTTCGTTTAATTTCTCTTGTTTTTTTTGTATATTTGGTATTTCTTTTTTTATAGTTTCAAAAAATTCAGAGTTTTTCTTTAAAATCTCATCGTATAATAAATTTATAGGTTTAATATCTTCTTGTAAAGACTGTTTGATGTTATTTATATCAGTTTCCAATTTTAATAATATTTTTTGAAGCTTTTGATCTTCTGCATTCATATCTGCAGCCATAGAATTTTTTCACCTCTCTAATAGTCTAAAATATTATAACATAAAATAGATTGTATAAATCCGTGTTAGATCATAATTAAGTGTCATCAAAATAGGGTAATGGTTAGATAGTAATTATATCTTTGAACTTGATTTGCTTTTTGTCAGTTGAATGTTGTATAATTTATCCACAAGAAGATTTATTTCTTCTCTTAATTTTACCATGTTTAAACTTTCGTATGTTTTCTTTAGTTGAGATTTAGTTTTTTCGTTAACAGTGTTGCTTTCAAGCAACCGTTGGTATGGAGTCTTAGGTTTCTCGTATTCTTTTTTTACTGTTTTCCCCTTGTCGTTCTTTACTTTGTTTTTTAGTTTAAAGTTGGGTATGAAGAAGTTATCTAGTAAGTCTGCTTTGCTGTAAATCTCGTTGAGCAGACTTACCTCTTCTTCACTCTCATACCTGAAATACCCTACCAATTTTCTTACCTTATCCCCGTTCTTTTGTTCCACGTGAGCGTTATCGTTTTTCTTGTAAGGCCTACTCCTTGAAAGATTAACTTTGTTATTCCCTTTTACCTTTTCAAAAAGTACTTTAAGTATAGTTTTATCGTTATCAGGATGATAATGTAAGACATCAACAGGCAGCTTTGTATGAGCAAGAAGATCCATCTTCTCAACGCTCATTTGGTTTTTACCAAGTCCTGCAGCTCTTGATATCCATTGTGAATAAAGATCCGTATATACAGCTGTCACAGCAAAGGGCCCTGCACTAGATCCTCCATTATGTTCTACAAAATCAACTTCAACATATCCTACCTTTTCAAAGGCATGTCTTCCAAAGTTTGCTGAAATTGGTACCTTTTGATATATGAACGCATTACCTTTATGCTTCTTCGTGGATACCTTAGGGAATTTACTTACCATTCTTTTCAATGTACCTAAGGATACCTTCTTTGCTTCTTCTGTCTTTGAAAGTTCATACAGTGAAAATCTGTTATTCTTTTTCAATTCCTCGATGTATACTTCCAACATTGGATGAAGTTTTTCAGCACAAACACATCCAGATAATCCCCAACATTTCCACAAAATCACTTCATGAATAGATTCATATTTCTTCTTTGGTCTTCTTCTCTTTTTTGAATTCTTTTGAGCATCTCTTCCTTGAAATAAATACCTATTCCTATACCTTTTAAATCTTTTTACATCTGTAGCTCTTTTTACTTTTGTGAGATCACAATACTTCAAAATAATCTCTGACTTCTCTTTTTTACTTGATTTCAAATATTTTTCTATCAACCTTTTGGTTAATTCCATATCCGAATGCCTTCATTTTTTCCTAGCCTTTCTCCAAAAGAGTCAAGGATATGATATCATTTCAAAGACATCGAATTATGATCTAACCAATCTTTTTCATCGACAGCTAATATAATCTAATGCGGAATGTTATATGAAATTGAATTTCTAGTATAACAAAAATCGGAGATGATAAAAATGGCAAAATATTGTCAAAGGTGTGGTAAGAAACTACCCTTTTTTGCGAGGGGCCCGCTTTGCAAAGATTGTGAAAGGGCTCTCAGAGCCGAACTTGCCAGGGCAAAATCTGAACTGTCTGCTGAATTAGATAAAACAGAAAAAGAGATATTAGCAACAAAGAGCTTTACAGAACAGCAAATGAAACTTCTTAAAAAGCAGGACAAACGATCATTGATTGAGTTGTATTCTAGAATATACGACCAATTTGAAGCTGACAAAGAACTTGAAGAAGAAGAAATAGAAACCTTACGAAAGATGCAAGAGGCGTTCGGTTTAACAAACGAAGATATTGAATTTGACGATCGTATCAGGCCCTACATTTATGTGAATGCAATAAGAAAAGAAGAAAAGTTGCCGTCTGTAGACTTGCATATAGAAGGTGGTACTCAGGTGATTTTAAAGAAAAAGGAAATTGTACATTTTGCGGATAGAGCCACCCTTTATGAAATGAAATCAATTAACTTGGGTTATAGTGGAGGGTCGCATGGCGTAAGTTTTCAGATTGCAAAAGGGGTTCGTTATAGAGTGGGTGCTCATAGAGGACATATAGTAAAAGAGGACCGACTTGTTAAAACATCGGCGGGGGTTCTTATTATCACCAATCAGAGACTTTTTCTGCATCCTTTCACTGGTTATAAACCGTTAAGCATCCCCCTAAATAAGATTTTATCTTACCATAGCTACAATAATGGGATTGAAGTATATAAGGAGGGTAGAGAAAAAGGCTATTTCCTTTCTATGGACAAAAGCGGCTCAGTTGAGGTGTTTGGACTGTGCCTCGGATATTTATTAGGACAGTGAAACAGTGTAAATGCTCTTTCGTTAACAGCGTATAACACAGCATAAAAGGGTTATACCTAACGGCATTTATTAAAATTTTTGCTTTGCAAAAATTTCTTGGTTTTCTTCCAAAAAGTGTGAGCAGAAAAAATAAAATATGAACAAATGAATAAATAAACTGGTTTCATGTAAGAAAACACAAAATATACTAGAAGTGATACCAGAAGAGAAAAGAGTTATTGAATTTCTTTGAATAGATAGTGAATAAAACAAAGCCAGCCTAGATAACGAAATTAATATTTGACAAATTCCATGTGATTAAATGTATCAAGTGACTGATTTATCATGTGAGATTCACTGAGAGAAAGAATAACATCATTTTCGTGAGAGAATCGAAAAAACTATCTTTCAAAAAAAGGGTTGGAAGAGATGAAAAAACTAAAAATATTTTTATTGGTGGGGTTATCGATTCTTTTAGCTTCGTTGTATTTAGCACAATTAGAAAACATAATAGTTGCCGTAGGAACAGAAGGGCCCGACATATTCGATGTAAGTGATCCAACTAAATCTAAAGCATCTGTCGCATCTTTATTTAACAGATGTCGAACAAGGTGTGGGTGTTTATGTAAAAGATAATTACGCTTACGCGGCAAATTATTTGAATGGCTTGGTGATAGTAGACGTAAGTAATCCTGAAAATCCCATTCTTGCAGCTGATATGCCTAGTTTTACATTTATTGTTATTAGCGGGAACTAATTTTTTTAAACATATGTACCAAAATTTTATAAAAAATAAAATGAGTAATTAATAAACCAAAAAACTGTCCCCAAAGCTTTTGTTTTTCCCTATTTATCATGGATAGGTTTTTAAAAAAGAAGCGGTAATAGGATCGTTATTATGGTTCTCAGACAATTATGAAAGGGAAGAGTATATAAACAAAGTGAAAGGGGTGAGATAGTTATGACAATAGCCGAAAAGTTGAGAAACGAAGGTAAATTGGAAGGTAAAGTTGAAGGCAAACTTGAAGGCGAAAGAGAGTTCGCAGTTAGAATATTAAGCAAAAGATTTGGTAACCAACTAACTGAAGAGATAAAAGACAAGATAAGAAAAGCGGATGAGAAGACAATAGATTACATAGGAGACAATTTATTAGAAATAACTATAGAAGAACTAAAAGAATTACTGAAATAATTTCTGAAAAAGCGCCCTCCATTTCTTGAATCTTCGATTTTTAAATTTCTTCTTCGATTAGTAAGATCAATATAAAATCTTAATTTTCAAAGGAACGTTCCCTTCTCTATTTTTATATTCTAGAAACATAATTCTCTATATTCTGGCAACATAATTTTGTTAAAATTTGCATCAATTATATAAAATTAATTCAAGGTAGGAGGCCCCAGATTTGATCAAAGTAGAGAATATCAAAAAATACTATGGAAAATACCTCGGAGTAGAGGACATTAGCTTTAAAATAAAAAAAGGTGAAATATACGGCCTTATAGGACCTAATGGTGCTGGGAAAACAACGACTATAAGAGCTATGATGGGTATGATTTCAATTGATGAAGGGCGAATTACAATTGGGGATAAAAACATCCCACACGACTTGAAGCATATAAAAAATAAAATAGGATACCTCCCTGGAGAAGTCAATTTTTATGAAAATATGAGAGTAAAAGATTTTTTTGATTTTAACGATAGATTTTATAAAAATATTGATAAGAAATATGAAAAAGAGCTAATAGATCTATTAGAACTTGAAACAAACAAAAAGTTCAAAGAACTTTCAATGGGAAACAAGAAAAAAGTTGGAATAATACAAGCCATTGTACACAGACCCGAGTACATAATTTTTGATGAACCTACCAACGGTTTAGACCCTCTTTTGCAGCATAAATTATATAATATTTTAGAAAAAGAAAAAGAAAGAGGCGCTACAATTCTTTTTTCATCACATATTTTATCGGAAGTTGAAAAAATTTGTGATAAAGTAGGGATAGTAAAAAAAGGAAAAATAATAAAAGAAAGTGATATTGAAGAGATATCTAAAGTATCAAAAAAAACAATTACGATCTACAAACTCAAAGAAAGAAATAAATTCAATGATTTTGAAATAGAAGAACAGACGGATTCTTTTATAACTTATCTAGTAAAAAATGATGATTTAAATAGTTTTTTTGAAATTTTATCTAAATGTTCATATGAAGACATTGAAATTAAAAGACCGTCTCTCGAAGAAATATTTATCGATTATTACAGGAGTGATGAAGAATGAACTTCAATTTATTAAAAAAAGAGCTTAAATTCACATATAAAAATACAATATTATGGTCACTGTTGTTTGTTTTATTTACCGGTATGTATATACCTATGAGTAATCAAATCCTTTCCCAGTCTAATAATGTATTAGAACTAATTAATAATATGCCCAAATTTTTACTCGAATCTTTCAACTTTAGCGAACAAATATTTACTAAACCAGAAGGCATATTCGGGTCAGAAGGTATGAGCTTTGTTTATTTATTGGGAGCTGTTTTTTCAGCGATGCTTGTGGGGAAAGTTTTTGCAGATGAATATGAAAAAGGAACCATAGAATATTTGAGCGTAAAACCAATAAGTAGATCAACTTTATACATAACTAAATTCACGAATATAATGATAAATATATTATTTTTAAACATTATTTTTACCCTTTCAGTTGTTTCTATGTACGCTATTTTTATGGAATATGAATATAATCCAGAAATATTGTTGGCTTTTGGAATATATTCGCTCACAGTACAAATATTTTTCTCTTCAATTTCTGTAATAATAAGCATACTCACCCAAAACAATTCTTCAAACTTGGGTATCTCGCTTAGTATACTAATTTTCATGTATTTTGGAGATACTATGGCAAAGACTATAGAGGCAACAAGTTGGATAAAATACTTCAGCATATTTAATTATATTCCTTTGATGGAAACCGTTTTAGAAGAAAAAATCTTTTGGGTAAATTCATTAATAATTTTACTAATATCTTTTGGAATATATTATTTTTCTTATTACCTATTCAAAAATAAAGATATTAATGTATGAAAATTTCAATGTTTTGTATATTTTCCAACCAAACCAACTTCGTGTTTCAAACGTCTCATCTTTTTATGATTGATTATTATTCCATATTTTTCCTTAAAATACTCACACAGCTTAGTAGAACCAAGAGTTTTCAAATAAGGCTTTGAGACATACATATTGAGATGTTCCTTGATTTGCTTTAATTCTGAAATTACAAATTCATCTGGAACCTTATCACCATTCACAGTATAGCAAAAACCTCGAGTTTTAGAATTAGTATGCTTTTTCTTTGACAAAGAACTGGTATCCAAGAAGAACCTCGTTTTATAATGATAAGTGCTGGAGTTTACGTTGAAAGCTTCAAAAAGATAAGAAAGAGAAACGCCGTACTCTCTATGTAGTCTATTGATATATAGGATATCCAAAATGGGTGTAGATTTAATATCAACATGTTTATTTTCCATCATTTTCTCTGATTCAAATTTTTTTTTACAAACTCAACTTGTTCTCTAAGAACTCTGATCTCCATATCCTTTTCGATCACCAAATCTTTCAAACTCTGAAGAGTCTGAGCGAGATCGGGGTATTCCATACAAAGCCGAGAAATCTCATCCAAATCGACACCGGAATTCTCGTATACCACAGGAGGAACCTTAGAACCACGAGAAACGATGGAATTTTTATTGAAAGAGCCATTGAAAAAGCAAGAATAATTCTCACCAGAATCTCTAAACTTCTTAACCCATTTTTGGATATTTCTGACAGGGATGTTGTGAGTTTTGCTAAGTTGAGAACAAGAAACGCCTTTTTCGACATGCTCTTTAACAACGTTGGCCTTTAACTCTGGAGGGTAAGACTTCACAAAAATCACCTCTTTTAAGAATTTATATTTATATCTATTTTACTACCATGCCCCTCAAATTTCCAAATTTCCTAAGAACCACTTGTGGGCGTTTTTCAATTAAAAATTACTGCTAATTTTGATAAACTCTTCTCTTTCTCCCCTTCAAAAACATAAAAAGAAAGAATGGATGGCTTTCTGACAATTTATTCCCGTATGATATAATATTACTAGAAACCAGAAAATAAAGGGGATGAATCTAATGAAAGTCAAAGAAATTATATTTTTAGTAGAAGAAGACCCGGAAAGCGGATATAACGCTAGGGCTTTGGGAGAATCAATATTTACAGAAGGATCGACCTTAGATGAGTTGAAAGAAAATATTAAAGATGCTATAAAATGTCACTTTGATAAAGAAGAAGATATTCCCAATATTATAAGGTTGCATATTGTAAAAGAAGAGACATTCACATATGTCTAAAGTTCCAAGAAATATCTCAGGGAAAGAATTAGCAGATCTACTCGGAAAATATAATTATAAAATTTTAAGAAAGACAGGAAGCCATTTAAGATTGAATTCTGACTATATGGGGTATTCGCATAACATAACCATACCTGATCATAAATTTCTTAAAATAGGAACGTTAAATAGCATATTAAGAGATGTTTCAGAATACTTAAAAATCACAAAAGAGCAGATGGTAGAAGAAATTTTCAAAAAATAAAAGGGGGATATTGAGTGTCAATTTTAGAGCATATTGAAAAAAATCAATGGGGATACACAGTAGAAGGCATTCCAGTAACTTTATTCACATTAAGAAACGAAAACGGGGTTACAGTACAAGTAACCAATTATGGTGCTACTTTGGTTTCTTTGTACTTACCTGACAAAAAAGGAGAACTCGAAGACATAATTTTAGGATTCGATACCGTTTCAGATTATGAAAAACCCACTCCACAGAATCCTTTTTTTGGCGCTACAATAGGACGACATGCAAACAGAATAAAAAACGGGCAATTCTCACTTGAAGGTAAAAATTACACCTTGGCTCAAAACAATAATTCAAACCATCTTCATGGGGGAATAAAGGGGTTTCAAAAACAGATATTTCAAGCGACAGCTTTTACAACCGTTGAAGGTCCTTCTGTTCGGTTCAAACGTTTAAGCCATGATGGTGAAGAAGGGTATCCAGGGAACTTACGTGTAAGCGTTACTTACACCTTAACCAACGATAATGAATTAAAGATTTCTTATACCGCAACTACTGATAAAACCACTATTATAAATTTGACAAATCACAGTTATTTTAATTTAGCAGGAGAAGGTAGAGGAAATATTTTTGATCACCAGTTAGAACTTTTTGCTAATCATTATACACCTGTAGATGAAACGCTAATACCCACAGGAGAAATAAAAAGTGTCAAAAACACACCCTTTGATTTTACAGTCCCAAAAATTCTTGGAGAGGTACTCAAAGATTTGAAAGATTCTCCGTTAGAAGGAATAGATCATAATTTCGTATTAAACAAAGAAAATAGCAAAATATCCTTAGCCGCAAGGTTGGTTGAACCCACAAGTGGAAGAGTGATGAAGATATACACAACAGAGCCTGGAATTCAAGTTTATACAGGTAATTTTGTTGATACTTATGGAAAAGAAGGAAAACACTATGGAAAATATTCTGGAATAGCCTTGGAAACACAGCATTTTCCAAACTCTCCAAACCAGAAAAACTTTCCTTCCACAATTTTAAGACCCTCAGAAGTGTATTCTTCAACAACAATTTACAAATTTTCTATCGTGAATTAGAGAAAATTTAGGTTTTCTAAAGCTAGTAAAATAAATTGTTTCATGGAGGTAAAAGTATTGGATATAATCAAAACAATAACAGAAGATCTGAACATAAAACTATTTCAAACTGAAAACACTATAGAATTATTAAATGAGGGAAACACTGTACCTTTTATCAGCAGGTATCGAAAAGAAAGAACAGGTAATTTAGATGAAGAAAAGATTAGGCAAATAGAAGAATTATTTAAATATTATCAGAACTTAGAAGACTACAAAAAAACTGTCTTAAAAAGCATCGAAGAGCAAGGTAAATTAACAGATGAACTAAAAGAAAAGATCATCAACACCAAAAAAATGACTGAATTGGAAGATCTATATCTTCCTTACAAAAAAAGGAAGAAAACCAATGCAGACAAAGCTATAGAAGCTGGTCTTGAACCTGCAGCAAACAAAGTATTGTTAGGTAATATCAAATCTTTAGATGAATTAGAAGAATTTATATCTGAGGAATACGACAATATAGACAAAGTGGTAGAAGGAATTTCCTACATAATAGGTCAAACTTTTGCCCATGACAAAGACAATCGGGAAAGTCTAAGAAAGTATTACGAAAAATTCGGCAAAATTCACTCTGAAAAAAAGAAAGAATTTGTCGAAGAAGCCACTAAGTATGATATGTATCATGAATTCACTCAAGAAATTTCAAAAATCCCAAATTACAGGGTCTTAGCTTTAAACAGGGGCGAAAAAGAAAAAGTATTAAATGTAAAATTAATTATTGATGACGAGTGGCTTGATAAAGAAAAATCTAAATACAAAACAGGAAATGAGATCTGTGATGAAATAATATCCAAAGGTTTGAACTATGGATTCACAAATATGTTAAACCCATCAATAGAAAGAGAAATAAGACAAAACCTAACAGAAAAGGCAGAAGAAGGAGCGATAGATCTCTTTGCCAAAAACCTCAGACAATTATTATTAACACCTCCTTTAAAAAACAAAAGGATCCTAGCAATTGATCCTGGTTTCAGAACGGGATGTAAAGTTGTAGCATTGGATGAAATGGGAAATTTTCTCGCTAACGATACGATATACCCCGTTCCTCCACAAAACGATGTAGAAAACTCAGAGAAAATTATGATGGGTTTAATTCAAAAGTATAATATAAATCTAATAGCTATAGGCAACGGGACCGCCTCACGAGAAGCTCAACAATTCGTTGTTGACTTAATAAAGAAAAATAATTTGGATCTTAAGTATATATTCGTCGATGAATCTGGAGCTTCTGTTTATTCTGCTTCTAAGTTGGCAAAAGAAGAGTTTCCAGAATACGATGTAACTGTCCGAGGAGCTATAAGTTTAGGGAGAAGGATCCAGGACCCTCTTGCAGAATTTGTAAAAATTGACCCAAAATCTATAGGTGTTGGGCAGTATCAACACGATGTAAATCAGAAAAAATTGAAAGAAAAGCTTGATGCAACTGTGGAAAGCGTGGTTAACCTCGTTGGTGTTAATTTAAACACAGCTTCATATTCTTTATTAGAATACGTTTCGGGAATAACGATTAGCCTGGCAAAGAAAATTGTCCAATACCGCCAAAAGAATGGCTCATTCCAAAAAAGAGTTGATCTCTTCAACGTAAAAGGCTTTGGTGAAAAAGCCTTTGAACAAAGTGCAGGATTTTTGAGAATAATAGATGGGGAAAACCCGTTAGAAATGACGGGAATACACCCAGAAAGTTATGAAGCAGCAGAAAAATTAATAAATATACTTGGCTACACCTTGGATGATTTAAAAATCAAAGAAAAATTGGACCCCTTGAAATTAAAAGTTTCGCAACTTTTAAACGAAAAAGAAAATCTTAAATCAATATCCGAAAAATTGGAAATTGGGGAATATACACTGATTGATATACTTAAAGAACTTCAAAAGCCTGGCAGAGACCCAAGGGATGAAATGCCTCAACCTCAACTTATGGATGATATTCTAAAATTTGAAGATCTTAAAGAAAGTATGAGATTATCAGGTAAAATAACAAATATTACTGATTTTGGTGCTTTTGTGGATTTGGGAATAAAAGAAAACGGCTTGATTCATAAGTCAAACCTTGCTGAAAAATTTGTTGCTCATCCTACGGATATTGTACAAATAAACGATATCGTGGAAGTGGAAATAATAAACATTGATAAAACAAGAAGAAGAATTGGTTTAAGACTAGTAAACATAAAAAAATAAAAACTTTATCTTTATTTTGAGATTTTGAGCGTCCTTTTTTATGGACGCTTTTTTATTTATTTCTTAATAATATTTCACTACTAAATTCAAAATATATACCTTTATTTTTAACCTAAACCCCAAATAATCTGATAAAATATTGATAAGGATAACGAATTAATTTTAACATTAAAGGTGATAGCAAATGAAAATCAAAGATACAGGAAAAGTTGACGTTTTAAAAACATCCATTTGGAAAGCTTTGTTTACTTTAGCCTGGCCAATCATTTTGACAAATATGATGCAAGCGATATATAATATAACTGATGCTTATTTTTTGGGAAAATTGGGTCCTTTGGAATTGTCTGTTCCTACTGTAATTTGGCCGCTGATCTTTGTTTTTATATCTTTTGCCACAGGTTTTTCCTACGCTGGAACCTCTTTGATAGCTCAATATACAGGATACGGTGATCAAAGAAGAGCTGAAAAATCGGCAGCGCAAACCATTTTGGTAATGACTTTTGTGGCGTTATCCATTATGGCAATAGTTTTGATCTTTAGCAAACAACTATTATCTCTTCTACGATTAGACGAAAATATATTTGAACTCAGTCACACCTATCTAAAAATAATGGCATTTAGTTTGCCTTTCAGCTTTTTAATGCAAACGGTAGCGGGTATATTTAGGGGATGGGGAAATTCATTTATAGCCTTGAAATACAACGGTATATCAATATTGTTGAATGTGGCCCTTGATCCTCTTTTCATTTTTCAATTCAATTTAGGCGTTTTTGGTGCTGCTTTAGCAACTATGTTATCTCAAGTTATAATGTCCGTTGTATTCCTAATTGTATTATTCAAAGGTAAAGAGGGTTTTAAATTACACACCAAAGATTTTGTTCCTGATCCTAAACTTATAAAAAAAGTGTTAGTGGTTGGCTTACCTTCTTCTATTGGTGAATCTTTTACAGCTATTGGATTTGCTATAATTATGGGAGTTATAGCGCAATTTGGACCTATTGTTATTAGTGGATATGGAATTGGAAATAGAATGAACAATTTAATAACGATGTTCGCAATGGGAATATCCTTGGCAACGGCTACGATGACAGGTCAATACGTGGGTGCTAATCAACCTGAAAAGGCTGAAGAAACCGTTAAAAAAGCTTCTTTGGCAACTTTACTGATCGTTGGAAGTGCTTCAATGGTTATGTTTTTATTTGGACACAATATAACAAAATTTTTCATAAATGACCCTGAAGTAATTAAAGTAGGAGAGGAATTTTTTAGATATGTTTCTTTCTCACTTCCATTCTTCTCTTTAGTTTCTGTTTTTCTTGGTACTTTAAGAGGTACAGGGCATACGATTCAGTCGACCATTATCGATATCACTCGATTGTGGGGAATAAGGGTACCCTTGGTTTTTTTCTTTGCGGAGACTCACGGTTACATAGGTGTTTTCATAGCGATGATAATAAGTAATTTCTCTGCCCTTTTATTAGCCTTAGGTTTTCTAATTTTTGGTAACTGGAAAAGACCTGTAATTGAAGAAGCTTCACAAAGAAATGCTTAATATAGTCAACAAAGGGGGAAGTTTTCATGAAAAACTTTGACGAACTGCTGAATAGAGCAAAGTCCAAACCAACAAAGAACGTTGTTCTTGTCTGTGCAGAAGATTTGGAAGCTTTGAAGGCTTTATCAAAAGCAAGTGAAGAAGGTTTTGCAAACCCTGTCTTGGTTGGAAATAAAGAAGAAATTAAAAAAAATTTGGAAATTGTTGGAAAGGAATTTGATATTATAGAGGCAGAAAATCCACAGGAAGCAGCAGAAAAAGGTGTTCGTCTCGTTTCAAGTGGGGCTGCTGATCTGCTCATGAAAGGTAAGATAAAAACCTCTGAATTGTTAAAAGCTGTTTTAAACAACGATTGGGGATTAAAAACGGGAAATTTGCTTTCTCATGTTGCGGTAGTGGAAACACCTTATTTGGATAGATTACTTCTAATAAGCGATGGTGGAATGATAATCCATCCAGATTTAACGCAAAAGGTTCAAATTATATACAACGCCATTGAAGTAGCCAAAAATCTTGAAATAAAAACTCCTAAAGTAGCTCTATTAGCGGCAGTTGAAGTAGTTAATCCCGATATGCCCGAAACAATAGATGCCGCCATATTGACCCAAATGAACAAAAGAGGCCAAATAAAAGGCTGTATTGTCGATGGTCCCCTTGCCCTTGATAACGCTATAAGCGAACAAGCTGCCAAGATTAAAAATATAAACAGTGAAGTTGCAGGTAAAGCAGATATTTTAATTGTTCCAGATATCCATTCCGGGAACTTGTTAGGAAAATCTGCGGTATATTTCTCAGGGGGAAACGTGGCAGGGATTGTAGTGGGAGCAAAAGCTCCTGTAGTTTTAGTATCAAGAGCCGACAACGATCAATCGAAATTAGCCGCTTTGGCACTCGGAGTTTTAAACTCTTGAGATTTCTCATATAACATAAAAAAACACTGAGAAAAAGTGGCATATACTTCCTGCAAGCACTATCAAATGCCATATAGCATGATGATATGGGATTTTTCTCCATACGTAAAATATGGTCCCGACTGTGTAAAGAATGCCTCCTATAACCAACCAAACTACTCCCCAGAAATCCAAGTTTGTAACTAAAGGCTCCATAGCAAATACAACCAACCATCCCATGGCTATGTATAAAATAGTTGAAAGAATCCTAAACCTTTTAACAAAAAATATTTTAAAAATAATGCCTATAGCTGCCAAACCCCATACTACAGAAAATATAATCCAACCTAACCTTCCATTCAACGTAATTAGTGCAAAAGGTGTGTAAGTACCCGCTATTAAAATATAAATTGCCGAATGATCGAATATTTCAAAGAGATCTTTTATTTTTTGAAGTTGAAAGCTGTGATATAGTGTTGAAGATGTATAAAGAATAATCAAGGACGAACCATATATAACCGAACTAAATATACTCCAGGGTTGTCCGTTAATCGCTGAAAAAACTACCAATAACACCAGAGCAGCTATACTCAACAATGCTCCTATACCGTGTATAACGGCATTAGCTATTTCTTCACCCGTGGTAAATTTTTCGATATTATCTAAATCCTTCACCCTATTACTCCTTTCGCATCTTTCATTTCAAGAAATTCTTCTCTCAAAATGTCCATAAATATTATATCGTATCTATTGTTTTTAAAAAACTTTGCTTGTCTTCGCCTACCTATTTCTTTAAATCCTGCTTTTTGGTAAGATCTTATGGCTCTTTTGTTGTATTCAAAAACCTCTAACATAATGTTATTTAAGTTTAAAACGTTGAATCCATAATTCAACAATAATTTAATGGCTTCGGTACCATATCCTTTAGACAGATATTCTCTATTGCCAATAAAAATCCCCAAGACACCCGATTGATTAATTCTATTAATGTCATGCAACCCACAATTACCTATCAGCTCTTCTGTTTCTAAATCCACGATGGCAAAAAATACATCGTTACCTTTTGCCATTTTTTCCAAGATATCTTTTTCTTTTAGCAAAGAAATGATATTATCCTCTACCATCATGTTTTCTGATATTTCTGGGTCATTTAACCATTCCGTGTATTTTTCAAAATCATCAGGATTAACTGGTGACAAAAAGCATTTTTCTCCTACTATTTTTTTAAAATATTTACCCATAATGTCCTTCCCCCTATTATTCTGTTATACGATCTTTAAAATAAACTCCCTCTTCCCACTACAGCTAATTCGAAAGTCTTTTTATCTCAAAAGGAGCCCTTCCCAGTATTTCGTATTGCCCAGTTCTTTGATCTAACCATATTTCTCCCCAGAACATAACTTCTTCCCCAACTAAATCATAGATATCGTATCCGTCAAAAAAGGCATCAAACTCCTGTTTTCTTATTCCATAGTAAAAATCTTCGCCTTCAGAGATAATTTTGTAATAATTTTCGCCTTCTTTTATAACATCCTTTACTTTGGCCTTCACCCACCGCATTCTACCTAAATCCTTTTGGGTTAAGGCATCAGATTCCACGACAAGACTTTCATCATCATATTTTTCAAAGATGCCTTTTCTATCTTCATATGCTTGGATATAAGCTTTAACAAATATTTCTTGCTTTTTTGAAGTATCTTCATAAAACAACGGTCGGGCTAATCCATTTTTTAATATTTCTTCGTTTAATAATACTAAGTTACCTTCTTCATCTTCATAATAAACATACGCCAAAACTCTGCCATAATCGTCAAACTTATCCTCATCAAACTCTAAATATACGTTCCTGTTTGCAACATTTATTAGTCTATCTTTCACAAATTGATACGACTTATAGCCATACTCGCTAATGGGCTTACTCCCAGCTTTGATCTCTGGTGTGTCTATTCCAATCAATCTTATACTTTCAGCGTACTGGTAAGTGTTAATCGTGTCTCCATCGAATATAGAAGAAACTTTTGCTTTTTCGAGGTTTTCTATATCTGGTATTGTTATTAATTCTTGCGAATTAGCATAAACTACGCTTAATACCAATAAAAGTAACAGAAAAAATGAAGATATTTTTCTCATATGATTTTTCTCCCTCTGTAATTCAGGGCTTCCGAAACATGACTTATTTCCACATTCCTTGAATCAAAAGTGTCAGCTATAGTTCGCGAAATTCTAACTACCCTGTTTACCGATCTTGCAGTTAATTTTAAATTGATAGCTGCTTGTTTTAGAAAGTCTTCCGCTTTTTCAGTAAGAGCAGCAAATTTCTTCAGCTCTTTATTGCTAAGTTTCCCATTCAATTTATTTTGCCTTTTTATCTGTATTTGGGAAGCCTTTGAAACTCTTTCTTTAATCTTTTCTGAGCTTTCTCCATCTTCCTTGGACATGAGCTCGTCAATTTTTACCCTTGGTACATCTATTCTTATATCTATTCTATCCAATATAGGACCTGATATTTTTCTGTTGTAATTTAAGATCTGGTTCAAACTACACGTACATTCAATCTCCTTATCTCCATAATATCCGCATGGACACGGATTTTGAGAGGCTATAAGCATGAACCTTGCAGGAAAATTAGCAACGGATTTTGCTCTTGTTACCGTCACTTCTCCGTCTTCTAAAGGCTGTCTTAGGGACTCTATTACATCCGTACGGTACTCGGGAAATTCATCCATGAATAATACTCCATTGTGAGCCAAGCTTATTTCACCAGGTTTCGGAACGGCCCCTCCCCCTATTATTGAGGCCGTTGAAGCTGTGTGGTGAGGAGATCTGAAGGGCCTTTTATCGATTATCGTGTTCATATATCCAGCAACTGAATAGATCATAGTTGATTCGATGATTTCTTCCCTCGTCATATCTGGTAATATTGTTGGAACCCTTTTAGCTATCATTGTTTTTCCCGAACCGGGAGATCCTCTCATTAAGACGTTGTGAAATCCACTGGCTGCTATCTCTATACCCCTTTTGGCAAAGATTTGACCTTTGATTTCACGAAAATCCAAGTTGTAAGACGGTTGTACAATATCCTCATACTTTGGAGAGTATTCATCCAAAATACCCAGCGATATATTTTCGATATCTTTCAAATTATCTATAACGATAACTTCGTTTTTTTCTACAAATTTACTTTCCCCCTGATTTCCGCGTGGAATTATGAATTTTGCTTGTTGATTTCTTTCTTTTATGTACATCAAAAAAAGAGATATCCCAGAAACAGGTCTAACTTCTCCATTCAAACCGAGTTCACCAAATATATAGTAATCATCACTTAATTCTTTTATCTGACCAGACGCTTCCAACAAGGATACAGCAATTGGTAAGTCAAAATGTGAACCGTCTTTTCTCATAGAGGTGGGTGAAAGATTTGCAACTATCGATCCGTTAGGAATAGTAAACCCAGTATTTCTAATGGCACTGGTAACTCGTTTCTCACTTTCTAAAACAGATGTGGAAGGCATTCCTACTATTTTGAATGTCTGTTGGGTAGAACGAGAGTTTACATCGATTTCTACTAAGATATTTTCTACTTTAAAACCGTCTATGCAGCCAGTTTTTATCTTAGAATATTTCATCTTCCCCCCCTTTGGGTACGCTTTTTAATTTCAATTGCCATTATCTAATTTCTCCTTACCCAATTTTTGGGTGATAAAAATGATGATGGCAAAAGTAAAAAAAGGAATGGCGTAGGAGATATTAAAATTAATATCACCAATTACCCCCATGGAAGTTGCGATTATCATAGCTCCAATCCCAGTGGAACCAAAAGCCAACCCATTGTACATCCCTAAGATTCTCTTTGGGAGATTTTGGTTGGAGTATTTTTGAATACTTGGAAAAATGGCAGATAAACTAAAACCAACGAAAAGAAAGAAAATAAAGTGTTGAAATATCAGTAACAACGCAAGACTTATTATAAGAGAAATAGAGAAGTACAAAATGGTACCCAATTCTGTTAATTTTCTGTTTAAAAATTCCGTAATTGCCCTACCAAAGGTAAAAACAACCCAAAATAAACTTATAATTATAGATGAAAATTCCTTAGAATAATTAAAAACATCATGGAAAAGGTTTGCACTCCAAGTTATTATGCCTATTTCACTTCCCGAATAGAATAAGAATATCAACAATGACAAATAAACAAATTTTTTCCTTATTATACCTGTGGCTTCTTTAAATTTAATCGCTTCATACTTTATGTTTTGAATGGGTTTATAAATTAAAACAAAAATAAAAAGTAACGAAATTAAGATTAAGTGTATAAAATACACAAATCTAAAATCTAAGTTCACAACTAAAAATAAGCTAACCAAAAGGGGTGCTATTATTCCCCCAATTCCAAAACTCGCGTTTAAAAATCCAAAATTTTGGATTTTTCTATCAAGATGTGAAAAAGCGGAAGTTAAAGTCATAAAAGCGGCTCCTGTGGCTACTCCAAACAAGAAAACTGATAATACTACCATGGGGAAACTAAATGCAGTTACAAATAAAAACAAACCCATAATTAGAACAATTAAAGCACCTATCAAGAAATTTTTATAGCCTATCTGGGCGATAAAAAAGCTGCCTATAAAGTTGGATATCATGGTACCGAAGGTACTTATAAACGGTAATGAAGAAGAAATAGTTATTGAAACAGAAAATCTTTCTTGAATGGAAGTCATAAGAGGAGCAAGAGTATTCATGACCATCGAAAATAGAATCATTGATATGTATATAAAATTTCGCGTGTTCTTTTCGGTCAACAACGTCACCTCTGCTTTAAACTTTGAGTGTATAAGTGTGCCTTTCGAGTTATCTCAGGAATTTTATACTTTGTGGCAAAATGATAAGTAAAATCCAAAGCGTTTTTGAAATCAACCAAGTTGCCAGGAGATACAAATACAGGTTTCACATTGTCTCTTGTTCTCAACACTATTCCTATTTTCTCATCTTTATGGTACAGAAATGTGAATTCACCTTTTTTCTTTCCGGGTTCTTCGTATTCACCAATTAACTTAGATTTAGCAATTCCTATAGTAGGCTTTTCAATAAAAAAAGACGCATGTGTAGCTATGCCCATCCTTCTAGGATGGGCATAGCCTTGACCATCAAAAAAAACAATATCAGGTTCAATTTGAAGTTTTTCCCAAGCCTTTAAAAAGATAGGAAGCTCTCTAAAAGCAAGAAGGCCTGGTATATATGGTAAGGTAATCTTATCCACGGCATATGTTACATCGATCACCGATAATTTCTTAAAATCCATCGTTACAATTACAGCTAATCCTTCGTCTTGTTGAAAGGAAAGATCAACACCGCTTACTAAGTTTGGTACATCAGAGAAATAACTTAATTTAACCTCTTTAGCCAACTGTCTCTGAATTTTGATCATATCTTTGGGAGTCATATCGAAGCTATGAACGAGCTTATATTTCATCTACCTCACCTAACGTTGTACAATAAACTTCTATACCTTCGTCTTTTCCGCCTATTCCTAGACCATTGCCACTCTTGCCTTTTAAGTTTATTCGGCTCACTTCTAAATTTAAGATGCGTGAGGTATTATTTTTTATTTGATCAGATATAGGACTAATTTTCACACTATTAGATATGATTAGCGCATCTATATTATTTATCTTAACAACATACCTTTTACTTATCAAATCCATAGTCTTTTCTAAAAGTATAGAGCTATTAATATTTTCAAATTCTTTACTTTCAGGAAAGTACTCCCCTATCGACCCCAAACCGCACATCCCTAATAAACTATCAATTATCGCATGAAAAAAAACGTCTCCATCCGAATGGCCCAATAATCCATAACCTTTTGGATGATTAATTACAACTCCACCCAATATTAATCTTCTATTTTCAACGAAAGGATGCACATCATAACCAAAACCAATTTTTAACATGCTTCAACTTTTCCTTTTTGGCATTATTATAAACATGTAACTGTTGTCTTCTATAGGTTTTAAAATGGTAGGTTTTTCCTCATCGGATATATCGAACTCAAACTCCACAGTTTCTATTCTTTCTAACGCTTCTCTGAAATATCTCGGTGAATAAGCGATCTCAAGATTTCTTCCCTCTTGCTCAACATCAATCTCTTCTTTTGCTTCGCCAACATCGGGAGAACTTGCATAAAACTGTATTCTTCCATCTTCAATATTTAATAAAGTATATTCCTCACTTCCAGCTGTGATAGACATCCTTTTCATAATAGCCAAAAATTCTGAGGTTTTAGCCTTGATCTTTGTTATAAAACTCTGGGGAATTATACCCAAATAATTAGGAAACTCGGCATCTATAACGTTAAAAATCAGCTGGTTATTATCTTCTTCAAAATCAAAGAGAACTTGCGAACCACTTTGAACTACTTTTATCTTCTCTGTCTTTGCTGCTGAAAGTATCGTTTTTAATTCATCCATACTTTTTAAGGATAAAAGAAATGGTGAAAGAACATTGTCATCTTCCAGCTTACTTTCAGATAGGGCTAATCTATATGAATCCGTGGCGACTAAATTCAAAAACCCTCCTTGCCTAAAGTCCCAGTAAACGGCGTTTAAATTGCGTGAAAGGGAAGAAGAATCCTTTAAAGCACAAAAAATTACCTTATCAATCATATTAGTAATAACTGTTCTATCTAGCGAAATTGAGCTCCCTGTAACGTCAAAAGCAAGAGAAGGAAACTCATCAGGATCCATGGTAGGTAATCGAAATACAGAATTTCCACCTGAAATCTTCAAAACTCCATCCAAAGTGATCGTAATTGTCTCAGAAGTGAGATTTGATAGAATTTCCAAGAATATCGTCTGTTCCACCACTGTAGAAAAGTTTTCATCACTATCTTTAACCTTCAGCCATTTGTGAAAACCGGTCTGCAAATCTGTAGCATAAATGTGTAACTCATCGTCTTCTACAGCCAATTTTATTCCTTTCAAAATAGGGTTAGCTGTTTTTCTTGAAACAGCATTACTGGTTAATTGAACAGCATTTTTTAAAACCCTTGTATCTATTTCAAAAGACATCAAGTTTTCCTCCCTTTGGAAGAATTAGGGTTTCACTATCTCAATTTTACACTAAAAAAAAATTTAAAGCAAGAATAAATTAATTAAAAATTATTCGTTTTGCTCTCTTTCTTTTAGTTTCTTAGCCAAAAATGTGGCAACGTGATTCCCTTTGGTACCTCTTCCAAAGCCAGCGTCCATGTAATTATTGATCGCTAAATCATTGGTTATCTGAGTTCCTCCAACGATAAGTAATAATTTATCTCTAACTCCTTTTTCTACAGCAATTTCATGTAATTTTTTCATATTTTCCACATGAACTTCGTTATGAGTAATAATCATAGAAGCTAAAACCGCCTGGGCTCCAACTTCTATCGCACTATCTATGATTTTTTCTGGGGGCACAGAAGTACCAAGGTAAACGTAGCTTATTCCATATTTTTCTATACCTCCATGTTTTATATCCAGAATTTCTCTGATACCAATGTTGTGCTCATCATTACCTATCGTTCCGGCTACTACTTTGACCTTGTGTTTACCAAAAAATTCAAAAAGCTCGTCATCACTCATCACTTCGTTCTTTTGGGGAAGCTCTAATTCATCCTTTTTAACAAAGAAAGGTACCTTTGCCTTCAATTCGAGATACGTTCCTTCTGATGGATGTAAAATGGCAGAATGAATAACATGAATATCTTCGAGTCCCATTTTTTTACATATTTCAACCGCCGCTGCTTTGGCGTATTCTTCAGATTCAGGGATGGTCATGTCCAATTGTATCCAACCATCATAACTCCATTCAACTTCTGGTTTTATAAGATTATTTTCTTTGTATTCTTTTATTTCTTGCAATCTTTTTTCGACATTATCACTCTCATCTAACTCGTCAATAAATTGAATCTTTTCTCTATTATGTAAGGTACAACCACCGATTAAATCACAAGGTTTATCTAATCCTTCAGGTAAGGCGTTGTACCCAAAATGTTCACAAACGGGTGCCATATAATCTTTATCCCTTGGTACAACAGAGCCTGCCGCAATTTCTCCGTTCTTTTTTCTGACTATTCCGTCTCCTGCTCTTTCAGGATAGTACCCGTTATCTACGAACATGCCATTTTCCAATGCTTCAAAATATCCTCCCATTTCTATGATTTCTTCGAGCATCAATATAGCTCTCATCTTCAATTCTCTTACTTCTTTTCTAACTTGTTCTTCATCGATTTTGAGGTATTGTTTAATATTATCCGCTGATATCAATGTATGTTTAGCCGTTTCGACACCTCTAATAGAATTAACGTGCCATGGAACATTTCTACCTTCGTCGGGAGTAATAGTTGATTGAATGTCTGCAGAGGTTAACCGAGAAATGAGGGTATTTAAAACGTGAATCCTTGTGGCATCGAATAAATCAGATTCGATGTACCTTGTGTTCATTTGAGCTCTGAACTTGTAGCCTTTAAACAGTTCTCTCAATGTAACGGCATAGACCAAGTTGATTCTGAACTCAGGAGAAGGGGAAACTACAGGGGGAACGGTTGATAAAGCGATATTTTCTTTTTTCATGCCTACTTTTAATGAAAATAGCGAGTTTATAGCATGTTGGACCAAAAGCTCCGGCATCACGTTTCTAGCTTTTTTAGCAGATGCGTTCGCGTTATGGGCACCATCTATTTGGAGTATATTCGCCCAAGCCATCACTTTTTTTGCAACAGCGGCATCCACAAAAGATCTTATAGGATTGATACCTCTGTACAAAATATTGTACTGTGGATCTTGGTGAGCTCCATTAACCCCCTCTTCGGCAAACATTACAGCTATTTCAGGGCCTGCTACACCTGAAACATAACTGTGAAAGTTTATGGGTCTACCTACTTCGTCTTCAATTAGATCAAGCGCTTTTCTAGTTGCCCTCAACTGTTTTCTCGTTATCGGTATCCCACCAATACCTTCAGGGGTCCCTTCCATAAGACCGTCTATATGGCTTTGCCCAAGTGTTCTTATGACCATAATATGATCTGCTCCGTGCCAGGCAGCCATGCGCATTCTTCTAACATCTTCCTCAAATCTTCCTGAAGCGATTTCCGATGTTATCACCGTGTCTGGTTGTGGGTCTAGGTTATCAAAGTAATGGGCCGCAGGAAGAGGAATCGAGTTTTTCAAATCCTCACTTATCTCATAGTAATTAAAATCGCTTTTTTTGGTTCCTTCAGGTAATTTTTTCCTCCAAGTCCATCCCTTTCTTCTTGGTGTGTAATGTTCCAAATCGTTTAAAATCTCTTCTATGTTGATCTTTTCATTTGGTTGAAGTTTCATTTGTATCACCACCTCTAAAGATATTCTCAACATCATCCCAAAAACGACCGTTTAATAGTGCCTCTCCCGCTTCCATTATTCCTATATTTTTTTGTTTTGCGATTTTGTAGACCACATTCCCTGCTCCTTTTGATAATAAATTTTCTTGTACAATCTTATCAACCAACGCCTTTGCCTGAAGGGAATTAAACCCCATTCTCAGCAAGACAGATCTTTCTATAGAAGGAGAGGTATGTGTTTCTGCCAAATTTACTAAGGGATCTACTACCTTTCCAACTAAATTCCAAAAATAATTGTCTAATTCCTCATCAGTCATACTTTGAAGTTTCTTTGACCTTTCCTGAAAGTCATCGGCTCTTTCTTTCACAAAGACTCCTCCTTTGCCTTTTTAATCAAGTTTATTACCGAATCTTCATCTTCCCTTATTTCCTCTGATATGAATTGAATTTCTTTTTGAGTGAAATCAGTTTTTCCAAGTCTTTTTATAAGCTGGTTTACATACGATTCTTTCAATTGAGACATTGGAATTTCAATGTAGCCTATTTGTGAAGGATCTTCAGGTATCACGATTCTTTCCCCTGGTTTATCATCTTTTATTGGATCGCCTGATATTACTTGAATCCCATTTTCTTTGGCAAAAGTGAGTTGGGCACTTGGTAACTTCCCTGCTCCTGTGTATTCTGTTTCGTTTACAACTATTATTTCATCCTCATTCATTTCCCTTGCCAAAGCAAAAGCTGCCACCAGCGAGGTATTACCAGCAGGTCCTCTTTGTAGCCCTTCGAGTTTTGCGAGTAATTCAGTCATATAGAATACTTCTCCTTGAGTTACAAGAACATATCTGTCCATATACCTCAACACCCTTGCCGCATTCCTTGGAACATCGGATCTGTCAGGAAAGACCGCAAACGGGATCCCGAATCCAGTGTGTCCTGTAGTGAAAGATTTTCTATTGAAATCTTTATCAGAAGCCATATGCAAGCCTCTTAAATTAACGCTTGCCCCAACAATCTTGGTTGAATCTGCCCCAGCTTTTTTTAATCCTCTTGCAGTTCCGGTGGTTAAACCTCCTCCGGCATGTGTGCTTACAACAACATTGGGGAATTTCCCTGTCAATTCTTTGGTTTGATTCGCTATCTCCAAACCTAACGTTTCTATTCCAGCAATGCCGAAAGGCGAGTAAAGCGATGCGTTAAAAAATCCTGTTTCTTCAAGAAGAAGAAGGGTATAATAAAACAATTCTGGACCTACACTAACTTGGATAACTTCACTTCCATAAGCTGCGCAAGACCTTTCTTTTTCCAAGATCTCTGGCTGACCAACGCCTCGAGAATCGAAACATTCTTGAATTATAATAGATTTTAAACCTCTTTTAGCTGCTTGAGAAGCTACAGCAGCGCCATAATTACCACTTGTTGCTGCTATAACGCCTTCATACCCTAATTTTTTTGCCATATATACACTTATAGAAGCCCTTCTATCTTTGAAAGAACCTGATGGGTTAGTCTGTTCATCCTTAACAAAGATCCTAGCTCCTTTTCCTTTATCAGACAATTTTTTAATCAATTTGTTAATATTTTTTAGCTCAACAAGGGGAGTGTTCCCAACACCCGTTTCTTTTTGAATTTTTTCGGTTTCTTCAATTGAAAATCCCGACTCGTTCATCATCTTTTCGTAATCGAATGCGATGCCTTCTATTTCATACTTTGTGTAATCAAGTCCTACAGATTTTTTAATGATCTCTATCTGTCTTTCCATCACCGCTTTGTAAGATTTATCCATTTCTTTCACCTGCCAACAAATCATCTTTATTAATTTTTAACAATTCGGGAATTGGTTCCCCAAAGTTATGCTCGTATTTAGGATTAACTTTTTCCAATTTTCCTTTAACTATTCTTCCAATAGGGGTTTTAATGGTGACGATATCGCCTATTTCAGCCTCTTCATCTTCCAAAAAACCTTTTATTCTAACTTCAAAAGGTACTTTTTTGGTGTCTTCCGGCAAATGTGAAGCCCTTTCTTCAGGATTTAAAACAATGTAATGAATTTGAACCCATGCACCCTTTTTTATCTCCATAAATCTAACCTCCTTCAGTGAACCTCTGCAAGTAAAGCTCTTGGTATTGGCAAATCCACCATGGTTAACAGACCAGGCCGAGCTTCAACTACAGAGGGAATCATATTGGTGGCTATGGCAATTGTGCCTTTGCCACCTGGTATTTCAGGATTTATACCCATTGAAATATCAGGATCCCCCTGAATTGTTATATAATCTCCTGTTTGAACGTTTTCTAAATGAGGAAGTACTTGCTGAGGATGCTCAAGTTCTATCAACAGTTCATTTTTGTAAAATGCCTTTGCGGTATGATTACACCCTGCTACCATACCTGGTTGAACCTTAACATACTTTGTTTCCCTCATGACATTAGAAATAATAGGTTCTCTTTTTTGTTCGATGCGATCAATTTCCCATCCTAAAGCCTTGGCTATCATATGTATTGACTGTTCAAACCCTATATGACCTACTATCTTTCCGTTTTTTATTCCTTGTTCAAATTCTTCTGGTGTTGTTCCCACACCTTGTGTTTCCATAACCGTTGGTCCAAAAGGTGAAAGATCATTAATTCTGGCTGCTTTAATCCTCTGAACATTCAAACATACTCCTGTCAATGTTATAATTAGTGTATCAAGGACAAATCCTGGATTTACACCAGTCCCTAAAACCGATACATTATGTTCCTTCGCAACGGTGTCAATTTCATTTGCAGCTTTTGGATTTTTTGAAAAAGGAAAAGCCATTTCTTCAGCAATGGTAATTACGTTTTTGTTTTCTTTTAATATAGAAATAATCTGATCCTTCACCACTGAGATAAAAGAGTTAGTAGCGATTACAACAAGATCTGGATCCGTTTGTTTAACCATTGTTATAGGATCAGGGTAAACTTTTATTCCAATTTTTCCTAAACCCAACAACTCTCCAACATCTTTTTCGATATATTCTTCCCTGAAATCGTGAACACCAACTAATTTTAGATTTTTCTTACTTAATATATTTTTTGCTATACCACTCCCCATTGCTCCAAAACCCCAAACACTTACTTTATACAATTTAAAAACCTCCTTGCAGTGTATTTGCTACAATGTGTGAAATTTTTTTCATTATCAATTATATCTTACAACATTATACCTTCTTTCTCAAACTAGATAATTCCCAATTAAGACGAAAAAAAGGCGTTTAAACGCTTTTAAAAGCGATTAAACGCCTTATACTCCTTTTTTAGACTTCTTCTTCTATTTACCGCCCACGCTTAAATCCCTTATCAACATAGTAGAACCAGCAATTGGACCTAAATACTTGAAATCAGAGCCTATATATTCTAAATTATTCAACAACTCTTCCAGCGTTCCAGCTAAGGTCATCCCTCTAAAACTTCTTACAAACTCTCCGTTTTCAATTAATCTTCCACTTATTTGGACAGAGAATCTTCCAGAAACCGGATCGGCGGTATGCATACCCATTATGTTGGTAACATATAAAGCCTTCGGAACATTCAAAATATCTTTTCTCGTCTTGTTAGCGATAAAATGAAGGTTTATAGTTCCAATGGAAGGATTTGGAGATTCCACCGATGCAAAACTGTTGCCGGTTGGTTTTGCACCCAACTTTTTTGCAGAATATATATTATGTAAGAACCCTTTTAGGACACCATTTTCTATAACGTTGAATCTTGAGGTATTGGTTCCTTCATTGTCAAAGGAGGCTATGATTGGTGCAGAACCATTCATAGGATCATGTATGAGGGTAACCGCTGAATTGGCTACTTTCTCACCTAATTCATCTTTCAAAAAAGATTTACCTTTGTATACATTTTCTCCCGATAAAGGAGTTATCAATGTACCTAGGAACATACTAGAAGCGAAAGGACTCATGACAATATCATATCTACCAGAACTTAAAACCTCTGATTTTAAACCTGACACCGCCATTTCTACAGAATTTTTCACTATGCGGTCTATGTCTATAAGCCTGTAGCTTTGAGATAATTGATAGTCAAAACCAAATGAGGAATCTTCTCCTTCAATTGCGGCTAAACTAATCGAACTGGCAGCGTTTGTAAACAAAGCGTTTTTGTAAAGACCATTCGTATTCCCAAAATGAATCCTGGTTAATGCAACTTCATACTCAGCACCACGGACAAATTTTATCCTTTCATCTTCACTCTTAGCCTTTTTTTCTAGTTCTTGAGCTAATTTCATAACCTCGTCTAAATTCATATCCTTTGTGTCTGCATCAAAAGCCCAATCTATGTATGTAAACTGTTCGTCATTTGATATGTCGTTTGCTTCATCTTCTTCTGTATATTTAGTCATTTCAATTGCTTTTTCAACAGCTTGCATTATACCTTCTTCTGTTAAGATATTAGATGACGACGTGGCTGTTCTTCCATCGGGAGAAATAACTTTGATACCTGCTGCTCCTTTTTCTCCTTCGGTTAACTGCTCTAACTTTCCATTACTGAAAGAAGCATTCTTACTTTCAGTGGAAAATACATTTATCTGTCCTTTAAGCCCTTTACTTTTTATCTCTTTCATGGATTTTTCTATAATTGATTTTATATTAGTCATTAATTGTTACCCCCTTTTACTATTCCACCAACAATTAACTTCGGTATTCTTATAGTAGGTTGAGCATCTGAAACTGGAGCCCCTTGACCGTCTTTACCACAGGTTCCAACACCATATCCCAAATCATTACCAACCATATCTATGCTTTCTAAGACTTTTAATCCGTTGCCAACTAAGCTCGCACCACGGATCGATTGTTTTATTTCACCATTTTCTATAATATAACCTTCATCAACGCCGAATTGGAAATCACCACTTATTACATCAACTTGTCCCCCACCCATCTTTCTAACAAATATACCGTATTTTACAGATTTAATTATATCTTGTGGATCATCTTCTCCTGGTAAGATCATCGTGTTTCTCATCCTAACGATGGGTAACACCATATAAGATTCCCTTCTACCGTTACCTGTGGGTTCAACACCGAATTTTTTGGCAGTAATTTTTGAATGCATGTATCCTTTTAACACACCGTTTTCAATTAAAACGGTCCTCTGGGTAGGAGTTCCCTCGTCATCATAATTAAGGGTCCCTCTTTTGTTTTTATCTGTTCCGTCGTCTACAACGGTAATTTTTTCCGAAGCGATTTTCTTTCCAACTTTTTCTCTGTACACAGAACCGGAAAGTACCAAGTCTGCTTCCATACCGTGCCCACATGCTTCATGTATCATGGTTCCTCCAGCTTCAGAAGACAAAACAACCGTGAATTCGCCTGCAGGAGCATCCACTCCTTCTATTTGTGAAACTACTTGTCTGACGGCGTCTTTTGCTACTTTTTCTATCATCTCATCTGTAAAAAATTCAAATCCCATGTTTGCTCCATCGGAGGAATAACCTCTAAACAAATTCCCTTCTTCGTCCTGTGCAAATATTATAGCAGCATAACGTGGATAATTTCTAATATCCTCAACTATTTTCCCTTCTGAATTCACTATTTTTACCTTTCTACTACTATCCGCATAGGAAACGGTGATTTGTTTGATGCGTTTATCGGCATTCTTAAGTAATTCTACACCTTTAAGAACCTTTTCTACTTTTTGTTCTACAGATACATTGTCAAAAGGTATTTCAAAGGGGGCAAAATCCCTCTTTTCTGCCTCTTTCAATTCTTCAACCTTTACGATATTATTAGAGCCAAACCTTTCGCTTGCGTTCTTTCTCAAAGTCTCGGCAAGACTCATAAGATTCTCGTATGTGGGATCGTTAGTATGAGCAAAAATCGTTTCTTCAGCTGATACAACCCTTATACTTGCACCTTTTGTACTTGAAAAATTTATTTTTTCAATTTTACCGTTATCGTAAACAATCGAGGTACCATAAAAATCTTCATAGAAGATTTCTGAATACTCTCCCCCCGATGAAAGAGAATGGTTTAAAATCTCTAAGTATTGAGCATTACTTAAATTCACTTCTATCCCTCCTATAAAAAGTTAGCAATCCTTCCTTTCATATTATATCATATTTATTCCTCTTGGAACTTGTATTTGTATCAGTAATTATAATTGTAACCACTAAAAAAAAGAAAGGCGCCAAAGATTGGACGCCTTTTATACGTATAAAATTATTTATATAGTTTTTATATCAAAAGTTTTTGCGACCGTCTCCAAAACGTTTGGTGATAGAAAGGCAGGCAGTGTTGGACCTAATCTTATTCCCTTTACTCCCATATACAACAATGATAATAAAACAGTTACAGCTTTCTGTTCGTACCAAGCTATATTGTATTCGATAGGTAGTTCGTTTATATCCTTTAAATCGAATGCTTCTTTCAATTTTAAAGCGGTTAAAACTAATGAATAAGAATCATTACATTGCCCTGCATCTATAACCCTTGGTATTCCATCAATATCCCCCAAATCTAGCATATTGTACCTGTACTTGGCACAACCTGCGGTTAAAATAACGGCACTTTTTGGGAGATCTTTGGCAAAATTAGTGTAATATTCACGATCTTTGTTTCTTCCATCACAACCACCCATGACGTAAAATTTGGTTATTTTACCAGATTTTACTGCCTCGACAATTTTATCAGCAACTTGAGCTGTCTGTTCATGAGCAAATCCAATAGTTATAGCTTTTCCCTCTCTTTTTTTGATGGGGCCAATTTCGAGTGCTTTTTGTATTACGGGAGTAAAATCCTTTTGACCGTCCTTTTTTCTATTTGGTATATGTTGAACATCTGGCCATCCCACAAGTCCGGTTGTGAAAATTCTGTCTTTGTAGGAATTTCTTGGCTTTTGAATACAATTCGTTGTCATTACTACAGCTCCACCAAAATCTTCAAACTCTTGTTGTTGTTTCCACCAAGAACCTCCAAAATTTCCTGCTAAATGTTCGTACTTTTTTAATCCTGGATAGGCGTTTGCTGGTAGCATTTCTCCATGTGTATATACTTTGATTCCTTTACCTTTAGTTTGTTCTAAAATTTCATACAGATCTAAAAGATCATGGCCACTGACGAGAATAGCGGGTGTTTCGTATGTTCCTGTGTAAACTTGGGTTATTTCAGGATTTCCAAAGGTAGAAGTATTCGCCTCATCTAGTAAAGCCATAGCGTTTACCCCATATTCGCCTACTTTCAGCACTAAATTCGTTAATTCATCAACGGTGATATCTTCACGTAAGGTTTCTGCCAAAGCCTTTTCGATGAATGCAAGTATATCGTCGTTGGAGTGTTTTAAGATATAGGCATGATCGGTGTAGGCAGCCACTCCCTTTAAACCTATTACAAGAAAATTCTTAAGCGATCTTATATCTTCGTCTGATTCCGATAAAACACCTACTTCAACGGCTTTATTTAAGTATTCGTCTTCATTGTTATCTTTCGGATTCCATACTGCGGCATCAGGTACTTTTTCCTGAAATTTTTCGTTGTATTTTCTTTCATAAACTTCTTTGAATTTATTTTCTATGATTCTTCTTTTATCTAGTGCTTCATCTATGTATTCAACTATTCTTCCTTCATCAAAGTTAACATTCGTTATTGTTACAAACAAGCCTTCTGCAACAAAAAGGTCAACACTTTCATCTTCTACGTTCAATTCCCTTGCTTTATTAGCCCAATAGGAAATCCCTTTTAGTACGTAAATCAATAGATCCTGCAAGTTTGCAGTTTCCGGACTTTTTCCACATACACCTTGAGCAACACAAGCCTCATTTCTTAAAGTTTCCTGACATTGATAACAAAACATCTCCATCTTTTCTTTCCTCCTATCTGAAATTTTATTTTTTTACCACTGAAACCTTTCTTTATTGAAGAAACTTTGAATTTCCTTTCATTTTAAGTATAATTAAATCGGAGTAATTTTGTCAGTAACAAATGTTACGCACTTTGTTTTTTAAATTTTGAGGTGATTGAATCATGGATAGCTACATTGATAAGATAGGTAAATTAAAGATATTTAAAAATTTTTCAAAAGCTGAATTGATGAAAATTTTTGGTAATGTTCGATATTCAATTAAAAAATTTTCAAAAGGTTCCCTTATCTATACTTCTGGGGAAAAAGTTGAAAAATTAATAATCTTAATCGAAGGAGAAGTTATCACAGAAATGGTTGATTTTAATGGGAAAATTTTAGAAGTAGAAAGGATGAAATCTCCGGATATTTTAGCTTCTGCCTTGTTATTTTCAAAAGATAATTTCCTACCTGTCGATGTTTTAGCGGTTAAAGATGTTGCTATACTTTATATTGAAAAAGAAGATTTAATAAGATTATTTCAAAGTAACAATGGTCTTTTACTTTCATTTCTTGAAGATATAGGGGAAAAGTTTCAGTTCGTAACTGCAAAATTACGGGTAAACTCTTTTCATACAATAAGAGAAAAAATCACAATGTATCTTTTAAACCTTTACAATCAGCAAAATAAATCCAACGAGTTAACTATACCTCTAACTTTAGAAGAGTTAGCCAATTTATTCGGTGTAACAAGGCCTTCTTTATCGAGGGCATTTTCGCAGATGCAAAAAGAAGGCTTATTCGTTAAAAGTGGGAATACAATAATCTTAAGGAAATTGAAGACTTGATTATGCTATAATTGTTATGACAAAAATCAGAGCAGGGAGGGAAATTTAGAAATGGAGATTTTTTTAGACACCGCAAATATAGAGGAAATTAGAAAAGGTGTAGATTGGGGAATAGTTGACGGTGTGACAACGAATCCAACGTTGGTTTCAAAAGAGAATGCAGTATTTGAAGAAAGAATCAAGGAAATTTGTGAAACCGTAGAAGGGCCAGTAAGTGCCGAAGTGGTATCCACAGATTACGAAGGAATGGTAAAAGAAGCCAGAGAAATAGCAAATTTAAGTGAATTTGTGGTTGTTAAAATACCTTTGATTCCCGATGGAATAAAAGCGATAAAAACTTTATCCAAAGAAGGTATAAAGACCAACGCGACTTTAGTTTTTAGCCCTTTACAAGCTCTTCTTGCAGCCAAGGCAGGAGCTACATACGTGAGTCCTTTCATCGGTAGAATGGATGACATAGGAAACACTGGAATGGATATAGTAGAAGAAATTGAAGTTATCTTCAGCAATTACGGATATGAAACTAAAATTATCGTGGCTAGTGTTAGACATCCTCAGCATGTTTTAGAAGCAGGTTTGATTGGAGCAGATGTTGTTACTATGCCCTTTGAAGTGCTTGAGAAAATGTTCAAACATCCCATGACGGATATAGGTCTTGAAAGATTTTTGAATGATTGGAAGAAGTATCAGGATTATCTAAAAAGCAAAAATAATTAATTTAAAAATAATAGACGTAAGATGCCGTATAATACCCCAGGAAAGAACCAGCTACTACGTCTGAGAGCCAATGCACATCTTCATAGATGCGAGAAAGCGATATACTTGTTGGTATAATATAAATCCACCAAGTGTACTCTTTCGCATATGGGGTGTATACAGACCAGGCAATGGCAGAATGTCCTGAAGGAAAAGAAGTATAAGTTGCCCCTTGAGTGAGGGGAGCGAATGGCTTGAATGAAAATGAACCATCTTCAGCATATGGCCTTTCTCTACCAACGACAATTTTTGTTAGCAAGGTTATTCCTCCACTAATAACGGAAGATATAATAGCATCTTCAGATACCTTTTTTAGCCTGTAATCTTTTGTAAGATAACCAACTGTGTATCCCACCACTGGTGTTGCAACAAGAAAGTAATAATCATATGTAGTTAAAAAATTGGAAATTATATCTAAATAAGAATTAGTATTATGCTGAACTAGGTTTCTGCTTAAATCATCTAAATTGAGAATGAACTTAGTCGTGTTGGTACTCTGTTTAGTTACAGTATCTTCAGCGGTAATTGTGCTTGAAAAAACAAGGATCACTATTAAGAAAAGTATAAAACGTTTTCTCATGTGAATTCCTCCACCCTTTGATTAGAAGATGAAAAATAGCATTACTACAATATAACCCATTATAGCACAAAAAATGGGTATTGTTATTTTTTTTATAACACTAAACATATCGACTTCAAAATATTTTGATGTAAGTAAAAGACAGAGATGTACAGGTGATAGAAGAACCCCCAATACAGAGAAAAAATATGTGGTAATTGCAACCGGTACCAAAGAAATAACTCCCGCTTCAACGAACGACAAAGCTATCGGCATTGTAACTGCAAAACCTGCCTGGGTTATTCCAGTTATCAATCCTATAATAATCGGAGAGATCATTATTATCCACCATGGACTTACTCCCCAAGTAGTTAGATTTTCTACAAAATCGTTGGATAAATTTGACACAGTTACAAAATTTTTGTACCAAAAAACGAACAATAGCAACAACACCGTTTCCCATCTTATATTTAGAAGATCTTTGTAGTTTTTATGATAAAAGGTATATATTAAAGATACCGCTAAAACAACAAGCCAACCAGGTAAAGAAGCAATTACCCCGATGATTATAATTAATATGGGAAGAATAGATTCAAAAAGTTCTTTCCATAATTTTTTGTCTTTTTTTAAACTGATTTTACCGTTTTTGAAGTATATCCAACCTCCGATAATTGCAAATAATCCTATGGGAAGTTGTATTAGTAATAATTTTGTTAAACTTATACCTGTAAGAGCGCTTTCTAAAATTAAAGCAGGATACAGTATCCAAAAGAACTCCATACTATGTCTGAACCAATAGTTCATCGCCGTAGCTTCAACCCTATTAATGTTGCTTTCATCTGCTATATCTTTAACCATTGGTGCAGTGAACATTGCGCCTCCTGGCATGGGGAGTAATCCCAGTAACATAGGCATCAATCCGACAGCCTGTCTTGAATTGAATAATGTTCTTATGTTTTTGGCGAATTTTTGTGAGTTTCCACTTGCCTTCATAGTATCTGATAGTAGATATATTCCAAAGATAACAACTATCACTTCGTAAAAATCGCTTTGTGTAATAGTTTCTAGGAAACTACTACCAATATAATTCAAATTCAAAGAAACTAGCGCAGTTACAATTGTTGCAACAAGAATAGCCCAATGGACTTTTTTTATCAATTTTATAGATATCACCATACTAATCAAACCTGATAATATGGAAACTACTGCCAAATCTTTCACCTCGTTTTTTGTTAGTGAAACTTACTATTTTATTATACCATAAAAAAACGTGCCATATTCAATGGCACGCCTATATCCTTGAACCCCTTTCAGGGCGTTTTTTTTACTACTGTCTAAATTTAGTACATATCTGGTGTTGCTGGCATTTCTGGACCTTTTTCTTCTTTTGGTTCTTCCGCTACCAAAACTTCCGTTGTTAGAAGCATGGAAGCAATCGATGCAGCATTTTGAAGTGCACTTCTTGTAACCTTGGTTGGATCAATTATTCCAGATTCAAACATATTTACATATCTTTCTTTTAGAACATCATATCCATATTTTGAATCATCTTTTTCAATTATTTTTTCAATAATTATAGCAGGTTCTAAACCGGCATTTCTGATTATCTGTTTTACAGGAGCGTCTAAAGATTTGGCTACTAATTGAGCACCTATTTTTTCATCTCCTGATAATGTGTTTGCGAATTCCTCAACAGCTTTCTTTGCTCTGAGTAACGTTACTCCTCCACCTGCAACGATCCCTTCTTCTACAGCTGCTCTCGTCGCAGATAAAGCATCTTCTATTCTATGTTTCTTTTCTTTCAACTCAGTTTCTGTAGCCGCTCCAGCTTTAATTACTGCAACTCCACCAGATAATTTTGCTAATCTCTCTTGTAATGTCTCTTTCTCGTAATCAGAACTTGTATTTTCAATTTGAGCTTTTATCTGTGCTATTCTTTCTTTTATTGCTGTAGGTTCACCTTTTCCTCCAACAATGATAGTATCTTCTTTTGCGACTCTTACCAAATCAGCTTGACCAAGATCATTAATGGAAATATCTTCTAAGGTGAGACCAATTTCTTCGGATATTACAGTACCACCGGTTAAAATTGCAATATCTCTTAGCATTTCTTTCCTTCTGTCTCCAAAACCAGGAGCTTTAACAGCTACTGATTCCAATGTTCCTCTTAGCTTATTGAGAACCAATGTAGAAAGAGCTTCTCCCTCAACATCTTCAGCAATTATTACCAACGGTTTCCCAGCTTGAGCAACTTTTTCTAAAATTGGAACTATTGATTTTACAGCTGAAATCTTTCTATCTGTAATTAATATATAAGGTTCTTTCATTTCTGCTTCCATTTTTTCTGTATTTGTTACAAAATATGGAGAGATGTATCCTCTATCGAATTGCATTCCTTCTGTGAATTCTACATAAGTTTCAAGAGTTTTAGAGTCTTCGACAGTTATAACTCCATCCTCTCCGACTTTGTCCATAGCTTCTGCAATAATATTTCCAATTTCTTCGTTATTGGCAGATATAGAAGCAACGTGGGCAATGTCTTCTTTGCTCGATAACTTTCTGCTGGCATTCCTTATCTGTTCTACAGCTTTGTCTGTAGCCTTAGCGATACCGTTTCTCATCAATATTGGATTAGCACCGGCTGCAACATTTTTCAATCCCTCTTGAATCATAGCCTGGGCTAAAACTGTAGCGGTAGTTGTTCCATCTCCCGCAACGTCATTTGTTTTGGAAGCTACTTCTTTAACTAATTCTGCTCCAAGTGCTTCAAATTTATCTTTCAATTCAATTTCTTTAGCAATGGAAACACCATCATTTGTGATAGTTGGAGATCCCCAACTCTTTTCTAAAACTACGTTTCTTCCTTTAGGTCCCAAAGTTATTTTAACAGCATCTGCAACTGTATTAACGCCTCTTTCTAAAGCTCTTCTTGCATCTTCATTAAATTTCAACATTTTTGCCATCTTATCTCAACACCTCCTGTTTTTTAGTCTTCTACTTTTGCTAGTACGTCTTCCACATCAATGATGATATAATCCTCATCATCTATCTTGATTTCAGTTCCTGCATATTTAGAAAAGATTACCTTGTCTCCCGCTTTTAAATCATAATCTTCATCTAGTTTCCCAACTTCTTTAACTTCTGCCTTTTGAGGTTTTTCTTTTGCTGAATCTGGTAGTACTATACCACCTTCAGTCTTTCTTTCTTCGGTAATGGGTTTAATGAGTAGCCTGTTTCCTAATGGTTTCACTGTCATGTGATGATACCCCCTTTTTTATTTCAATTTTTTATTTTTGTTTTTTAGCAGTCAAATATTAAGAGTGCTAAGTTTCATATGTATCATAACACATATAAATAAAAGTATCAAGATTCAAAAAATCCAATTATGGACGATTATAGTCGATTAAAAGCGATTATTTTCGATTAGAAGGCTAAATCTCGTTTTTTCTCGGTTTTCCTCCAAATTGCTCGTTTTTTCTGGTAGTTTAACTTTTTTGTAATCTTATTAATACGTATTTTTAAATTTATCCGCTATTTTGACAAATACTTTTAATACTTCAGGATCAAACTGTTCTGGAGAAGTTTTGTTATCTCCTTCTAATAATATTTTCATACTTTCTTCATGAGAATAAGCTTTCTTATATGGCCTTTCAGTTCTGAGTGCATCGTACACATCTGCCACAGCGACTATCCTGGCTTCAATCGGAATATCTTCCCCTTTCAAGCCAAAGGGGTATCCCGTTCCATCGTATCTTTCTTGATGGTAGAGTGCGATGTTTCTTGCAACTTTAAAAATTTCTGCATTTCCGATTATATCTGCCCCATATTCGGTATGTTTTTTCATCACTTCCCATTCTGAATCATTTAAAGAACCTTTCTTTCTTAAAATTTCAATAGGAACTAGTATCTTCCCAATATCATGGTAGTATGCATATGTTTTTATCTCTTGAGCAAAATTTTCATCTAAACCTAAATTCTTAGCTATTTCGTAACTTATTTGGCCTATTCTGTTCATATGTTCAGAAGTTTCCATATCAAAACGTTCTGCCACATCACTAAGTTTTTTTAAAGAGTAGTTATAGGCCTCAATAGCCTCTCTTTCCTCAAATTTAAGATCCATATAAATTTCAATCAATCTTCCGAATATTTCCATTACTTCTTTTGAGGTATCAGAAAATTTCATATTTGCCTTTGAATTTACCGAGATGTTACCTATAAATCTTTCTTTGCTGTATAAGTCCATAATTAAGCTACTTGCCAAATTAGTCGCACCAGATTTGGTTAATATATTGGTATTTTCCATTGAAAGATCTTCATTAAATGAATCCAAATTATGAACTTCTTGAACATGTTTCCCAACTTTTATGACTTTATCAACAGGAATGGTGAAATTGTATATTTCTTTGTTGAATCCATATGCGGCGTAAATTTTCCATTGGTGATCGGTGATGAGTCCTATGCTTCCTGCTTCGGCTTCTGGTATCAATTTAACTAAACCTTCTATAGCATTATTCAAAATCGTCTTTGTATCTTCGCTTTCAATGAAAGAATAAAATATTTGATACATCTTTACAAGCTTTTCGCTCAATTCTTTATTTTTATGGCTAAGATCACTAATTTCCTTATAAGAATTTCTTAGTCTCATATTTGCCTTGTGTATGGTGTTAACCATTTTTCTATTTCTAAAGTAAAAGAAAACCAAGGTAACAACAAAACCAATCAAAATTATTATAAAAGTAATAAGCATTCTATTGATGCTTTTTTGACGTTCAACACTTAAAGATGTACTTATTCCAACCCATAAATTTTTAATTAGATCAAAACCTTCGCTTTTTAGAACATTATTGAGGGTACTTTCAAATATCTGCAAGGTTTCTTCTTTTTCACTGTTCTTTTTGGAGGCAAAGGTTAGAGGTGTCGAATCAAATACTTTCACATATCGAATGTCAGGTTTTAAATTGTTTGCTATGATATAGTGTGAAACTATTCTTTCATCTTCTATAGCAGCAGAAGATAATTTTTCGTTCAGCAGATCTGATATGACACTTTCATTTGTTTGGTACACTCTAATATCTTTAAATCCTTCGTTTTTTAGAACATCTATTAAAAAGCTACCATCTAAAACCCCGACTGGATAATTTTTTAGTTCTTCGTAGGTATAATCGTTATCGTACCTCGTCATTATGAATGAGTCAACAAAAATAACGGTTTTATAAAATTTTAAAGTATCTTTTCTTTCTGGAGTTGGTGCTATTAGTCCTATTAAGTCGTAATTTTCGTCATTTAAAAAGGTATCGTATGCATCTGTCCAATTTTTTACCGTTATTTCAAAGGTTAAATCTGAGTTTTTTTCTATTTCGTTCAGAATATCAATCACAAAGCCTTCTAATTTACCATTATCTATGTACACATCTGGGTAATATTCGCCTAAAATGATATTAAGTTTTTCCGAAAAAGCAAAAATGGTGATAGTAGTAAAAATTAAAGTTATAATAACACTTTTAGGTTTCAAAATAGGTGAACTCCCTTTAATTTTTTTTGCTTATACATAATTTTATCATATTTGTGAATCTATTTGAAAAAACTAATGAATTTTTCGATATGGTATAATAATAACAAGGGTTATCTGAAGTATTTGAAGTTAAGAATCAAATTATAAAAGGAGTGGTTTTTTTGATATTCAAAAAGTTTGGAAAGACAGATATGAACGTATCTGTTGTAGGATACGGAGCTTGGGAATTAGGTGGAAATTGGGGTCCAATTGAGAAGGAAAATGGCGTTAAAATATTGAACTTAGCTTACGACAATGGAGTTAACTTTTTTGATACCGCCCCTGCATATGGTCGAGGTCAATCGGAAGAAATAGTTGGTGAATTTTTGAAAGGAAAAAAGAGAGAAGATCTTTACATCGCTACTAAATGCGGATTAGAATGGGACCAAAAGGGAAGAATTAGGAATAATTTAAAAAAAGAAAGGGTATTGAAGGAAATAGATGATTCTCTGAAAAGACTAAAATGTGATTATGTTGATCTATATCAAATTCATTGGCCCGATCCCAACACTCCATTAGAAGAAACTGCAGAGGCGTTACAACAGATTTTAGATAGCAAAAAAGCTAGATACATCGGTGTGTCTAACTTTAGTGCGCAACAAATAGAAACGTTGATAAAGTATGTGGATATTGTTTCCACACAAAATTATTACAACTTATTGGTTAGAGACGTTGAAAAGGAGCTGTTTCCAGTAGTTGATAAGTATGATTTAACGGTGATTCCCTACAGCCCTCTTGCCAAAGGGTTGCTGACAGGAAAGATTTCCAAGGATTATGAACCATCAAAGAAGGATCCTAGAGCTATGGATGAAATATTTAAAAATAGGGAGCTTTTTGTCAAAAGTGTAGAAGAGGTTGAAGAATTAAAGATATTAGCCAATAGAATTGGAAGGCCCTTGTCTCAGATGGCTATAAATTGGTTATTACATCACAAACAAGTATCTACCGTTATCGCTGGTTCAAAAGATGAAAAACATGTTTTAGAAAATATTGAAGCGGGAAGTTGGGAACTTAGCGAAGACATTTATCTAAAAATCGAAAAAATAGTTGGTGAATAGGAGGCAATATATGGCTATTCTCTGTGCTGGTGAAATTCTCTTTGATTTTATATCGAAATCTCCAAACAAAGGTCTTGGAGAAAGTGAGCTTTTTGAAAAGCGACCTGGAGGATCTCCTTTTAATGTGGCTGTAGGTCTTGCAAAGTTAGGCGCCAATGTTTCTTTTTTAACGAAGATAGCTCAAGATCAATTTGGTAAATTTCTTTTTGAGTATTTAAAAGAAAATGGAGTGAATACTGACTATTCTTTTACGGCTGAGGGGTTGAAAACTTGTTTGGCTTTTGCAGCGGTTGATGTCCAAGGAAAGGCTGAGTATGAGTTTTATCGAGATAATGCAGCGGATACACAGTTAAAATTAAAAGATGTAGAGAATTTGGATTATGAAAAATTTAATATCTTTCACTTTGGTTCTATAGCTCTTATAGATGAACCTACATCGAGTACTTTGATTAGATTGTTTGACAATTTTGTTTCTGGTGATTTGGTAACTTCTTTTGATCCTAACATTAGAAAGTCTTTGTTGAAAAATAGGGAAAGTTACAACAGTCTTATAAAGAATATAATTAAAAAGGTTGATATATTGAAGATGAGCGATGATGATTTGTTTTATATAACTGGAAAAAAAGATGTTGAAGAAGCTATTAACACACTTTCCATCAAAGAAGGTTCTATTTTGTTTGTGACTTTAGGAAGTGAAGGTTCTTTAGTTTATAAAGATACTATTATTAGAAGAGTTCCTGGTTATAAAGTAAAGGTTGCTGAAACTGTAGGTTGTGGAGATTCTTTTATGGCAGGTATTTTGTATAAATTGAAGAATTTATCTAAGAATGATTTTCTTAAGATTTCTTTAGAAAAACTTGTTGAATATGCAGACTTTGCCAATAAATGTGCTGCTATTGTTGCTACAAGACAAGGGGCTGCGAGTGCTATGCCAACTTTATCTGAAGTTAGTCAGTTTGAATTTTTATAAAGTTGTTTTTATATTTAATTATGTGATAGTAGTGAAGATAGTGTAATGTTGATAGTTCAAAAGTTCTGTTTTTCTTTGTTAATGAGATTTTGTTTAAGTTCAAAAGTGCCAAAAATTTTGAACCTCGTTATCAACTTAAATGTTCAAAAAAATTTTTAAAGTATTTTATCGAATTTTATGTTGATAACTTTGATTGTCAACTCTGTTTTCGACTAAGATATCGACAAACTTAGTGGAAAAAAACTTTTGAACATTGAAAGTTGAAAAGTATGTCGATAATATTGTTGAAAAACCAAATTATTATTGAACTCATTCCATTAAAAACGTTTTAAACAGTCACTTTTATAACTCAAGAAAATAGTTCATAACTTTTTCAACTATCAACATCCGGGGTTAGGTATTATGAGTGAAAAGGGAGGGAGATACAATGATTAAAGTCGGACTTCTTGGGTACGGTACGGTTGGCGGTGGGGTGTACAATATTCTCAAAACCAAGAAAGAAGATATAGAAAGAAAACTAGGTGAGGAAATTCAGATCAAAAAGATCTTGGTGAAAGAAAAGGACAAAATGAGAAAGTACGGTGTGGATGCTTCATTGCTTACTGTAGATTATAAAGAGATCGTAGAAGATCCTGAAATTCAGATCGTGGTGGAGTTAATTGGTGGAGAAACACCGACATTAGATTACATTAAAGAAGCTATCAACCGTCATAAAAATGTTGTAACAGCCAATAAGTTAATATTAGCCAAGTATGGTAGAGAAATATTTCAACTAGCAAAGAACAATAATGCCAAAGTGTATTATGAAGGAAGCGTAGGTGGAGGAATCCCTATAATTAAAACTCTGAAAGAGTCCATGATTGCAAATAAAATTGAAAGAATTTATGGAATTCTAAACGGGACCACAAATTACATTTTGACTCAAATGACAGAAAAATCTATTAATTTTGAAGAGGCTTTAAAAGAAGCGCAAAGTCTAGGTTATGCGGAGAGCGATCCATATTTTGATGTAAGTGGTTTGGATAGTACATATAAAATAAGTATTTTGTCTTCATTAGCGTTTGGAAGTTTTATAGATGTTAATTCAATCTATGTAGAAGGGATTGATAGAATAGAAAGGGAAGACATAGAAATAGCTGAGGAATTAGGATATACTATCAAATTGTTGGCTATTGGGAAAAGGTATGAAGACAAGATATTGGATATAAGGGTACATCCGACTTTTATTTCTAAAAATAGCCCTCTTTCAAAAATCAACGGTGTATACAACGTCGTACAGATTCACGGAGACGCCGTTGGAGATATAATGATTTACGGACAAGGTGCCGGAGAAATGCCAACTGCGAGTGCGGTTGTTGCAGATATTATGGAAGCTGCCAAGAGTATTAAATACCATATTGAAAACGAATACAGTATCGGAAGGTTAAACGGCTTGAAGTTAATTGAGATAGATGAGATTGAAAACTCCTTCTATATAAGATTGAGAGTGAATGACAAACCCGGTGTTTTTGCAAAAATAGCTAAAGCTTTTGGAGATAACGAAGTTAGCATCGCTTCTGTAATTCAAAAGCAAAGACTTAATCCTGTTGTACCAATATTTTTACAGACGCATCCAATCAAAGAGAAAAACTTGAAAAGAGCCATTGCTTCATTGAAAGAAATAGATGATGTGATAGAAATAAAAAATATAATAAGGGTGGAGGATTTCGATGAGAAATTTTAGTTTTTGGCCCGGTATAATAAATGCTTATAAAGAGTACATGCCCATCGATGAGAAAACAGAGATAATTACTTTGCAAGAAGGGAACACTCCTTTGATATTCGCAGAAAAAATAAGTAATATTTTGGATATTGAGCTTTATCTAAAATATGATGGTGCTAATCCTACGGGGTCTTTTAAAGACAGGGGAATGACGTTAGCTGTAACCAAAGCCGTTCAGAATGGTGATAAAGCTATAATCTGTGCTTCTACCGGCAACACTTCTGCCTCTGCTGCAGCTTATGGAAGTAGGGCAGGGTTAAAAACAGCGGTCATAATTCCTGAAGGAAAGATCGCCTTAGGAAAATTATCGCAGGCTCTAATGCATGGAGCTATAGTTATACCGATAAAAGGTAATTTTGACGTCGCCTTAGAGATTACGAGAAAGATCGCCGATAATTACCCTATAACCCTGGTGAACTCCCTTAATCCATATAGGATAGAAGGTCAAAAAAGTGCGGCTTTTGAGGTATGTGATCAATTAGGTGGTAAATCTCCAGATATATTGGCGATTCCAGTGGGGAATGCAGGAAACATCACGGCTTATTGGAGAGGTTTCAAAGAATACTTTAAAGATCACAAAACAGACAAGTTACCCAAGATGATCGGTTTTGAAGCAGAAGGCTCAGCCGCTATCGTAAAAAATCAGATCATAAAAAATCCAGAGACTGTAGCAACCGCCATAAGAATAGGGAATCCGGTCAATTGGGAGAAAGCCGTAGAAGCCGCAAAAGAATCCGGAGGGTTTATAAATTTTGTCACCGACGAGGAGATATTGAACACGTATAAAGAATTGGCATCACTCGAAGGTGTGTTTGCAGAACCTGCTTCTGCAGCTTCGGTAGCGGGCGTTAAAAAAATGATCAAATTGGATAAGATAAAAAAAGGAAGTAAAATTGTTGCGGTACTCACGGGACATGGATTAAAGGATCCCGATACCGCGATAAGAGTGATACCAAAGGTCAATCCAGTAGAACCAGAAATGGAAACTATATTGAAATTGATAGGGCTGTAATTTTCAAGAGGTAATGGTTTAAATAGTACTAAGAGTTTTGGAGGTGAGATTTATTCCCATATACAAACATTCAATCTTCATTGTTTGCACAGGACCGGTACTAAGTTCATAGGTAAAGTCGTGTTAGATCACAATTAATTGTCGTTGAAATAGTGTAATGGTTAGATAGTATTTATGTCTTAGAAATTGATTTGCTTTTTGTTAGTTGAATGTTGTATAATTTATCCACGAGGACAGGCTTCCTCCTCTTAAGGATGTTTATTTCCTTGAACCCCTCTGGGGTGTTTCTTCTCTCAATTTTACCATGTTTAAACTTTCATATGTTTCCTTTGGTTGAGATTTAGTTTTTTCGTTAACAATATTGCTTTCAAGCAACTATTGGTATGGAGACTTAGGTTTCTCATATTCTTTTTTTAACAGCGTATATAATATTGATATTATTTTAGCGTTTTTTTCACATAAATATATTAAAAATGGATCAATTTAGTGAAAATATTAACAATCCAGATTCTGTTAATAAATGCCTCAAAGTTTTTGTATTTCAAAACTAGAAGGAGGAGATGGAATGGAAAAGTATTATGAAAAAGAACTCTTGGAAGAACTCCATGATATTCAAGAAACGTATGGATTCATCTCTGAAGAGGATATCTTGAGAATCGCGCAAAAAAGAGACATCCCTAAAGCTCGTTTGTACGGAGTGATCAGTTTTTATTCTATG
Source organism: Petrotoga sp. Shatin.DS.tank11.9.2.9.3 (assembly GCF_003665005.1). NCBI lineage: Bacteria > Thermotogati > Thermotogota > Thermotogae > Petrotogales > Petrotogaceae > Petrotoga > Petrotoga sp. Shatin.DS.tank11.9.2.9.3. The sequence continues at coordinate 150,448 of NZ_JGVT01000007.1, forward strand.
TTTCATCTTGAACCAACGGGAAAATACATCGTACGTGTCTGTGACAGTGTCTCATGTAGATTAAACGAGTCCGCAGACTTAGTTAGAGCCTTGAAAGATTATCTCAAAGTGGAAGAGAATGAAACCACAAAAGACAAAAAATTCACCTTAGAAGTAGCTGAATGTTTAGGACATTGCGATGAAGGACCTGTTATGATGGTTAACGATACGTATTACACTCATCTAACCGTTACCAAAGCAATTCAAATACTCGATTCACTGGAATAGGAGGGAAATAAATGGAAAGAATCTTTCTAAAAAAAGACTTGGGCAAAAGTTTGAAAGAATACGACTTTCCAGGCTTGAAGAATGCTTTGAAGTTGGAACCCCAACAAGTTATCAATAAAATAAAAGAAAGTGGTTTAAGAGGAAGAGGCGGAGCCGGTTTTCCTACAGGTATAAAATGGGAAACAGTGTTTTCAATTAAAAATGACACCAAATTTATTATATGTAATGCAGACGAAGGAGAACCTGGAACTTTCAAAGATAGATTTTTGATGGAAAATCTTCCCTTTAAAGTTTTGGAAGGTATAATAATCAGTGGTTATGCCACTGGATCAAAATATGGTTATATTTACATTAGAGGTGAATATGTAGAGGCAATAAAAATCATTAAGAAAGCGATCGAAAAACTTTATGAAAAAAATATATTGGGAGAAAATATTCTAAACTCAGATTTCTCGTTTGATTTGAAGTTGGTGAGAGGTGCAGGCGCCTACGTATGTGGGGACGAAACATCTTTAATCAATTCCATTGAAGGAGACAGAGGAAAATCTCGTATAAAACCTCCCTTACCAGTTTTTGAGGGATTGTATGGTAAACCGACCGCTGTCAATAACGTTGAAACATTGGCCGCGGCAGCAGAAATAATGAGTTACGATAACAACCCTTATTCAGAAATGGGAACAGAAAAAAGTAGAGGCACAAAATTAGTCTCTATCAGTGGTGACGTCAACAAACCGGGCGTTTACGAAGTAGAATTTGGAAAATTAACAGTTAAAGATATCGTACAAGAATTGGCAGGAGGAGTTAAAGGAGAAAAAATTGGTTTTGTTATCCCAGGAGGAATTTCCACTGAAGCATTAACTGAAGAGGAATTAGATGTACCTTACACCTATGAAAATCTTCAAAAAATGGGGAGTAACATCGGATCTGGTGGAATGATCGTAGTTTCTTCACAAAGAAATTATTTGGAAATCGTGAAAAATGTCTCTGACTTTTTCCGAGACGAAACATGTGGAACGTGTTTCCCATGTAGAGAAGGAAACAAGAATATAAACAAAATCGTATCGGATATATATAAAAGAGGATATCCAACTTCAAGGGAAATAGAAATAATCTCTGATATACAGTACGCCGTAAGCTCTGCAGCACGTTGTGGATTTGGAGAGTCTTCTTTAAACCTTATTCTTTCCATATTTGAGAAATTTTACACAAAGAAGGTGGAAATATGAAAGTAAAGATAAATAACAGAGAATATGAATTTGATCATGAAATTAGTATTTTAGATGCCACAAAGAAAGCTCACATAAAAATACCTACACTTTGTTATTCTGAAAAACTTGAACCTTTTGGAAGTTGCAGACTTTGCTCAGTTGAAATAAAAGGTGAAAGAACCTTGAAACCAGCTTGTGTAACAAAAATTACCGATGGTATGGAAATCTTTACTCATTCTCAAAGAGTAAGAAAAACAAGAAAAACTATCATTGAATTGATAATAGCTTCTCATGGGATAAACTGCAACTTAAATTGCCTTACTTGTTCAAAATCCGGCAGCTGTGAGATAAAAGAGGTTGCTGAAGAAATAGGTGTAACTGAAATAAGGGTCCCTCCAATATCTAATGGTTTACCGGAAGATAGAAGCAGTTATTCAGTTGTGAGAGAACCTCAAAAATGTATCGTTTGTAACCGTTGCGTCAGAAAATGCTCAGAGGTCCAGTCGGTTAACATATTAACGATTGCAAACAGAGGGCCCGATACATACGTCACAACTTTCATGGACAAAGGTATGGGGAACGTAGATTGTACAAATTGTGGACAATGTATCTTAGAATGCCCCACAGGAGCCTTACATGAAGTTTATCAAATGGACCAAGTTTGGACTGCTCTCTCTGACGAAAGTAAATATGTAATCGTGCAAACAGCTCCTGCCGTTAGAGTTGCAATAGCCGAAGAATTCGATGCAGAACCAGGGAAAATTGCCACAAAACAAATGGTGGCAGGATTAAGATTGTTAGGATTTGATAAAGTCTTCGATACTAACTTTGCTGCTGACTTAACAATAATGGAAGAAGCGAATGAATTCATTGAAAGATTCAAAAATAATGGGAAGCTTCCTTTATTCACGTCTTGTAGCCCAGGATGGGTTAAATTCTTAGAACATAATTATCCCGAATTTATTGATAACCTCTCATCATGTAAATCACCTCAACAGATGTTTGGAGCTATTGCCAAGACATATTATGCAAACAAATTGGGAATTTCAAAAGAAGATATGGTTGTCGTTTCTGTCATGCCATGTACCGCCAAGAAATTTGAACGGGTTAGACCAGAAATTAAGGGCGATGTCGATTACGTATTAACTACCCGTGAACTGGCAAAAATGTTTAAACTTGCTGGTATAGATTTGCTGAACGTTCCACCGGAGGAGTACGATGAACCCTTAGGTATCTCTTCTGGTGCCGGCGCAATTTTTGGGGCAACGGGTGGTGTTATGGAAGCCGCTTTGAGAACTGCATACGAAGTAATAACCGGTAAGGAATTAGAAAAATTGGACTTTGAAGCTGTTAGAGGCATTGAAGGAATAAAAGAAGCAACGGTAGAAATTGATGGAATAAATTTAAAAGTTGCTGTCGTGAATGGTTTAGGGAACGCCCGAAAGGTTTTAGAAATGATCAAAAGTGGTGAAAAAGAGTATCACTTTGTGGAATTCATGGCATGTCCAGGTGGATGCATTGGTGGCGGTGGTCAACCTATCCCAACAAACAGCGAAATACTTCTAAAAAGGATGCAAGCGATATACGAAGTAGACAGATCCCTGCCAATAAGAAAATCTCATGAAAACCCTGCTATCAAAATTTTATACGAAGAATTTTTAGGAGAACCATTAAGCGAGAAATCTCATGAATTGTTGCACACAACATATCTTGCAAGGAGTTAATACGGACCTTTGTCCCTTAATTATTTATCAATGGGCAAAAATAAAGAAAACAGAGTCCCTTTTCCGACTTCACTATTGTCAATGAAAAGGAAAAGAGTTACAATGATTAAAGTTGGTCTTCCTGGCTGCGAGGTAAAAAGGTCTATATACAAAGTTTAGAGTTTCTAAAGCTATTAAATTAGAGAGATACAGGAGGAAAATAACCATGAAAAAATTAACTTTGTTAATCGTCTCTTTTTTCTTTACACTCTTGATCTTTTCTGTTACAATAACTAATCCTTTAGGTCCAACCGTTGTTCCTGTAACAGGGTTGATGGCGAATACGATAGAAGAAGAGGTAGAAATAAATGTGAGTCTTTGGAAGGATGCCAATGAAGCGGTAGCCTTACTGGTATCCAATCAAGCAGATTTTGCCGTGCTTCCTATAACCGTAGGTGCAAATTTATATGCTCAAGGTTTAGAGTTAATATTGTTAGGTGTTCACGAGTGGAAAGCATTTTATTTGGTAGGAAGTGGCGATGTTGATTTTGAAGATGTAAAAAGTTTAAAAGGTCATGAGGTCTATTCTCCTCATGGTCGAGGTCAAACCGTCGACATTTTGATGAGGTATCTTTTGGTGAGAAATGGTTTGGTCCCCGATAAAGATGTAAAATTCAGCTACCTTCCTCCACAGGAGATAGTTTCTCTGTTTAAAGCAGGTAAGGTAGAATATGCCGCTTTACCAGAACCGTTTGCCACATTAGCTGTAACAGGGACCGAAGGGGAAATAATTTTAGACTTTCAAGATGAATGGAATAAAATCTCAGGTTCAAAGTATGGTCTTCCCATAGCTGGACTTTTTGTTAAAAAAGAGATTTTGGAAAGTGAACCTGATATCGTTTCAATAGTCGAGAGCGCTTTTTCTGAAAGTGTTGATTGGGCTAATACAAATTTAGATCAATCATTGAAAATAACCAACGAATATTTAACTATCCCTGTTCCAGTACTTAAAGAAGCGATGAATAGATTGGTTTTTGAATACATTCCTATTGTGGAATGTAAAGAAGAAGTAGACAACTTTTTAATCACGATGCACGAACTTTATCCAGAAGGGTTGCCTACTTTACCGACAGAAGGATTTTATTACAAATGAAAACCGTTTTTGGGATCGTTTTGATCGTTTTACTTTGGTACTTTTTTTCTTTTGTAATAGGTTCTTCTTTTGTGTTGCCTTTCCCTCATGAAGTTTTGATCAATTTAATAAATCAGCTAAGTACACCGAGGTTTTATGTGGCATTATGGAACACGGTATGGAAGACCCTGATTGTTTTGTTTATTTCTTCTTTTATCGGGATAATTTTGGGATTTTTAATGGGAATGAGCGATACGATCTATGAAATTTTTAGGCCTATGCTGATGATGATACAAGCTATACCGGTGGTTTCTTGGCTTGCCTTTGTTGTATTTCTATGGGGTGTGGGATGGCGTGGCCCTATTTTAATAAGCACCATGGCCATTTTACCTAGTACTGTTTTTACTACAGCTTCTGGGATTAAGAACATCGACAGAAAATTGCTTGAGATGGTACACTTATACAAAGTATCAAGAACTAAGATATTTAGGCATGTATACTTAGCGTCAATCGTTCCTTTTGTAATTGCAGCGGTTGAAGTTTCAATAGGGAATGTATGGAAAGTGGTGTTAGTAACAGAGTTTCTAGTTGGTGGAAATGGATTGGGCGTAGAACTCGCTTGGGCAAGACAGTATGTCGATGTTCCTAGGATCTATGCCATTACTATCGTAGCCGTTATATTAGGTATAGCTACAGAGCGTGTATTTAAAATTATTTCAAGAAGGATGTTAGAAAGATGGGAAATGTACTAAAAGCGGATCGTTTAACCAAAAGATTTGGGGATCTTCTGGTTATAGATAACTGGAGTCTTGAGTTGAAAGAGGGAGAAAAAATTGTTCTATTAGGACCTTCAGGTTGTGGAAAAACCACTTTTTTTAGGATCGTTTCAGGATTAGAAAGACAAAGTGAAGGAAAAGTTGAAACTTTTGTCGATAAGATCGGTTATGTTTTTCAAGAGCCTCGATTATTGCCTTGGAGAACGGTTTACGATAACCTAAAAATAATTTTAGATGATGAAAAGAAAATTAAACAAATTATCGGTATGATGGGTTTAGAAGGTTTTGAAATTCTTTTACCTTCTAAATTAAGTGGAGGTATGAAACAAAGGGTGAATATTGCCAGATCTTTATTAGTTGAACCACAGATCTTGCTTATGGACGAACCTTTCACATCTTTGGATCTAAATATTAAATTGTCAATAATAAAAGATATGGAAAAGATGTGGAAGAAAAATTATTTTTCAATATTGATGGTTACTCATGACATAAAAGAGGCATTAATGCTGGGAAATAAAGTAGTTATTTTGTCTCAACGACCTTCTAGAATATTAAAGGTCTTTGATATAGATCTTTCGGAAGAAGAGAAAAATATATATGATAAAAGCTTTTTAGAGTTAGAAAGCCAGATTACAAAATTTGTAATGAGTCAATCTGAAGAGGTAATGGTTTAGAAAGTATAAAGATTTTTGAAGAATTTATTTTCTTTTTTTAAAATCATCATGAAACCTTCTGCTTTTTAAAAAAATTAGAAGTTCAAACCGGTTTTATAGAGATATTTCGTTATTAAATCAAGGAAATTTTTGCTTTCTAGTGCCTTTTTCGCCAATTGATCTGCCAATGTATTGTAATGGTCTCCTGAGTGTCCCCTTACCCAATTGAATTGTATTGTTAAAAATTTACTAAAATAATCATAGCAATTTTTATAGGCTATGGTTATTTTTTTATTCGTTTTCCATTCTCCAGTACACCATTTCTCTAATCCGATGTAATCATGGTGTATTATTATCTTTTCGTAACCTTTTTCTTTGGCGTATTCCATTGCGTAGATTGATGCACTTATTTCTCCAGCAACATTTCTGCTAGATGAATATTCTGGGTTATTACCAGAAAAGAAGAAATGTTCTTCTTCACCATGCAAAAATACAATGCCGCTACCGTATATTTTTGTTTCTACGTCATAACTTCCATCGACATAAGCGATGAGAGTTTTATCTTCACTTGCTGTCTTTTTTGTAATTGTCGTATACCCCTTTTTTGAGATTTTCTGTTACTTTTTTCATTTCTATATCCTCTTGCTTTAATTCTTTGATTAGTTCTTCAACTGTCCATTGAGAACTTGTAGGAGTAATGGAAGCAAAAATTATATTTTCAGGTAAGTTTTCCATATTTTTTATCGTTTTCATTATCCTAAGGATTTGTTCTTTGGACATACCGTTAATTATAATTGTCGGAATGTTTTTTATATCGTCATACATGGGAATAGCCTCCTAAGTTGTGTTAGCGCCCCTTCGCCCCGCTCCCCACCCATAAGGATAGAAAATCTTTATTCCTTTACCCTGCTTTCCACCCATAAGGATAAAGAATCTTTATTCTTTTCCTCAGCTCTCTACCCATAAGGATAAAGAAGTCTTCGCTCTTTTATCCTGTTCAATAAGAAAAGAGTAATCTTAGATTATCTATTGTTAGAAAGGATTTTAGAATATTTTCGTCAATTATTGTATCTTCTATTTCCTTTGTACTTCCTTGAACCCCCTTCGGGGCGCCTCCTCTAGATTGTACTTTATCTAATAATAAAAATATTTTACTTTTATACGCCTTCAATGAGAAATCTTCCAAATTTATTCCTTGGTCCCTGTGCTTTGTGGAAGTCAACATTTCTATTTTATCAAATATTTCTTTGTTAATTTCTTTCAAATCATTAAGTTTTGTTTCTTCTTCTATACAGAATTTCTTTTGAAGTTCGACGGGAAGAAATGAAAAATCAATTAAATCTTTATCGAATTTATTGCTTAAATCTTGCCTTAAATGATTTTTGTTCTCTTCGGAGATAGGTATCTTGTTAATTTGTTCTTCGTATTTTTCTTTTACTTTGTTTAATTCTTTAGGAGAAAGACTAACCAAAAATCTATCGTAATAACTTATTTCTTTTATATTTTTGAAATCTTCTATCACATCTAATTTTCTCGTTAAAAAGTTTTTTTCGTTGAATTTAGATTCTAAATATATCATTCCAAATCCTTCTAATACTGAAGAAGAAAAGAAAAGATCAGAAATATTCAGAATATATGGAAAAAGTGAAGGATCTTTTGATGAAATGGCCCAAGCTCCCTTAACTTTTTCAGATTCAAAAGTTTCTTTTACAACTTTTTCGTAGGGCCTTTCTTTATCAGAATTAGCTGGTAATGTGACAAGGAGATTACTCTTTCCATATAAGCGATTTATAAGTACCGCTTCTAAAATATTTTTTCTTCTTATCGTCCTTGTTGGATACAAAATGTTTTTATTTGTGGGGTCAACGTTATATCCCAATTTCTTTAGTTTATTTATGACCTCATCTTTGTCAATGTCTTTTATTTTATCTTTATTTTTAGCAAATTCAACAGCGTTTGGAAGATAAAAAGTATTTTCTGAAGGTATACCGCTTTTTATAAGTCTATTGTAATCGGAGAAATTGATAGTAGCATACTGTATATTTTTCTTTATGGGATACATGGAAGAATTTATAAATTTTCTTATAAAAGAATAGTTTTCCCATCTTGCACATTCAGGGAAGTCGTGAATTTGAATAATTGTGGGGATATTTTTTGTTGTGATAAATTCTTTAAACGCTTCTGTAAATGCGGGATTTTTTCCTAAATTATAATTATGAGCCCAGTATATAGCCTTTTCATCGTGATAGTTATTCAATTTGGTTTTTATCGATTCTTTGAGTTCGAGAAAAGTTTTATAATCGGTGCTGTCGTAGTATATATATCTGAGTTCTGGAAAGTCAATAAAATCTACATTTTTGTAAGATAAGACTTCTTCTATACCATCTATCCCCATTTTTTTTGAACCAAAGAGAGTAATTTTGTATTCGTCTTTTAGAGATTTTACGATATTTCTGACAACGGTCGAAACTCCGCCTTTTATGTAATGGTAGTGGAAGATGTAAAGGTTTTTCATACCTTCTCCCCTTTTGAAAACTTTTCTTTGTACTCTGGGATGGTGATGATTGGGGGTCTTTCAACACTTAGTATCTCCGTTGGAACTAATATTTTTTCATTTTCTTTTTTTTGAATCATTATATGTTTATCGGTCAATTCAGTTTTTAAATCCAATTTTCCATATTTTTCCAATCTTTTTAATACTACTTTAGTGAGTTCAAAAGCCATTTTACTCAGTGAGTGTAAGGGTTGATTGTCGTGTATTCGAAGTTCAAGATCGACTTGAGCTATTATCTCGGTGCCAAATTTTTCAGCTATGTCAATGAGATGAGCAATTTCCACACCGTATCCAACGAAAAATGGCAACTTTTCTAAAATCTCCCTTCTTCCTGCGTATTCACCACTTAACGGTTGAATTATCGTTGATAACTCGGGGTAAAACAAAGAAAACAAAGGCCTTGCAACCAATTCGGTAACCCTTCCTCCGCCTGTTGGTTGCATCGCCGACTTTCCCACAATGGGTCTATCATAAAAGGCTTTGACGTAACCTATTTCTGGATAATTCAACAAGGTGCCAACTAAGCCGTATACGAATTTTGGATGTATGTTCTCTATATCTGAATCCACCCATACGATTATGTCGCCATTAAGTGCGTATAGGCTTTTCCATAAATTTTCTCCTTTTCCTTTGTAAAAACCGTATTCTGGTAAAATATCACTGGAGTAAAAAACTTTTGCACCGTACTCTTTTGCTATAGAAACCGTTTCATCTTCTGAGCCAGAATCAATAACAGCAATTTCATCCAATAATGGATATTTTTCCATAAGTTCTGTTTTCATAATGAGTATCTCTTTGCCAATTGTTTTTTCTTCGTTTAAAGAAGGAAAGGCAAGGGATATCTTGATATCTTGTTTTTCTTTTAATTTAACGAGCTCTTTAATGTTCTCAAACTTCGAATGGTGAAAAGAGCGTTTTAAAACATTATCCTTCATTTATGATCTTCCTTTCTATTTAATCTTTTTCTTCTCCTATAATGTCCTGATCTATCTCTTCTTCAGCAAAGTTTTCTGTTGTTACGTTATCAACTACCATCAAAATTTGATTCAAACCTTTCATTACACCATCTCTTTCGAAGTATTCTATGCCATCTAATATCTCGCCTTTCGCTATACCTAGGGAAACTGCTGGAATACCTGATTTAATTATCAATGCCTCATCTTTGTCTAAAGGAACCAATTTAGTCTTGATTTTTAAATGATTATGAACATCTCTGATCTGTTCGATCAAAGGATGGTCTTTTGGTATGAAAGTGGTCGGTATGTATGAAAGTAGATTCAATTTTATCTTTAAATTGTATCTTTCTGCTAATTCTGTGACGGTGGATCTTAAATTTTCACTTATAGTTTCTAGGTCCTGATCTCCTTCACTTTTTATCTCCAATATTACTTCTGTGTTGTCTTCGAATTTGTCGAGTTTCAAGATACTTGCAGATGTCCCTTCCATATCGGCATTTTCTTTAAGATTGGACGTTATTCTGTACAATATTTCTAGGGTTGAAGGAGATTTAGAAGTCTTATGTATTGAATCTCGGGAATAAAATTTTAATTTGTAGACATATTTTCCCAAAGAACGATGCCCAAGATCTCCTAAATTGATACCATTGACTTTAATAGCATAGTCCAAACTTTTGATATTTTCCTGTAAAAACTCTCCTAAACTCAAAAATTTATTTTTTCTTGCCTGGTTAAGAAAGAGGAAAAATACGTTCTTTCTTAAATCTACTTTTTCTAGGTGTAAAAACTTTATCATAGTTAAGAGAGCCGCAACGTTAAGTGAAGACGAAACGATCTTTAACCCTTCTATTTTTCCTTTTAATACTCTGGCGAATCTTTCAATAAGGGGATCGCGTATCTCATCTACGGTTGTGAAAATAAGTGCCGTAGAGGAAGTATCATCGTTAACAAATGAGACATATACGTTCCCTTCATCATCTTCCCTAATATTTGGTAAGTTCATTTCTTTTAATCTGTTTATTAAAAAATTTTTTTGTTCGTTGGGGTTTTTTAAAGGGAGTTGGTTGTAAAGTATCGTATTAGTTAACAATTCATCCTCGTATTTTTCCAATTTCCATAAGGCATCTTCTAATCTAAGCATTTTGATTCCTCCTTTCAGTCATGTTTTTAACAGGTAATAAAAATAAAGACCTTCCAAAAAAGGTTTTATAATTAGTTTTGTTTAATTGATCAGTATTAGAAACATAGGTAAATATAGTATGAGTATGGGCGGCAAAGATATAAATAGTAGTTTAAATAAGAAGAAAACATTTGTTAGTCTATCTATTAAACATTATAACATATTTTGTAGGAATTTGTCAAAATCTGCCAAAAAAGGTGAGAATAAAATTTATCAAAACAACAATTATCAAAGAAGGAAGGAAGTTTCCTACTTTTATATCTTTTATTTCTAAAAGTCTTATTCCAATGGCAATTATCATTGCCCCTCCAACGGCTGTAAAATCATTTAAATAATAAGGATCCGAAAGGAAAGAAAGCATTCCAGCCAAACTAACTATAGAACCTTGAATCAAGAAAACACTCACAGCAGAAAATGTAACTCCCACACCATAAACCGAGGCTAAGACCATAGAAGAAATTCCATCCAGAACAGATTTTAAGAAAATCACAGAGTTATCTCCCGAAAGACCGGCATTTAGACATCCAATTATCGTCATAGGGCCTATAACAAAAAGAACAGTGGCGGTAATAAATCCCCTTACAAAAGGTGTTTCTCCTTGTGATCTTTCAACGATGTTTGCCAATTTTCCCAGACCTTTTTCAATTCTCAATAACTCTCCAATTACTCCTCCCAGTGCCAAAGATACCAAAACCACTATCAAATTGCTCGCATCTAATCCCATCCCTACTCCGATTAAAAAAGTAGTTAGACCAACACTTTGAAATAAAATCAGTCTCAAATTATCCGGTAATTTATTTCCAATAAATGTCCCCACTGTACCCCCAATTAAAACGGCTACAGTGTTTACAATGACAGCGATGTTGAACACTACTAATTCCCCTCCCTCTTTCTGACATTGAAGAATCCATTAAAAGTTTTTTAATAATTATACCAAAGAATCGAATGGATGTTTAATTACAAAAAACTTACAAAAATGAAGAAATTTTAAGATTTTTTTCTAAATGATGGGAGAATTTTAGATAATTTCTTAACACATAATTATTAAATTAAAAGGGACTGTTAAACAGTCCCTATATTTTTATGAAAAAATAAGTATTCTTAACTTTAACTTTTGCTGCTGGATATTTTTCTTCTGCTGTTTTGGGGTTGTTTAGGATTTCATCTATTACCTTCTCTTTTCCTTTGTAAGAACTTAGAAAAAGGATATTGTTCGCATTGTTCAGCAATTTATACGTGGCTGTAATTCTTGGTAATTTAGGTGTTCCAGAAGGCGGTGTGACAGTGAAGAGCTTTTTGCTTTCTTTTAAACTGTCACTTGAAGGGAACAAAGATGCTGTGTGGCCATCTTCTCCTATTCCTAGTAATATCAGATCAAAAACGGGATTTTGTACTCCAAAAAAGTTTATTATTTCTTTTTCGTACTCTTGTGACGCTTTTTCTATAGGGAGTTCTGTTTTTATCCTATGTACATTATTTGTTGGAATATTAATCTTGCTTATTAGCAAGTCGTATGCCCATTTGTAATTACTATCGTCACTTTTTTGATCGACGTATCTTTCGTCTCCCCAAAAAATATGGACCTTCTCCCAATTTATTTTATCTTTGTACTCTGTTGCCAATTTTTCATAAACAGGAAGTGGTGTTCTTCCACCTGAAAGCATTATGGTGAATAATTTGTTTTTTTCTATGCTTTCTTCATACAAGTTGTAAATTAAATTTACGGCTTCATTGTGGAACTTTTGAGGATCATCAAAAAATTTTGCTTGCATACAAAGCCTCGCTTTCAAAATCTAAGTTACGCCAACTTCTATCGTCTTTTGCTAATAATTCAAAAGATTCTTTTGGTCCCCATGTACCAGCTTTGTATAATCTCAGCCCATTGTGTTTTTCTTCTTCCCATTTTTCTAAAACAGGGGTGAAGATTTTCCAAGAAATTTCCATAGCGTCGCTTCTTACAAAAAGTGTTTGATCACCCAACATGGCGTCCAAAAGAAGTCTTTCATATGCATCAGGACCTTTGAATTTGAAGAATTCATCGTAATTGAAATCCATTGTTAGTGTATTCAAACAAAGTTTGGAACCAGGTTGTTTCGCTTGAATTTTTAGTGAAAATCCCTCGTCTGGTTGGATATTTAGAATGAGAGCGTTTTTCTCTAAGTTTATATCGTTTTTAGCAAATATCGAATGGGGAACGTCTTTAAAGATTATCGCGATTTCTGTAACCTTTCTTTTCAATCTTTTTCCTGCCCTTAAATAGAAAGGCACCCCACTCCATCTCCAATTATCAATTAAAAATTTAGCCGCTACAAATGTTTCTACAAAGGAGTCTGGATTAACATTCTTTTCTTTTGTATAAGCTGGAACTTCTTTACCATTTATCATTCCATCAATGTATTGACCTCTTACAAAGTATTCGTCTATCTTATCTTTTTCAAAAGGCCTTATAGTCTTCAATAGTTTCGTTTTTTCGTCTCTAACGCTTGTATCTTCAAGGGAAGCTGGTGGTTCCATTGCTACTAATGTCAAAAGTTGCATCATATGGTTTTGGAACATATCTCTTAATAAGCCAGCTTGTTCAAAATATCCCGCCCTGTGTTCTACACCCAATGTTTCAGCTACGGTAATCTGAACGTTGTCTATGTATTTATAATTCCAAATAGGTTCAAAAACAATGTTTGCAAATCTAAGCATCATTATATTTTGAACGGTCTCTTTACCAAGATAATGGTCAATTCTGTATATTTGGGTTTCATTTAGATACTTATGAAGTTCTTCATCTAATTCTTTGGATGTGTTAAAATTACTGCCAAAGGGTTTTTCTATAATTATTCTTGAATAAGAATTTTCGCTTTCTTTGGTCAAATTAAATTTCCCCAAACGTTTAATTATTTCTAAATAGACATTTGGAGGGGTTGAAAGATAAAAAAGATGATTTTCTTGGGTGTTGAAGAGTTTATCCAAGTAATTTAATTTATTTTTTAGTTCCAAATAAAGGGTATCATCATCGTAGAAACCCGAAGTATAAAAGACTTTTTCAATAAATTTTGAGATTATATAGTTATCCTCGTTTTCTTGCAATAATCTATTTTTAATTTCTTGACGGTATTCCTCATCTGAGAAATTAGATCTTGCTATTCCTAGCAAGAAAAATTCCTCAGGCAATAGGTTCTTTTTGAACAATGTATATATAGAAGGGATCAATTTTCTAAAAGTTAAATCCCCAGAGGCTCCAAATATAATTAATGATGAAGCTCCAGGTTTTATTTCTTCACAGATATTTTTTCCTGAAAGATGTTTTGTTATTTGTTCCATGTACTAATGTCCACCTCTTTGTTTAGAATATTTTATTGTCCTTCGAAACACTAAAAGCTACTTTAAACAGAGTTTTTAGAATTCAAAAATTTTTAAAACACCTGCATCAATCTAAGTTAAATCTAGTCTGCTTTAGCGCCCCTTCGCCCCGCTCCCCACCCACAGTGTTTATAGAATATTTTATGAATTAATTGTTATTCGTATTATAACACGACAAAAAAGATAATAATTTACAAAATTTTGAATTGTTTTATTTTGATAATATTGCCTTGAAAAAAAAGGAACTTCAAACAATTTAACGATTTGTAAGGTGAAAGTTAGTTAAAATCAACCATAAAATGAGCTGGATTATGTGATAAAATATATTTTGAAGAAAAGGCTGGAAAAGATTCCTACCTCATTCGATTATATCAAAATCAGAACGACAAAATATTAGAGAAGTTGAGTAAGCTAACTTTAAAACTTAAAATTCAAAGGAGGATGAAAGTATGAATGTTTCCATAAAAATTAGCGATAGTATTTACTATGTTGGGGTAAACGACAGAGACACGAAGCTTTTTGAAGGTTTATGGCCCCTTGAAAGAGGGGTTAGTTATAATTCTTATTTAATCTTAGATGAAAAAACAGCTTTAATCGATACGGTTAAAGAATGGAAGGTGACTGAGTTTTTTGATAAAATCAGGCATCTTTTAAACGGTAAACCTCTTGATTATTTAATCATCAATCATATGGAGCCTGATCATTCTGGAGCTATTCCAGAACTTCTGCAAGAATTTCCTAATTTAAAAATTGTAGGTAATAGAACCACTTTTCAATTTATAGAAAACCTTTATAAGGTTAAAGATAATTTTCACGAGATAAAAGATGGTGAATCTTTGAATTTAGGAAAGCATAATTTGAAGTTTTATCTGACTCCGATGGTTCATTGGCCAGAAACGATGGTGACCTATGATGAAACAGATAAAATTCTGTTCTCTGGTGATGCCTTTGGTGGCTTTGGGACCTTAGATGGAGGAATATTTGACGATGAAGTAAAGATAGATTTCTTTGAAGATGAAATCAGAAGATATTTTTCTAATATCGTCGGAAAGTTCTCTCCTATGGTACAAAGGGCGTTAAATAAATTAAATGAAGCTAATATAGATATAAAAATAATCGCTTCTACACATGGACCAATTTGGAGAAAAAATCCAGACAGAATTTACTCTTTGTATGATAAGTGGAGTAAATACGAAACCGAAGAAGGTGTTGTAATAGCTTACGGTTCGATGTATGGTAATACAGAAGAAATGGCAGATTATGTTGCAAGAAAATTGGCTGAAGAAGGCATTAAAAAGATCAAAATAATGAATGTATCAAAAACGCATATTTCTTATATAATTAACGAGATTTGGAGATACAAGGGGCTAATACTTGGAAGCTCAACGTATAACCAAGGTCTTTTTCCTTATATGGAATCGTTAGTTCAATGGTTGGCTCATACCAATATAAAAAATCATGTTTTAGGTATCTTTGGTACATATGGTTGGAGCGGAGGCGGAGTATCTACTATAGTCAAGTATAATGAGCAAATGAAATGGCCGCTTGTTGCTGAACCCGTTGAAGCAAGGTTATCCGCAAAAGAGGAAGATTTTAAGAAATTAAGTGAATTGGCAAAAGCGATGGCAAAAGAGATAAAATTGGCTTGACTTTCAAAAAGAAATATGATAGTATAGGTTAAATTAATAAGTTTTGATTCCTTATCGAGAGAGGCGGAGGGACTGGCCCGAAGAAGCCCGGCAACCTGCATAATTTAACAAAATTATGCAATGGTGCCAAATCCTGCAGAGTAATTCTGGGAGATAAGGAGAGGATAAAAATCATAAAATATAAACCTCTTCCATTCTACCGGAAGAGGTTTTTCATATAAAGTTCTAATTAGAGAGTTTTTTCAAGAATAAGATTATGATTTTAAAAGGGTTACGGGGTGACAGGGCACTAAAACATATATTACGAGGGAGGGATTTAGTATGAAAAGAAGTAAGAGTGTAGTAAAGGTTTTGGTTTCTTTATTTATTTTTTTAACATTGTTTTTCGTGGAAGGGTATGCTTTGTTTGGTCTTGGTGGTAATACCTTCAAAGTTGGAGCTACTCCAGTTCCCCATGCCGAGATCTTAGAGTTCGTAAAAGATGATTTCAAAGAAAAAACGGGTGTCGAACTGGAGATAGTGATTTTTACAGATTATGTTCAACCTAATTTGGCTTTGGAAGATGGTTCTATAGATGCGAATTATTTTCAACATGAGCCATATTTAGAAACTTTTAAAAGGGAACGCAAGTTGCCAGACTTGGTATCTGCTGCTAAGATCCATGTTGAACCTATGGGGTTTTATTTGAAAAAAGATTTAAATGACTTTGAAAAAGGCGATTTAATCATAGTTCCTAACGATGTTACCAACGAAGGTAGATCTTTGTTGCTTCTTCAAGAATATGGAGTGATTAAGCTTAGGGAGAGAGAGGATCCTTTAGTGGCAACTATCAAGGATATTGTTGAAAATCCATACGGTTTGGTATTCAAAGAGCTTGAAGCACCGTATTTGCCTAGGACTTATAAGGAAGATAAAAATGTTGTCGGGGCTATAATTAACACAAATTATGCTATAGAAGCTGGGTTGAATCCATTGGAAGATGCGGTATTCTTTGAAGGGGCTCAATCTCCATATGCCAACGTAATAGCTGTAAAAGAAAGCCGTGTCGACGATGAACTAGTAAAAGCTTTGGTTGAAGTTTTAACAACCGATAAGGTTAGAAAATTTATTTTAGAAAATTATAATGGTGCGGTAGTACCTGTATTTTGAACTTTCATAAAATAATACAAAAGGAGAAACGTAGTTGTTAACAATAAAAAATCTTAATCTCATATATGATGACAAAAATCATGTCTTAAAAAACGTAAATTTTACAGTTGAAGATGGAGAAATTCTGGGGATTATAGGGTTATCTGGAGCGGGTAAAACGTCTCTTTTGAGAACGATGAACCTGCTCCAACCTCCTACTTCCGGGGAAATTTTCTTGGATAAAGTAGATCTAACAAAATTAAATAATAACCAATTGAGAAACGTGAGAAAAAAGATTAGTATAGTATTCCAACATTTCAACTTGTTGAGTTCTAGAACGGTATATGAAAATGTGTCTCTTCCCCTTGAAATTGAAAAGGTACCTAAAAAAGAAATAGAAGTTCGTGTTAATAAGTTATTGGAAGAGGTCAACCTTCTTCATAAAAAGGATTCTTATCCTTCACAGTTATCGGGAGGAGAGAAGCAAAGAACAGCTATAGCAAGGGCATTGATAAATAATCCTGATATTATTTTGTTTGATGAACCCACATCATCTTTAGATCCAAGCACAACACAGAGAATTTTAGATCTTATATTGGAAATCAATAAGAGTATGAAAAAGTCAATTTTGATTGTTACTCATGAGATGGATGTGATTAAAAAGATTTGTGATAAAGTTGTTTATTTAAAAAATGGAACCGTTGATTTTTTTGGTAAAGTTCACGAGTTTTTTATTGAAAAAGAAAATGAACTGAATAAAGAATTTTATCAAGAAATAAACATAGATTGGAAAAGGGTAAAAGAGGTGGTTAAGGGAGAAAACGATAGGTTGATAAAGATAGTTTTTTGGGGAGAAAAAACACACGAACCTATCTTACATAATATTACCAAAAAATATGACATCACATTGAATATACTTTACGGTAAGATAGAACATTTGAAAGACAATCCGTATGGGACTTTAATAGTTGAGGTTATTTCTACGCAGAAGGAAATGGAAAAGTTTTTAGAAGAACTCTCTGCAAATGTTTACAAAGTTGAGGTGTTGAAATAAATGATCCAAGATCTATTTATTGCTACTCTTGAAACGTTATACATGACTTTTGTTTCTGGTTTTATAGCCATTTTGTTAGGTATTCCTTTGGGTATAGCACTCTACATGTTGTCTAAGAGTGATAAGAAAGCTGCAAAATCTTGGTATACCGTTTTAGATTGGATTGTCAATATATTTAGATCAATACCCTTTATCATCCTTATTATTTTGATAATCCCTTTAACTAGATTATTAACAGGAACAATAATTGGTTCAACCGCAGCGATTGTGCCATTGTCTATAGCAGCGATTCCTTTTATGGCGAGATTGGCTGAAACTTCTTTTAACAATCTTTCACAAGGATTATTAGACACATCTGTATCTATGGGTATGACCAACAGACAGTTTATCTTGAAAGTATTACTACCCGAAACTGCCCCAGAGATGGTTTCAAATATTACTTTGTTGATTATAAACTTAATAACCTATACGGCCATAGCAGGAGCTGTGGGAGCCGGAGGTCTTGGTGCAATGGCGATAAATTACGGATATCAAAGGTTTAGAATGGATGTTCTTCTATACGATGTGGCAATATTAATCTTCTTAACTCAGATAATTCAATTTGTTGGGTCAAGATTGTCGAACTCTTTAAGAAAGTGAAAAGCCAGGAGATTCCTGGCTTTTAATGTGGTGACCGAAGATTATTCTATCAAACCTAAACCTTTAAGATAATTCTGTGCAACTTTCTCTGGTTCCTTTCCTTCAACATCTACTAAATAATTTAACCTTATGATTATATCTTGGTTTAAGTACATAGCAAAAGGTCTCAATATTTCTGCTATCTCAGGATATTTTTCTAAAGTATCTTCTCTCACAACTAGAGCTACATGATAAAAAGGGAAGAAATGTTTATCGTCTTCCAAAACCTTTAAGTCGTATTTCAGTAGCTGAGAATCGGTAGTAAAGACCATTGTTATATCAGCGTCCCCTTGATTCAAAGACTCATAGGTTAAACCCCACTGCATAGTTTTAACATCATTTTTTGATAGGTTCATGTTGTAAGCTTTTGCCATTTCGAAGATATTCATTGCGCCTTCGAAGAATTCATAATCAATTGCTATTTTTAATTCTCCAGGATGGTCATTTACATATTCGGCAAGTTCAGATATGGTATCGATACCTAAACTTTCTGCACTTTCCCTTTTCATAGCCAAGGCATATGAGTTGTTTATACTGGTTAGATCTAACCATACTAACCCTTTTTCTTTATCTATGCTTTTAACTTGGTTGTATAATTCTATTGGATCATAAATCAATTCCTCTTTATGATAATACGTTGTCCACGCTGTTCCTGTGTAATCTGGAGTAACATCTATTTGTCCGTTCAACATTCCTGTTCTTTTCACTAAAGTATTTAAACCAAATCTTTTATCGATATTAAAACCGTTTTCTTCAAGTAAAGCAGATATGAGTTCACCAAATATGTACTGTTCCGTGAAATTTGAAGCTCCTACGGTTAAAGTTGCACCAAAAAGCGCAGTTAAAGAAAATACAACGACAAACACAAGCATTGTCAATTTTTTCAAAGTTAACACCTCCATCAATGTAGGTTACATTCAATCAGTTTTAGCACCCCTTAGCCCCGCTGCGCACCCTTCTAAGGAATGGATCTTCGCTCCCTTATCCCAGCTTCCCACCATATTTAAGGGAGAACTTCCCTGTTAATCATCTTAATAAAGGATTCAATCTGGTTACTAAACGTTCATAAGATTTATCCGGAAAGAATTCTTTAAATAAACGGTAATAATAAAACTCAGCGGATGATTTAAACTCCCATTCAATATCTAAATTTTGAAATGTTCTTGGCCTTCTTTCAAATTCTGAGACTTTCTGTTGTGAAATATCTTTTATGATATCAGATACACCGCTACCATTAGCAAAGGGTTCTTTTCTTCGATTTACAATGTTGCTAGGCAAATCATTTTCATAAGCTTTTCTTAAGATCCATTTTTCAATTTTTTCAGGTCCATAGATTTTCCATTCATTTGGTATTTGATTGCAAAAATTCACGACACGTCTATCAAGAAAAGGAGTACGGTATTCGATTCCGTGAGCTGAGAAGGATCTATCGAGTCTTTGGAGACCAGTACTGTAGGCATTAGACATTAAGTCATCAAAAAAGTTATCCATCTCTTGATTTGACTCTGCTTGCTTTAGTTCATGATAACCACCTAAAAGCTCATCTGCTCCTTCACCGCACAACAAACAATTTGCCCCCTTTTCCCGGGCAAATTCCGCTGTCAAATAATGCGCCACTGCTCCATGAACACAAGATTCTTCGAAAGATTCTAAATGATAAATAGCTATTGGGAGAATGTTTTCAATTTTTTGTTTATCAAAAATTCTCCAATAATGAGAAGAACCAATAAATTCTGCCATTTCGGTTGCCCGTGGAAGGTCGCCATTTTGAGAAACCCCTATTGTGAGGGTTTGGATGGGATTTTGATATTTAGAAGCGGTATAAGCAATAATACTACTATCCAATCCACCGCTAAGTAAAGCCCCATCCACAAAACCATCTGACATATTTCTTTTAACAGCCTTCTCTAATAATTCCTTCAGTATTTTAGCAGCATCTTGCGGTGTTTTAAAAGAAGGGACACTTTCAAAGAAAGTCGAATAAGGTAGAACGCCGTCCTTTAATGAAAATATGTGTCCAGGTTCTAGTTCTTGGATCTCCTTAACTATACCAACAAGACCCTTTGCTTCCGAGGAAAAATAAAGTTCATTATTATTAAAGCCATAATATAGCGGGTGAGAACCGATGTGATCACGGCCTAAAATAAGATCATTTCTGTTATAGATTGCGAAAGCAAAATCACCATCTAAATAGCTTGCAAATTTTTCTCCAAATTTTCTATAATTTTCGAGTATTAAGGATGCCGCTTCAGGATGTAAATTATCTTCGTCAAAAAGATGCCCATCTAAAACAGAAATACCGTTTCCTTTTTTTGTAAAGACCCGCGCTTTTGCTGTTTCCTCAGACGCAAGCAAGCAACAACCAATAGTTGCTTTTTCTCCTTCTTCTACCCATGTTGATTTTGGACCTCGGTGTTGAATCCTGTTCAATATTTTATTAACAATTTTCTTGTCTTTAGCTGTTGTTCCGGCAATACCTGCCAAAATTAATCCTCCTTTTACTTCAAACAATTGTTAGTTTGAATATTAGATCGTTTAATCTATCAAACCTAAACCTTCTAAATAATCTCTCGCAACGACTTCTGGTTCAACACCCTCAACATCTACTCTGTAGTTCAGCCTTATTAAAATGTCTTGGTTTAGGTAAAGTGTAAGAGGCCTCAAAATTTCTTCAATTTCAGGATATTTATCAAGTACATCTTTTCTAACTGCGTAAGAGATATGGTAATAAGGCCAGAAGTTTTGGTCGTCTTCTAGCACATGTAGGTTGTATCTTAAAATTTTTGGATCGGTAGCAAAAACCATAGCGATATCTATTTTATTGTTTGCAATTGCCTCGTAAGTTAATCCAACTTGCATAGTTGATACTTGGGAATCAGGAATATCTAAATCATAGTGGTCAGCAAAGGCAAAGAAACCATCAGGTCTTTCATAAAATTCATAGTCAACTCCTACCATAAACTCTTTTGGATGTTCGTCCCAGTAAGCAACTAATTCAGAGAGGGTTTCGAATCCATATTTCTCGTAATCTTCTTGACGAATAGCAAGGGCATAAGTATTGTTAGCGTTTATTCTATCAAGCCAAACAACACCATTTTCAGCATCTAATTCTCTGACTTTTTCTAAAAGTTCATCTGGATCCGTGATCAATTCTTCTTGACCTAAGTAAGTTACCCAAGCGGTTCCAGTGTAGTCTGGATATAAATCGATCTGTCCTGTTGTCAAACCTTGTCTCACAACGAAGGAATTAAGGCCAAATCTTTTAACAACGTTAAAACCGTTCTCTTCAAGTAGCAGTGAAGCCAAATTTCCGAGGATATACTGTTCTGTGAAACTTTTTGCACCTACGGTTAAAGTTGCACCAAAAAATGTACTTAAAGTAAATATCATTATTAACAAGAATAAGATCGTTTTTTTCACAAAAACACCTCCATAATTAAATTTTATTATTAACAGTTTTTTCTCTCTAAATACTGAAATGTACTTGACCCTCTTTCAAATTTTCAAATAATAAGGGTGAAGAGCACCTCTTCACCCTTATTGTTAGTTTAGAAATAAGACCGTTTAATCTATCAAGCCTAAGCCTTCTAAATAATCTCTTGCAACGACTTCTGGTTCAACACCCTCAACATCTACTCTGTAGTTCAGCCTTATTAAAATGTCTTGGTTTAGGTAAAGTGTAAGAGGTCTCAAAATTTCTTCAATTTCAGGGTATTCATCTAGGACGTCTTTTCTAACTGCAAAGGAGATATGGTAATAAGGCCAGAAGTTTCGGTCGTCTTCTAGTACATGTAGGTTGTATCTTAAAATTTTTGGATCGGTAGCAAAAACCATAGCGATATCTATCTTATTATTTGCAATTGCTTCGTAGGTTAATCCATCTTGCATAGTTGACACTTGGGAATCAGGAATATCTAAACCATAGTGGTCAGCAAAGGCAAAGAAGCCATCAGGTCTTTCATAGAATTCATAACCAACTCCTACTACAAAATCTTTTGGATGTTCGTTCCAGTAAGCAACTAAATCAGAGAGGGTTTCGAAACCATATTTTTCGTAATCTTCTTGACGGATAGCAAGGGCATAAGTATTGTTAGCGTTTATTCTATCAAGCCAAACAATACCATTTTTGGCATCTAATTCTCTGACTTTTTCTAAAAGTTCGTCTGGATCAGTGATTAATTCTTCTTGTTCTAGGTAAGTTACCCAAGCGGTTCCAGTGTAGTCTGGATATAAATCGATCTGTCCTGTTGTCAAAGCTTGTCTAGCGACGAGAGAACTAAGGCCGAACCTTTCAACAACGTTAAAGCCGTTCTCTTCAAGTAGCAGTGCAGCCAAATTTCCAAGGACATACTGTTCTGTGAAGTTTTTTGCACCTACGGTTAAAGTTGCACCAAATAGCGCAGTTAAAGAAAACGCTACAACTAACATAAGTACTGCCAATTTTTTCAATGTTAACACCTCCATTTAAAATTTTTTCACTATTCCTTTTGTAACTTAATACCTTCCGAAGTCATTCTGTTTTGTATTATTGCAAGAACGAAATCAATTAAAACGGCCATTATGGATACCGGAATAGCTCCAGCTAATATCATCTCGAATTTAAAAGTCCCTAGACCTATAAAAATTAACTCTCCCAATCCTCCAGCTCCTATAGCAGATGCGATTGTAGCTGTTCCTAAATTTATTATGGCTGCATTTCTTATTCCTGAAAAAATAGTTGGCATCGCGTTTGGAATTTCTACTTTCCACAAGATTTCCCTGTTAGTCATTCCCATGCCTCTTGCTGCTTCAATCATGCCTTTATCGATGCCGAAAAGCCCAGATGCAGTGTTAAAAGTTATAGGCACTATACTATATAGAAATAAAGCGAAAATCGCAGGGGCAGGACCTATTCCCATGAATAAAAAAACGAGGGCAATAACAGCAATGCTTGGTACGGCTTGGGCTATTCCTGTAATAGAAAGGGCTATTCTTCCACTTTTCTCTCTTCCTGGGCGGGTAACATAGATTCCTATTGCCATTCCCACAATGATAGCAATTGCCCACGAACTTGCGAACAAATAAAGATGTTCCATAGCCTTTATTCCTATATAGCCAAGATTTTCAGCAACGTATGTAAAAAATTCCATATTATCCTCCTCATACCTCTTCTTTATTTGACATTTGTTCAAATATAGCTTTTAAGTTGATCACCCCTATTACCTTTTGCTTATCTGTAACCACCGGGATATTTGTACTTGAAGAACTTAGTATTTTGTTTAATGCTTCATAAAGGCTTGATTTTTCCGTAACGTGATCTTTTTTCAAAGAACTTTTCAATTTAGATGAATCATTAATTCTGTTCATTCTTTTAGTTTCTATAAACCCTTTATAGTTGTTATTTTTATCAACGAAAATGGTGATAGGATAATTACTCTGTACTGTATTTTTAATCTTTGAAAGATCCTCATCAATTTTAAAGACTTGAATGTCTTTATACAATCCTTCGCTAACCTTAACAAATTCCAAAGCTTTGAATTGGCTATCTTCCCCCAATATGTCCTTAACAAAATCGTTTTTCGGGTTTTGAACAATATTTTGTGTATCATCGTACTGTACTAATTCACCATCTTTGAAGATCGCTATTTTATCACCCAATTTAATAGCTTCCCTTATGTCATGTGTGACAAATATAATAGTCTTTTTGATCTTTTCTTGAATTTCAAGAAATGCATCTTGTAATGTTTCTCTATTTATAGGATCAATCGCACCAAATGGTTCATCCATGAGCAATATGTCAGGATCGGCTGCAAGTCCCCTTGCTACTCCCACTCTCTGTCTTTGACCTCCAGATAGTTGTGCTGGAAACTTATAAGCGTTAACATCTGGATCAAGGTTTACTAAATCTAATAGATCGTATACCCGCTTTTTTATTTTTTCTTCAGTCCATTTCAAAAGCCTTGGAACTACAGCAATGTTATCGAATACAGTCATATGAGGGAATAATCCAATTTCTTGTATTACGTAACCTATACTTCTTCTTAATTGTATGGGATTTATATCGTCAATCGATTTTCCATCGAAGAGGATATCGCCGGATGTTCTTTCAATCAAACGATTGATCATCTTTAAGGTAGTTGTTTTTCCACATCCAGACGGACCTATTAGAATAGTTAATTTATTGTCTTCAAATTCGATATTTAAATTATTAACGGCGGTAAAATCACCATACTTTTTTGTGAGATCAACTAATTTTATTGCCATTTTAATGTTCCTCCTATGATTTTTATCTTATTCTTTAATTTTAAGACCCTTTGGAGTAATTAAATCCTCAAATTTTAGTAAAAGATAATTAGCTAAAACACCCAAAATTGAGACCAATATTACCCCCGTTATTACCATTGGATACCGTGACCTGCTTAACCCAGCAAAAATAAAGTATCCTAATCCTCCTGAAGCAACAAAATATCCTAAAGTAGCAACGCCGACTCCCATTACTACAGCATTTCTTACCCCAGACATTATAGTAGGGATCGATAAAGGTAAACGGATTTTGAATAATATTTGAGATTCGGTCATTCCCATTCCTTTAGCAGCCTCTATCATTTGTGGGTCAAGAGCTTGAATAGCTGTTAATGTATTTCTTATAATTGGAAGTAAAGAGTATATAATCAAAGCAATCACGGCAGGTGTAACCCCTAAGCCAGCTCCAAAAGGAGACAAAATTACAACCATAATCCCAAAAAGGGCCAAACTTGGGATAGTCATCAGAATACTGGCAATGTAGATAACTATGTTTGCGGCTTTAGGATGCCTTGATATAAAAATTCCTGTAGGTACTCCTATACCTATAGAAAAAGGTAAAGATAAACCTATGATTTTCAAATGATTTAGAAACTCTCTAATTATGATACTTGAACTACTAGAAATATATTCGAAGAATTCCACTGTTTCACTCCCTTCTTCTCATTGTAAATTATTTTGTTCATCATTGCGATAAATATTATAACACATTTTTAATCTTTTTAGAATATAAGTAAGTTACAATTAAGTAAAAATATAAAATTAAAAATCTTTTAAGATATTTTATAATATAATTAGTTTGCTAATAGTATGTTTTCAAAAATCTTGTGGGGGGACGTTTAAAAATTTTTGAATTCTAGAAATTCTCTTTAAAATAGGTTTTAGAATTTCTAAAAGCTGTATAATAAAATATAGTGAGATTGGAGGTGAAAACTTTGAATGAAAATGAGAAGAAATGGGAAGCTATAGATAAGAAAGCTTTATTAGACTTGGTATATGAGATTAAAAAAAGAAGGTTACAAATGGGAATTACACAAAAAGATTTAGCTGAGAGGATGGGGACAACGCAGGCGATAATTTCTAAATTTGAAAAAGGGAACTACAATCCAACATATTTGTTTTTGCAAAGATTGGCAGAGGTATTGGAGGGGAATATCAAATTGTATTTTGAATTTAAAGATAATAAAGAGATAAACACAGATGAGTTTTCTACAAATGATAAT
Organism: Petrotoga sp. Shatin.DS.tank11.9.2.9.3; assembly: GCF_003665005.1. NCBI lineage: Bacteria > Thermotogati > Thermotogota > Thermotogae > Petrotogales > Petrotogaceae > Petrotoga > Petrotoga sp. Shatin.DS.tank11.9.2.9.3. Next base: position 176,245 of record NZ_JGVT01000007.1, read on the forward strand.
TTTGAAAAAATCTTTCACATAAAATTATAAAAAGCCGTTATATATAAAGTTTTAGAATTTCTAAAGACAATAATTGATAAACTGTGGGAGGAGTTTTATGAAAAATGATGAAAAAAAAATAAACCTATTGAAAGACATAATTCTAAAGAATATATTTTTGGAAAGTGAATTTTTGGAGAGAACAAGCAAAGAAGTAGTTGAAAAAATTACTGAAATAGCGATCGAAAGAGGATATGTATATGAACAAAAAAATAGAGACTTAAACTTAATTGTTACTTACAGAATTTTTTTAGAAGGAGAAAAAAAGAGGATAGCTTACTACGTTCTAACCTTCAGAGAAATTTTCGAAACGGATATGGATTTCGAAAGTTTTTCAAAAAACAAAAGGGCCAAAAAGTATTTCCTTAAAAATTTTGTTGATGATGTTCTTTGGCCCTATATTAGAATATATTTGAACGAAATTTTAATGAAGTCGGCATTGCCAAATGTTGTACTACCGTTAAGTACGGGTAATCAACAAATTGATCTTCAAGATAACAAACATTAATTATTAAGCTTTTTTTGAATTTCGAGAACTATTGCTTCAGCGGATGCTAAATTAGTAGCAAGTGGAATATTGTGTACATCGCAAATCCGTAAAACAGCGGATACATCAGGTTCATGGGGTTGGGCAGTCAATGGATCCCTTAAAAAGATCACAAAATCTATTTTCCCACTGACAGCTAGAGCGCCTATTTGTAAGTCTCCTCCCAATGGTCCAGATTCAAAAGTTTGTATCTCTAACCCCACTTTTTCTTTTAAAATCTTTCCAGTGGTTTTTGTAGCATAAAGTTTGCAATTTTTAAATACATCCTTCCATTCTTTGGCAAAGAGCGCAAGGTCTAACTTCTTTTTATCGTGAGCTATTAACGCTACATTGACCATGATTTTCCTCCTCAAACGTAAAAAATAAGCTTCTAAAAATTCGTTTTACTAAGCGTATTCAACAGTTTCACCGTGTTTTCAACATCGCTATAGGATAACATCTCGTGAGGTGAATGTATGTATCTAGTAGGAATAGAAATAGTACCACTAGGAATTCCAGATTTAGTTCTTTGATAGCCCGCGGCATTTGTTCCTCCGAAGGTTAATACCTCGAACTGATAGGGTATGTTGTTTGCCAAAGCAGCATTTTTTATCCATTCTACAACTTCTCTGTCACTTACAGAAAGATTGTCTTTTATTTTAATACAAGGTCCTTTTCCCAAAGCCATGCTCATTCTTTTAAGAGCCTTAGGAGTATCCAAGGAATCCGTGACATCTATAGCTATTGCTCTGTCGACTTCGTAATCATAAGCCGAAACAAAAGATCCGACTAAACCTACTTCTTCTTGGATAGTAAAAGCAAATAAAACTGTGTGTTGATTATCTTTCATATTTTTGATAGTTTCTATTAAAATAGCGCATCCAATCCTGTCATCCATGGCTTTTGACATACAATAATTACCATAATCGACAAAACCTTCCGCAAAGGTTCCAAAAGTGCCAATAGGGGCAATTTTTTCCGCTTCTTCTTTTGAAGATACGCCTATGTCAACAAATATATTGTCTAAAGATAAGTTTTTATAATTATCTTTTAATTCTTTTTCACTTTCTCCCTCAACTCCAACAACCCCTATTCTTCCATTAAAAATCAACCTGGAACCGATCAAATTTACAGGGTTTTGACCGCCGACTTGTTCTACTTTTAAAAAGCCTTTGTCTAAAATGTGTGTAACAACAACCCCTATTTCATCCATGTGAGCGTCAAATAATATGGTTTTTCCAGAGTTGCCTTTTTTTGTGGCGATAAGATTTCCTAACTTGTCTGTTTTAATATCATCCACATGATCTTTGATCTGTTCTTTTATGAAATCTCTCACTTGATCTTCTCTTCCACTTGGTCCATAAAGTTCCGTAATATTTTTTATTAGCTCTTTCAATTTTTTTGCCACCTCTCTTAAAATGGTGTATTAACGACTAATTGTTTTACCAATTGGTAGGTATTTTCATAATCTTGTAAATTCATTATAGATTGTGGAGAATGAATATATCGGCATGGAACGGATATTACCCCTGCTGGAATTCCATAAAGGGTCTTTGCGAGTCTGGCGGCGTTTGTTCCTCCTGCTGTTCGCATTTTGTATTGAAATTTAATACCTAATTTCTTTGCAGTATCTACAATTTTTTCGAAGATTTCTTTGTTGAGAACTAAACCGCTATGCATGAATGTTAAGACGGGCCCATTTCCGATATGGGTTGCCCATTTATCCGGGGTGTTTTCAGGGTTGTCACCAGCAGTTGTACCTTCTAATACGATAGCGAAATTTGGCTGTATTTTTGAAGCTGCAGTTCCTGTACCTCTCAACCCCGTTTCTTCCTGAGTAGCAAAATTGAAGTATGTATCGTAAAGAGGTTTCTCGTTGTTCTCAAAAAAATAGTCAATTATATCCATCATAATAGAACATCCAACCCTATCATCAAAGGCTTTGGCTACAGCATAGCTATTTTCCTCATAATAAGTAGTATCAAATGTAACCATATCGCCCAAATGGACCTTTTTAGATGCTTCCTCTTTGTTGGAAAATCCAGCGTAGATCCTTATACTTTCATACTGTTCAACTTTGTCGGTTTCTTTTTCTAAGTGAATGGGTGTAGAATTGACAACAGCAGATATTTTTTCTTCGATTTTTAATCTCTGACTTTTTACTACCCTTGGGTCAACTCCTCCAACGGGAGATATGCCAAAAGTACCGTCTTCATTTATTCTGGTGATCATAAAGCCAACTTCATCCATGTGTGCGTCAAGCATTAATTTTTTGGAAGAATCTTTACCTTTAATTAAACAAATTAGGTTTCCCATGTTGTCTTCGGTAATTTCATCGACCTTGTTGGCAACATTTGATTTGATGTACTCTCTTATTTTTTCTTCTCTTGAAGATATACCGGCAAGATTAGTTAAGTCTTTTAAATATTTCCTCATAAATTTCTACTTCCTTTCCAAGTTAAGCTGGTGTTTAAAGCAAAGAAAGATAATAATTTTGCGCTTTCTTCCACATCTTTTACATCTACAACCTCGTTGGGAGAATGCATGTTAAGGATTGGAACTGAAACAACACCTGTTTTTACTCCGGAAGAAGATATTTGAACTACATCCGCTTCGGTGCCACTGCCTCTAGTAAAAGTTTCTAATTGGTATTTGATATTGTTACTTTTTGCAGTTTTTGTTAGTTCTTCGAAAATACTTCTGGTAACGGTGGTACCTATACCTATAACTGGTCCTTCACCAAGCTTGATAGGCTCAAAGTTTTCTGGTAGTTTTTCGCCAAAAGTTACATCAACTACTATGGCAAAATCTGGTTTTCGGTGGTGAGCGCTACCTTGTGCTCCAACTAATCCCACTTCCTCACCTTTGTTAAAAGACAAAGTCAATTGTCCTTCAAATTTAAGATTTTGTAGGTACTCCAAAGACTTAATTAGTACCGCAGCACCTACTCTGTTGTCTAAAGATTTATTTGATATCTTTCCATTTTCAAGTTCAACAGCCTGGACTTGTATAACGCCCATATCACCAACGTTGATATTGCTTGTTCCCCCTGAAATTGAAAAATCGACGAAAAGCTCATCAAAGGAGGGAGATTTTTCTCTATCTTCCTTTTTTTGAAGGTGAGGGGCTAAAAACCCTATTACACCTATTTTTTCTGCATCTTTCGTTTTAAAAAGAACCCTTTTTCCTACCAAGGTTCTTGGATCGACTCCACCAACGGGAGAAATACGAGCGAAGTGTTCATCGATTATTTTTGATATAACTATTCCAATTTCGTCTACATGTGCGAAAAAGGCAATTTTGGGACTCTCATTTCCATAAGTTGCCACTAAATTACCTATTCCTACTTTTTCTAATTTTATATCTGGTGAGATGTTTTTTAATTCTTCTTCAATCAAAGGAAAGGTGTAATTTTCAAAAGAAGACACCCCAAAAGTATTGGATAAATTTTTTAGTAAAGTAGAAGTATCCATTCGTGACCTCCTTTTTGGTTTTGACACAGGATAAATAGTGTTTTAAAGATTAAAAAAAATTGATTTAATATCTCTTTGCTCCACTATATTTTTACAGTTCAACCGGTTCAACCAATGCTTTATTTTCTTCTATTCTTATTGAAACAGGTGACTTTGGCCATTCATAGTTGAAGAAAGGGATACCCGCGATTTCTACTAATGGTGAATTCAATTCGTAGGCTATAATGAAAGCGTTTTTTTTGTTGGTAATTCCTGCTCTTAAGGTTCCAAATACCTTTCCAAATATTATAATACTTCCACCCGCGTTCACTTCTGCACCTTGGTTTACATTTCCAAAGACTATGATGTCTCCAGGATTTTGTATTACTTGGCCGGATCTTAAATGTTTTCTATAAATTTGGGTACTCGAAAGGGTTAACTCTTTGTTTCCAACTTTCCCTTCGGGAAGCTTTCCAAAATATGCTCCAGCAACGTTCAATTCAAGACTGTTAGCAAATTTTACGATTCTATTTAATAAATTATGCTGAGAACCGTCTTCAAAATATACGTAAAAACTATCCCCAATGTTAAAAAAACTTTTCATCTTAACAAGTTCTTTTTGAAAATGTTCGAAAAGATCTTTTTGCGTGTTTCCCTTTGAAAAATAAAAGATTATGTCTCCGTCCATAATTTTTGCGTATACGGGTTCATCCATCTAAACCCCCCCTAATACAATTTTAAGTCACCATAAAAAATTTATGACCATATATATAATAACATAAAATATAAGAAATATTACATAAACAAAAATTATTTGGCAAGTTGGTTGTAAAGAATTCATTGACCATAAAAGAAAAATATGATACAATCTAACAGTAAGCAATTTTTGCATTAACTTATATTATAACAAAAACGCTTAACGACAAAATTCTTTAAAGAATAATTTTGGAGGTGTATTTATGTTAGAAAGAGTATTAAATTTTATAAACTTTGGCCCAGCAGGCGCTACTGATGCTGCCAACACGGTCGAACAAGCACAAGCGGTCCCGGCAAGTGGTGGTGGATTAAGTGGAATGTTGTTTTTTTTAATAATCATAATCTTGATGTGGGTCTTGTTGTTCCTCCCACAAAGGCGACAAGAAAAGAAGCATAAGGAAATGCTTTCTTCTTTGAAAAAAGGTGATAAAATTGTTACATCATCAGGAATCATAGGAAAGATAATATCTATAACTAATGAGAGAATCAGAATTTCAACGGCAGACAAAACAGAAATCGATATAACAAAGAATGCCATTGCAGGGGTTCTTTCTAAAAGTGATAAACCCGAAGCAACGCCAGAAGAAACTGAAACTGAAACTGAAGATGATAAATAGTTCTTTAACATTGATTTTGTTCAGGGGGTGAAATAGTTGAGAAATCGAAGAATACGAATACTATTTACTGTAATAGTTTTTGTTTTTGCACTATTAGGATTAATTCTACCTTTATCGGGTAATGTGAATGATATAAGCATACTACGGTTTTTCCCAAATATTAATTTAGGCCTGGATATTCAAGGTGGGGTGCTTTTAGAATATAGCTTTGATGTACCTGAAGGTGTCAATACTTCTGAGGTTGTAGATAATGTAATCACAGTTCTAAGGAGAAGAATGGACAACGCTGGTTACACAGAGGCGATAGTTTCCGAAGTTGTTTCCGGTGGAGAAAGCAGAGTTCGTGTTGAGATTCCAGGTATATCAGATACTCAAAGGGCTGAAGAACTTATAGGTAGTAAGGGGAAACTTTACTTCGCAGAAGTATTGGAAGTTGTGGAATCTACAACAACTCCAGAAATTACAAGAAATAGAACTATACAAATAAATGGTGAAGAAATAGAAATGTATAGTTACGTTAAGGATAGTAATAACCCTAACCTTTGGTATAGGGTAAAAAATGTTTTCGAATTTGGAGATGCTCCATTTCAGATTACCGGTTTAGATGTCACTGATGCCGTAGCTTCTCTAAACAGTCAAGGAGCAGGATTCGTAGTTAATTTGAATTTCAGTAATGAAGGAAGACAAAAATTTGAATTAGCAACCGCTAATTTAGTGAATGAAAGAATTGCGATCATTTTAGATGACGAGGTTATAATTGCACCTGTTGTTAGAGAAAGGATATCACAAGGAAGAGCCGAAATCAGCGGAATAGAAAGTATGGAAGAAGCACAAAACATTGCTGTTTTGATAAAATCTGGGAATTTACCTGTAGATTTGGTTAAGTTTCAAGAAAGGACACTTGGTCCTACTTTGGGAAGAGATATTGTGACTACGATTATAAACGCCGGAATCATTGGGCTTATAATAGTAATGATTTACATGATTATATTTTATAGATGGATGGGAGTAATTGCTGATATTGCGCTAATATATAATACATTTTTGTTAATGGGAATTTTAAGTTGGACAGGAGCGATATTAACTCTACCAGGTATTGCTGGTATAATTTTAACTTTTGGTACCACAGTAGATGGAAACATTATTATATACGAAAGAATAAAAGAGGAACTTAGAATAGGAAGGCCCCCTTTAACCGCAGTAAAGTTTGGATTTAATAAAGTTTTTTCAACTATTTTTGATGCCAATATAACAACTATTTTAGCAGGATTAGTTTTATTCTTTGTAACAAGTGGAAGTATTAGAGGCTTTGCGGTCACACTCATAATAGGTGTTTTAGGTGCTATGTTTACTAACTTGGTGGTTAGTAGGTTGCTATTAGAAAGTACTTCCCACTTTTTGAAGCCTGAAAAGTATGTGAAAGGAATTGTTGTGGAAAAGGGGGGGACTAAATAATGCCAAATATAGATTTTGTTGGTAAGAGGAGTTTTTTCATTTATTTATCAATTGCTTTGATACTTTTTTCTGTAATAGTGATTTTTGTAAAAGGATTCAATTTAGGTGTTGATTTTTCTGGTGGTAGTGAAATCATCGTGTCTTTTGATAAAAGTTATACAATTGATGAATTGAGAAACGGTTTACAAACGATAAATCCAGAGTATGCTACCGCTAAGATCATTCAAACTAACCCAGGTGGAGGAGCTTCTGATCGATTCTTTTACATAATTACCGTAAGAGATTCTTTCCCTACGTTGGAAGAAAAACAAATGTTCATAAATAGTTTAGAAGAATCTTTTTCTGATTCGAGCTTAAATATTGAACAATTCAACGATGTTTCAGGTTATGCGGCTAGAGAGATACGATCGTATGCTTGGTATGCTGTAATTATTTCTCTGATAGTTTTGCTAGCTTATATAACCATCAGGTTTCAATTTTCCTACGGTGTGGGAGCGATTTTAGCTTTAGCTCATGACGTTATAATCACCTTAGGATTTTATTCCCTCTTTGGTATAGAAATGAACTTAACCGCAATAGCCGCATTTCTTACTTTAGCAGGTTATTCCCTAAACGATACTATCGTTGTTTATGATAGAATAAGGGAAAACAGATCTAAAAATCGTGGGATGGATATAGAAAGTATAACAAATAAAAGCATTAACGAAGTTATTGTAAGGTCATTGAACACTTCCTTGACAACATTCCTAGTTGTTTTTATGATGTTCCTTTTGGGAGGTAGGTCAATAGCTTCATTTGCTTTCGGATTAACTGTGGGAGTCGTAATTGGGACTTATTCTTCGTTGTATATTGCGAGTCCAATTGTTATAGGTATGGTAAAAAGACGTAAGAAAACACAAAAAGCTTAATTAATAAGATAATAAAATTAAAAAGCCCTCATCTTTGAGGGCTTTTTTAAAACACGACAAATGCTTTTTTAATATATCCCTCTTTGTCAATATATTCTACTTTATAAGTATCTCCTAAAACTCCTTTTAATTTTAGGATGTCTCCACTACTTGCAATCGCTATAATTTCTCCTTCCTCGTTTGTGATTTCTGCTTGATTAGTGAATACTTGAAGATATATATTCTCAAACTTCAAATGAACGTATTTTATGGATTTATTTCCATCATCATCATAAGCAGATATTTCAAGCATATTTGATGCAAGTTTTTCAGGATTTATCTCCCTTGACAGATAATAAGATGGACTGTTAACTAAAAAAGTTTGGCCTAATATTTCAACTTTGGTAATAAGATTATTATCAAAAGCACTAAGAAGCAAAGAGTTGTTTTTATCTGATATCAAAAATTCTGAGGGTACATTTATAACAGGTCCTTCTAAGATAGGAATGCTTATAAATTCTTTCCTTTCGAAGGTTACAGCTTCGAAAAGGCTTATAGGATTATTTTTGTAGAAAAATTTGCTTTCTTCTTGTTCAGGGATATTAGTGGTATACTCTCCATTTTTTCTATAGGAAACAGAATAGCCTTTTTCAAAAATAATACTCTGCAAAGGTATATTGTTCTGCTGAAGATCTATAAGGCTCAATAAATTTCCTTTACTCAAGGCATACAAATACCTTTCATCATTACTCCAAGTTAAATCAACAATTTCACCATTGGAAATATTCATAGTTGATTCTAAGTTTCCATTTTTACTGTTCCATATATAGACATTTCCATCAGTTGTTGCAGTGGCTACGTAATTATCATCAGGGCTCCATTCAATTGCCTTTATTGGAGCTGTAATAATCTCAAAACTTTTATATAATTGATTAAATCTTCCATCCCACAGTCGTAAAGCCCCTTCAAATCCTCCCATAGAAAGAAAATTTGAATTACTAGCCCAATCCAGTGACCAAATAATGTAGGGGAATTCTTCGATGTAAATTGTATTTTCAAAGTCGGGAAAAACTGATATGCTTACTTTTTTATCTAAGCTTGCCACTGCTATCTTAGTTTCGTTGTAATTAATAGAAATATCTTTTATCCAATTGCTATGAAGATTTTCAACTTCCTTATAAACACTCAAATCAGGTAGCGTGAGTATATAAACATTATTCTCCCATCCCCCTGCAATTAAAAACTTTTCCGAAGGGGAAATCTCCAAAGCGGTTAATTTAAAATCACTTATCTTCTTATTTTCTATTAATATACCCTCAGGGTCGTAAAGCGACAGGTATCCAGAATTTTCTGAAAGTATCAAATATCCATTTTTTGTTATTTCAAAGTCAACTACTTCTTCAGAAAAAGAAAAATGAGTCTCAACTACTCCTGAATCAATATTAAAAATACCTATTTCACTGTTGGAAGTTAAGTAATAAATAAGATTATTATTTCTTGTAATTTTTAGAACATCGGGTTTTTTTAATTCCAATAATTTTTCAATTGATTTTGAATAGACATTTAAAGAGTATATACTAACTCCATCGTTTAGGTAAAGTGTATCGCTTTTGTCATGACTCCATTCAAGAGATTTTATATTAAAATTATCAAGCTTTAGTTCTTGGAGTATTTTTAAAGTTGAAGAATCAAAAAGGATGATCTGATTATTCGTAGTCAAAACAGTAAAATTTTCATTCGATGGTGAAAATGCGACCTCTTTAATTGTTAAACCTAATGAAAAAGAATTTATTATCTTCAAGTCTTTATCCAATACATAAATATTTCCATTCATTGAAAAAGCTAGTGTATTATCATTTACCATCACTAATTTAATTATTGAATAATTATCAATTTTGAGGGATCTTACTTCTTTATTGTTTAAATAATCTATCAAATAAATATTACCTAAATGGTCTGCTACCAATATTGTACCCTCATCGTGAAATTCTGCAACCGTCGGTATAGTTGAAAACCTCCGTTGAAATTCTACCCTTCTTTTGGTAATATTGTATACGTAGACCGTTTTATCTAAGGAAGTAAATACTATTTTATCTCTAAAACTAGATAAAGAGGAAATAGATTCGTCGGTTACGTTTATTTTGTAATTAAGAAGAGAGGTATCGTTGTTAAACACTTCTATTGTTCCATTACTTTCTGCGATTATAGTATATTTATTGTCGAGGATCCATTCTACATGTGTCGGTATAGAAGAAGCTGAGTAATAACGATTAATGCACTTTTCCTTCAAATCATAAGTTTTAAGGTAATTATTCTCCACAATTGTGGAAATATCGCCGGTGTTTTTATTTACAAAAAAATCAATGATGTTGGTATGTTCAAAGTTATTTACTATTAAATTGGAGAAGATGTTTACACTGAAAACAGTTAAGAAAAAAATTAAGAAGAATTTTCTCAAAATACTCAACTCTCTCTCAAAGATTTTTTATTCTCTACTAACTATTATATTATATAATAAAATGATCTTAAAAAGAATATCAGAATAAAAACTAAAGGCTTTAGAAATTGAACATCGCTGAAAAATCTTTTGCTGATCTGTGCAAAATGGTCTTTTTCGTAGTGCTTTTGAATAACTTTCCTAATCTCATTTGCTTTCCAAATGATGTGTCGAATTTGGGGATCTTAAGGGGTTTACCCCTTAACGTTTGGCGAAGGGGGCGCTATATATAAAGTTTTAGGTTAAGACCAAAAGGAGGCTTTAAATTTGAGTGAAAAAGTAAAGGTAATTAAGGTAATAAAAGAAGGAGATATCTATTTTGCTACGATAGAAAATAACCCTTTTTATCCTGATGGAAAAGGCGGGCAACTTGGAGATAGGGGTAAAATTGATACTGTTGACGTTTTAAATACCCCAGAAACAGGCGTTGTATTAAGCAAACATTTAAACCCCGGTGAATATTTTTATGAAATAGATGAAAAAAGAAGATTTGATATAGCTCAGCAACATACTGCACAACATATATTATCGGCTGCTTTTGAAAGAATAGCTTCGTTAAAAACTGTTAGTTTCAAGATGGGCGAAGAATATTCTACTATAGATTTGGATGAACAAAATATTGGAGAAGAAATGTTAAACAAAGCCGAAGAACTTTCAAACGATATAATTTCTAAATGCATAGAAGTAGAAGAAATATTTACGGATAAAGAAGGGGCTCAGAAATATAATTTAAGGAAACCTCTAAGTGATAAAGTGAGTGGTCAAGTGAGGCTGATAAAAATCGATGATTTTGATATATCTGCTTGTGGCGGTTTCCATGTAAAAAATACAGGTAACATCAACCTTTTAAAGATAACAAATACAGAAAGAGTAAAAGGAAATTTAACGAGGGTGTATTTTTTAGCAGGTCTTAGAGCCATTAAAGATTATTCACAAAAAGATTCAATTTTAAAAAACATTTCTTTTATCTTGACATCGGGATTATATGATTTAGAAAATAAAGTAGAAATTCTATTAAATGAAAACAAAGATTATAAGAACCGTATTAAGAAGTTAGCAGAAAAAATGGCTTATCATCTCTCAAAAGATTTAATCCAAAAAGCTGTGGTTGTGAACAATAACAAAGTAGTTTACCATAAAAAAGAAGATGAAACAGCGGATTTCTTGCACAAATATGTAAATTTAAAAGATTATACACTCATTATTGAAGATGAGAAGAACAAAACCTTTTCTATTGTCTCTAACAATATTAACTGTAAAGAGCTTATAGACAAATTAAAAATGAATAACAACATCAAAGGCGGTGGAAGTGAAGTAAGAGGTAACATAAGCGGCGATATAAAGTTCAAAGATATTCTCAAAATATTAGAAAAATAGCCCAATCATGGGCTATTTTTCAGAAATAAATTTTCTAATTCTTAGATTCAAATATTTTCACGTAAAAATTTTCTATATTTTGTTCGTTTGTATTGTTTTGAAGTAAAACTATATTTGTATATGGATCATAATTTTTACCAGGTTCATATACTTTGGAATTTGGATCCATGTCCAATAATTTTTCAATTTCATCTTTTGATAAATAAACAGTTTTTGGAAGAACATCGATGTCTTTCCCTAATCCATCTTCAATAAATTTATCGAGACTCATCTCTTCATTTTTATCATAAGAGACATATTTTAGGATATCTATAAATATCTCAGCTGGATACCCACCTGTAATTGCTCCAAAAGGATTTTTTTGTTCGTCAAAGAATACAAAGGTTGGTGTATATCTGGCACCAAAGGCATAAAACAACTGACCATAATTATATTCTTCTCCTTGAAATGTGGCTTTTTCAGTTGTAGGATAAATTTCAACAAAAACAAATTCTGTGCGCAACCATTTTTGAATCTCTTCATCCAACAGTGTTGTTTCTTTGAATTGAGTACATGCTGGGCATGTAGGTGATGAAAACATGACTACTACTTTTTTGTTTGTTAATTCGGCAACTTCGAAAGCTTCATTGAAATTTTCAAAAACAAATTCCTCTAATGGGACAGAGAATATGGTAATTACTGATAGAATAAATAACATTACAACGAAAAATTTTTTCATAAAGTAAACCTCCATTTTATAATACACTTATATTGTTAAAAAGCCCAAATGAAACCATAGTACCCACTACCATAAGCAAAATACCACCAATAATTCTCAAGGATCTTTGCCATTTTGGCTCTCCTAAGGTTACTTTAGATAATATTTTACTGACAATGCCACTAAAGAATAAAAACGGGATGGAAATACCCAGAGAATAAACAAAAAGTAAAAGAGCTCCCCTCATTGCTTCTCCTGTTGTCGTTGCTAAGGTAAGAATCGAAGCCAAAATTGGGCTTGCACACGGGATCCATACTAAAGAAATTAAAATCCCAATTAAAAAGGCGGAAAAAAAGGAATTATTTTTATTGTATTTTCTTAGGTCTATATTCTTTGCAGAAATCAAACTTTTATTCATCAAAAACAGAAATCCAAATAATATTATTAATACACCAGCAACTATGTTAATAACGCTTTGATACATTGCAAGCATCATACCAATACTACCAGAAATACTGCCTAACAAAGCAAAAAAGAGAGAAAGGCCAAGAAAAAATCCCAAACTCCTTTTGATGACCAAACGAGTATCTGAGATATCAGGGATAACCAATGCAAAAAAAACGGGTATTAAAGGGAAAACGCAAGGGCTAAAAAATGATAATAAGCCACCAGAAAGTGCAGTTAAAAAAGTAACAGAATTTGTTATGGCAAGAGAATTCATAGTGTTGGCTCCTTTGCTAAAATTATTAAAAGTTAGCCATACCCTACTAAGGTATTTTAATTATATCACATTATACTAAATTTTCTCAACAAAGATTTGTATTTCTTTGGCTCATATAATAAAAAAGATTTGTCTTTTCTTCAATGAAGAGATCTTCATTTTTTGTACGATAGGTTCACTACTTTGGTAATCCATATTGATTTGATTGTAATAAAAATCGTTTATAATTTTGATACCCTCCCCTTATGGGATGGATAAAAAGGCAATTTTATGAAACACCAAAAGGCTCTTAGAAAACTTAAAACAGCGCGTAGACCAATTGATGCAGCTATAAAAATTTACAAGAATTTGGAAAGGAGTGATAAATTATGATGGGATTCGGTTTGGGAATGATGTGGGGAGGATTTTCTTTGATTTTCTTGATAATAATTGTCATAGCAGTGATTTATTTTATTAATAATAGGAATGACGATAATTCGAGTTCATATCACAACAATAATAATGACTTTCATCATCAAGTTGATAGAGCTGAAGAAATCGCTAAAGAGCGTTATGCTAGAGGTGAAATAAGCAAGGAAGAATTTGATCAGATAATAAAGGACTTGAAATAGGATTCAAAAAATAAAGGTTGTAGAGACAAAAAGGTTTGACTATGAGCGATATCAGTAAATAGATTTCTGGAAAGGAGTGTTTATTATGGGATATTGTTACCTGTGGGGTGCTTATGGGCAGAGTATTTTAGGTGGATATTGGTGGATTATACCTTTGCTTTTCTGGGGACTACTTGTAACGATGATTGTGCTGTTATTTAGGGCAAACAAAAAACGCAGCACCTATCATGCTCTGGATATTCTCAAACAAGAATATGCTCTGGGGCGGATTTCCAGAGAAGAGTATTTGAACAAGAAAAAAGATTTAAAGTAATATTAAAGAGATAAAAGTCGGGAGATTCGATCTACCGACTTTTTTAGGTGGGTGCGCCCAGCATGGGCAATAGCTAAGCGGTGAAAGTCCGCTGTGGGACAGGTAGCGGGAACCACTAGTCGAAGGCAAGGGTACTTACTGTAGTGTGGGATGAGGTAGATAATTAATTATCTACCTCTTATCCGATAATCATATCTTTTTTGATGACACTTCCATCAATGTCGTATATTTCGAAATGGATCTTTTTTATTTTCAAAATATTCGATGGATCGTATGTTTTCACATCTATTTTGAAATCGTTGCCTACTTTTGTTATATCTATCTTTAAATTACCAAACTCACCTTTTGAGAAGTTGTAAGTGGTTCCATCGTCATCATAATAATTGTAAATAGCGTGATCGCTTACCAAACCAATAACTGTTAGTTCTGTAATTTCTTTTTCACCAACATAATTCATAGGCTCGGATAGAAGTATCATGCTATTCTCCTTTATGAAAAGAGGAATTTCATTTAAATCTGCTTCAATGTAATAATCTCCGGGTTCATAAACTTTCATATTTCTTTCTTCGTATTTAGAAGCCGTCCAATTTAGCCACTTCATTTCTGGCAAGTGTACATATCTTCCCTTTTTGTTTTGTTCGTGAACGGGTGCTACCATCAAAGATTCTCCATACATGTACTGATCTTCTATATCTTTCACCCTATCTCCTTCAAATACAAAAGATAAAGGTTTTACAAATGGGACAGATTCTTTTACGGAGTTCATATATTCTGAGTAAGTATAAGGTATGAAAGCGTATCTGAGCCTCACTATATCTCTCATGATGTTCAAAGATTCTTCATCGAACTGCCAAGGCTCCTGAGGCCTTGTATTTAGTGCGGTATGGTTTCGATAAAATGGTGTGAATGCTCCTAACTCCATCCATCTTATGACTAATTCGGCGGATGAATCTGCTCCAAAGCCACCAACATCAGCCCCGGTATAGAAAAATCCCAACATATTTAAAGATTGCAGCATTCTTATATTAACAAGCATGTGTTCCCACCAAGATTTATTATCCCCCATCCATATTGAAGCCATCCTGTGAAGGCCAGGATAACTGCTTCTTGACAGTAGCAAGTATCTTTCATTCGGACATAACTCTTTAAGCTCATCCGCAGTTGCTTTAGTCATGTTGAATCCGTATAAGTTATGAACCATATCGTGATTTATTAAACTACCATCGTCTAATTTATGGTAAAAACTTTTATAATCTTCTCTGTTGCCGGCTATGTTCAAAAGTGTTTCTCTTGCCAAGAAAACTTCTATGCCGGCATTTTCCTTATTTTCCTCCAAATATTTCAACAGTTCAAAAAGATTGTCTAAACCTTTAGGGGTAAAAAATATTGAAGGTTCGTTCATATCGTTCCAAAAGCCTTTTATTCCCATATCTGTAAAGAGTTTATACTTCTTCCCCCACCATCTTCTAACTTCAGAGTTTAAAAAGTTTGGAAAGTGGGTAGGCCCTGGCCAAACAGCTGCAACAAAGTCATTACCATTTTCATCCACACAGAAAAATCCTTTTTCCTTGCCTTCTTCGTACATTGGATAGTCTTTTTCTATTTTTACCCCCGGATCTATGATGGGTATAACTTTTATTCCCATTTCTTTTAAGTCTTTCACCATCCCTTCGTAGTTAGGGAATTTTTCTTTGTCTATTGTGAAAACCTTGTAACTATCCATGTAATCTATGTCGGTGTAAATGACATCACAAGGGATTCCAGTTTCTCTGAATTTTTTTGCTACATTTCTAACTTCCTCTTCAGAGAAATAACTCCACTTTGATTGCTGAAACCCAAAAGCCCATTTTGGAGGGATGTAAGGTTTTCCAGTTAAATTAAAGTATTCTTTTATTATGGATAGCTTTTCATCAGTATCAAAAATATAAAAGTCAAAATCTTTTGAAGGAACGGTGATCTGCAAAATATCTTTATCTGTGAATCCTATGTCAAAGATAATTTCAGAAGGATAATCAATGAACAATCCGAAAGTATTTTTTCCATCCAAGATCATAAAAGGATGAGAACCGTATAAAGACATTTTGTCAGGGGTATGTTCAGGATCATCTGTGTTGTAGAATCTGTAAATTTTACCTCTTTTGTTCAATGCCCCTAAAGTTTCTCCTAATCCATATACAACATCTTCTTTTGACATCTTGTATATGAAATTTATTTTGTTATCTTTTTCTTCAATTTGAAAATATGGGATAGTATCGTTTTGTTGGAAACCTTTGCTTTCTAAGTCAACTATCACCGCCCCAGTTTTAAAAGGGTTGCCACTTCTGTACAAAGTAGTGTATTGCGTTAACTGCGTCTTTGTGAACATAATAGATAAATCCTCCTCCAGATAAAAATAATATGTGGTTTTTAAAAACTTTAAGACTCGATAGACAGTGTTTTTACAGTCTACTTTCTATTAATTTTTCTTCTTTTAATCTTTGCAGATAATGCTCAACTTCTGCCTTTAAATCTTTCTCAATTCCCAACTCTGCTTTTGCTATTAAAATGGCTTCTTCTTTTGAAAATCCTATTTCAAATACATTCAAAAATACATCCAAGAAATCTCTAAAGTTAGGTATTTTTTCTCTAATGTGGTTCATCCATTTTATATCTTCGATATTGTACCACGAATCAGAAATAGGCCCAATATTTTTTCTTACCTTTCTTTTTTGTGAAGGGATCAAATCAAAGTCAATTTTTTCTTTAAAAAATTCAATTAATTCTTCTTCAACATCTCCATATTTAGAGAGTTGCTGTAGTTTTAGGTACGTCATGTAATTTACATAATTAGTGATGAGTTTGCTTTGAGCATTGACTAACTTGAAATGATTGTTTATAATTTTGCCTTTTACTTGTGCCGAAACTTCTTGACTCATATTGTCTAAGTCGTAGATAGTTTTTAAAACAGCTTTTCCTATCCAGTCAAGGGTATTTTTTGAACAATTATCAACCGTGTCGTCGCTTGAATGGTAATACCTATCAGGCCAATTCGTTAATGAGACAGCGGGTATTTCCAAGTTTGGATCTGAAAACATGTAATGGTCAGAACCTCCTGAATATCTTTCGAAAGATAATCTAAAAGCAGGATATTCTAAGTTCACGTAAAGAAGTTCTGCTAAAAAAGATGGTATTGCCCAAGGGGATGGAGTTAATTTAAGAGTTGATCCTGTTTTAAATTGATCTTCCCCAACCATATCTAAGTTTATAACATAAGCGTTTTTTGGGAATTCTGTTGTTAAATAAGCGGCTGTACCGTACATCTCTGCTACCCAAAGACCAATAATTTTCCTGTTTAATTGATCTTGGAATTTTTCTAATACTCTCATTATTTCTGCCAGCAGTGCGGAGCCGCTTGCATTGTCATTGGCTCCTGGTTTTGGATGACACAGATGAGCAGTTAAAATAATAGCTGGTTGATCGGTATCTTTACCGATCTTTTCTTGTAAGACCTCTAAGTTATTTATTCCTTGATCTGCATCCAAAAATGCTTCTATGACAACTCTTTCTTTTTTAAGCTTTTCCTTTAATTCTTGAAATTGATCATAAGATAATGCGTAACCAAAACCATACTTATTTTTAAAACTTGGGAAAGAGGTATAATTAATGGTATCAGGTAAAAGTTCCGGAGTTCTTCCTATGGATTTATCTTGAGCTTTCATATAATAACTGAGGACGCATCTTGCGTTGAATTTTTCTATAGCATAGTGGTACACTAGGGTGGGGTTACCATCAGCCAATACCGCATTTCCCGGTTCGAAATTTTTGTAGTCTTCCTCTGTTTCTCCTTTTCCTACATCGAAGACTTCCAGTTTCTCTACACCGTCAGTTTTATCTGATAGAAATATTGCCGAGATAGGTGTTAGAGAAAGATCAGAGACGATGTATTTTCCATTTTGATATTTTAAAAAGCCTCCTTTTAGATTCCAACTTGGAGGACTTTGCCATGTGCTGTAAGTTTTATCCATAGGGAAGGTAAGCAAAGTTGAATATTTCAAATAATTTTGAATTATCTCTCTTGCTTCGGAATATTCCAAGCTACCTTTTGCTCTGTGAAAAGCAGATATTTTTCTAATTAATTCCAAGGCATTTCTCGAAGAAAATTCGTAAAATATATCTTTTAAGTCTATCATTTCGTTCCCCCCCGTTTTCAAAGAATGTCTTTTTCTTCTATAAGGTCACTGCAGGCTTGTTCGGGAGAAACATGGTTTATATGAAAGCCCGTACCCCATTCAAAACCAGCAACATTAGTTAATCTAGGTAGTATTTCTATATGCCAGTGGTAATATAGTTCCAGTCCGTCTATAAACGGTGAAGTGTGTATGAATAGATTAAATGGTGGATCGTCAAGTTTTTTATCAAACCTTTTGGTTATAATCGAAAGGGTTTTTGCTAAATCTTCAACTAATGCCGGATTGTTTTCTAAGGACCCAAAGTCATGTGAATGCTTGAGTGGAAGTATCCATGTTTCGTATGGAAATCTGGAGGCGTAAGGTTCTATAACAATGAACTCATCCGTTTTGAAAACGACCCTTTGTTTGTCCTTTAACTCTTGGTTTATTATGTCACAATAAACACATCTTTCTCGAAAGTCATAATAAGATTTGGAGCCTTCTATTTCTGATTTAATAGTGATGGGAACGATTGGAGTGGCGATGAGCTGTGAGTGTGGATGTGAAAGGGAAGCGCCAGCTTCTTCTCCCTTGTTTTTGAATATTTGAACGTATTTTATGTTTTTGTCTTTTCTTATTGTTTGAAACCTTTGTATGTAAGCCCATATTATTTCTTTTATTTGATCCATTGGCATATCAGCTAATTTTGCGTTGTGTTGTGGTGTTTCTATAATGACTTCATGGTATCCATAGCCAGACATTTGATCGTATATCCCGACACCCTGTTTTTTCAATTCGTTTTCAGAGTTGAGTGCTGGAAATTTATTTGGAACAACCCGAACCCACCATCCCGGGGAGTTTGGAGTAGAGTTAGCATCTCTAAAGGCTATTATTTCTTCCGGTGTACTGTATTCATTTCCATAATCGAAAGGGCAGAAGGAGTTTTCTATTTTTTGCTGTTGTTTTTTGAAATCCATGGGCCTTTTTGATCGTTCGGAAGATATTATAACCCATCTTTTTATTATAGGATCTTTTCTCAATTCCATCATTCTAATAACCTCGTTTTTTGTCAAGGGCGATTTTGTACAATTCGATGTATTTCTTGGCGGTTTTTTCGTAAGAGAAGTCTTCTTTCATACAGTTTTCAAAAATATTCGTCCAGTCATCTTTCCTTTCTTGGTGAAAGTATATGGCTTTCATTAAAGTGTATAATAAATCCGCTTCTTGGTACTCATAAAATCCGAATCCTGTCCCTTTTTTATCTTTTGGATTGTATTCCGAAACCGTATCCTTCAATCCCCCTGTGTATCTAACAACGGGAACGGTGCCGTATCTCATCGAGTACATTTGCCCTAATCCGCATGGTTCATACTTAGATGGCATCAAAAAGATATCAGATCCAGCGTATATCTTTTGTGCTAGATCTACATCGAAGGTTATGTTGATGGAGACTTTTTTAGGATAAATCTTTGTCAAGGTAGCAAAATACTCTTCGTATTTTTTATCTCCTGTTCCTAATAAAACAAATTGAATATCCGTGAGTAACAAAAAGTCTATTATTTTTGAAATTAAATCGATTCCTTTTTGTTCAAAGAGCCTGCCAATGAAAGAGATTAGCGTTACATTTTCATCCTTAACGAGTCCTAAGTATTCCTGCAAACTTGTTTTATTTTTTAATTTGTCTTTGTATGATTCAATAGGATAAAAAATATGTGGATCCTTTAATGGGTCATAAATGCTGTAATCAATGCCGTTTAATACACCAAACAAATCTTCAGATCGAACCTTCAATATTCCTTCTAGTCCATATCCGTATTCTTCGGTCTGTATTTCTTTTGCATAAGTGGGACTCACTGTATTTATTATATTACTGAACAAAATTCCACCTTTCAATATATTTACTTTTCCATAATATTCCAAGGCGTTTATGTTGAATAGGTAATTAGGTAATCCTGCTTGATTTAATACTTCAGGGTTAAAAAGCCCTTGATAACCTATGTTGTGTATAGTTAATATTGTGGCTATCTTTTTTAAAATGTTGTCTTGTAAATAAACGGTTTTTAGATATACAGGTATAAGAGAAGTGTGCCAGTCATTTGCGTTGATAACATTTGTGTCGGGTTCACATTCTTTTATAGTTTTTAAAACAGCATCACAAAAGTAAGAAGTTTTCAAAAAGATATTTTCTTCATCATATATGTTTTTTGAATCATAGAGGGTATCTGTTTTTATGAAATAAATTACTACAGAGGAACCTTCTAAATAACTTTTATAAACACTGAAAGGAGATTTATGTGTATGAGAATCAGGTATTAAGTCTGTTTTTACAACCTCAAATTTAGAAATATCATAATTATTTTCTATGTTTTTATGAAAAGGCATCACAACGTATATATCTTCTCCTGCATTTTTAATATATTTTGGTAAGGCTCCAGCTACGTCTGCCAAGCCTCCAGCTTTAGCAAATGGAGAGACTTCGTAGGATACGTAAGCTATTTTCATAATATATATCGCCTCCTAGTGAGTGATTCTATCTTTTCTTTAAAGATTCTAAAAACTTGTTTTAGCGCCCTTTCACCCCGCTCCCCACCCGTAAGGAAAGGTAGAGAGGGCTTCGCCCTTTCACCCCGTTTTTTTACCTGTCTTTATCTCCGTTTTCTTCGTATATACCTTCATACTCTATATTTTCTTCGTCCAATATATCAGAAATGAGGTCGATATTTTTAATGCCTAATTTGAGACTGATCATTCTCTTTTCGTCACTTATTTTGGCGGTCATTAGAGAGAGAAGGTTGATTTTTCGATTCGCAAATATGCTCAAGAGTTTGCCGAGTTCACCAGGAACGTCATTTATCTTTATTAAAGCTCGTGTTCCTGTTTCATCAATAGCTGAGATGGTTTTAAAGGCTTTTAAAACTTCAAAAAGTCCAAAGATTCCTACAGGGCGCATTTCATTGTTAACAACGGGTAAAACTCTAGCTCTGTTTTCTAACATCAAAACTAGAGCATCTTCTAATAAGTCAGTGTCAAATAAAAAAGAGTCGGTAGGATCTAATATTTCTATTAATTTCGTATCTAAGCCATAAGAAGAAAATGTAGTTGTTATATCGTTGAAAGTAATGAGGTTGTACAAAGTCCCATCTCGTCTCACAACGACCAAATTTTCTTCTTCACTGCTTATTTTATCAAAGGCTTTTTGCAAGGTTTCGGTATATTCAATTGCTTGAAAAGTATCATTTTGCCATATTTTTACATACATCATACAACCCCCAATATAATCTGTAAGACTAAAAACAATAATTATAAATTATTCATAAGGTATGCGAAAACTTGGGTATCTTTAATTAAATTGTCAATTTTCACGTATTCGTTAGGTTGATGTGCTGTTCCATCAATTGTTGACCAAACAGCAGCAGGAAACCCTGCCCCACGGACTATGGCTGCACAGGTACCTCCACCTATTCCACCAACTTCAGCTTCTATATTTCTAAGGTCCCTTATACTTTCTTTCAACATTTCTACACAGGGATGGTCTTTTGGAGTGGGTTTTGTTGATTTTTCAATATGTTCCCCTTCAATTATTATTTTGACATTCCATTTATTCTCGTATTCTTTTGACAGGTTTTTAAGGTTGTTTATTATTTGTTCAACGTCATAATTTGGAAGAATTCTTCCATCGAAATATATGATATCAGTGCCGGGAATGGTGTTTATGTTTTCAACATTTGATACTTTCTTTGTCGGTTCAAAAGAAGAGTAAGGATAATTAAAGAGGTCGTCTTGTAGGTTATAAGTTTCGTGGAAATATTTATCCGCTGCAATTGCAAAATCCATACCAGCTCTATGGGCGTTAATGGAGATATTGGGCATAGATGCATGGCCTTGTTTTCCAATAGTTGTTATTTTTAACCACATAATCGATTTTTCCGCAACTTCGATGAAGCTTCCATCAGATTCCCCGGCATCTGGTACGTAGAACCAATCCCCTTCTTTAAATAATCCTTGTTTTAATAAGTATTTTATTCCAAATTCTGAACCCGTTTCTTCATCTGAAACCAAAGCTAAGGCAATGTTGTTTTTTGGCCTCACTTTTAAATCCATAATACTTTTCACGGCATATAATGTTGATATTAAAGAGGCTCCATTGTCTTCGCTTCCCCTTCCAAAAATCTTTCCGTCTTTTACTACCGGTTGAAAAGGATCTGTTTCCCACAATTTGATATCACCAGCAGGTACCTTGTCCATGTGCGTTACAAACCAAATAGTTCTTTGTGGATTTTGACCTTTATAGGTTGCAACAATGTTTGGCCTGTATCCATATTCAACAGCATCGTCTGGAGCGTCGTATCTTTTGATTTCATCGAAATTCCATCCTCTAATCAAAGATTCCAGCCATTCTGCAGCTTCCTTTTCTCCAGGTCCTCCCGCACGTGGGTTGACAGAGTCAATTGATGTGAACTTTTTTGAACTTTCAATAATTTCTTCTTTTAATTCTTCTACTTTTTTAATTATACTTTCCTTCATGTAATTAGCCCCCTTATAGGTATTTGTAATTCAAAACCATTTTTTCTTTTTGAATATAATTATCATAATCACAGCTATAGTCGCCATGATACCTAAGATTAGGAAATAACCAAATTTCCAATGCAGTTCTGGCATATTCTCAAAATTCATGCCGTATATTCCCGCTATAAAAGTTAGTGGGATGAAAATGGTTGATATTATGGTGAGTATTCTCATTATTTCATTTAAACGGTTGCTCACTATCGACAAGTAAATCTCTGTTAAGTTATTTAAATTCTCTCTCAATAAATCGATAGATTCGTTTATCCGTATGGTATGATCGTAGAGGTCGATAAAGTATACCTCATTATTTTCATTTACGAATCCCTTTTCTTTTTTTTGTATTTGAAAGAGTATGTCTTTTAAAGGGAATACAAATCTTCGGAACCTTAATATTTCCTGCTTGATTTTCTTTATTTTTATAAAATGCTCTTCTTCAATCTCTTCTGTGATTTTTTCATCTATTTCTTCTGTGTGTGAAATATAGTTATTTAATTTTGATAAGTAACTATCAACTACTATATCCATTAAAGAGAAGGTTAAGTAACCTACGTCTTTTTTCCTTATATCTCCTGCGTTTGTTTTGAGTTGAGTTTTTAACAAATTTGTGGCAAAATTCTTTTCCTCTGAGAAACTAATCATTATGTTTCCTTTTATAATTATACTGAGTTGTCTAAATTCTAGCTTTTCGCTTGAATCGGAGATTAATTTTATGACTAAAAATGTGTAAGAATCATAGAACTCGATCTTAGTTCTTTGATTGACATTAATTATATCCTCTAAGGTTAACTTGTGGATGTCAAAGATTTCTCCAATGGCTTTTAATTGATTTGAGTCAGAGACGTTTTCAAAATCGATCCAGTGTATTTGGTTTTTATCTAGGGTTTTTATAAGGTCAAGGTCGACATTTTCATTTAGATTATAAGAGTGTTGATCATACGAAAAAACGTTGATGATTGCGTTTGATGGCTCTAATTTTCCTGTGTAAATAAGCTCTCCAGGAGGGTTCCCAACTTTACTTAAATTTTTTCGTTTAGCTGAATTCATAATAATTTCCCTCTTTCAAAAGTTGTGAGATCAATCTCTCTTCAAACTTGGGATCGTATTCAAAAGTTATGGGATCTTGTAATGTTTTGATACTTATTATGTGTCCCCTTTTTGGATTCCCAAAGTCGGATAATAGATAAAGATAGAATAAAATTTGAAATTGATAATCGTTGATTTTTTTTGGATCTCTCAATTCTGAGTATTTGTAATCCAAAATCTCGATATCACCGTTTTCTATGATGACTTTATCAGGAATCCCAAATAACATGTATTCTTTTTTTCCTAAATTCAATTTTTTCATGAGTCTCCATTCATTTTTTATTATTTTATTCTCATTGGGTGTGAAAGCTTTTTTCACTATATCTAATTCATCAAAACGCTGTGGTAACTCGCCATTTTTTATCATGTTTTTTATGTGACTTATGTTTTGAGCGCTTCTTAGTTTAGAGTGTAAAAAAGACCCTCTGAAGATAAGCTCTTGGTCTGAAAAAATGTTTTTTGGATCAAAATAAGTTGAAGGAGATGTAATGGTTCCACTGAGGTCTTCGATTAAATCTAATTCTTCAGTTTTTATTTCCTTGATTATGTAAGTTGGGGCTATATACTTTTTATATGAGAGATTGGTTAAGTCTTTAAGATTCTGTTGAGGTATATCTTCAAACAAAGAATTTTCTTCCTCTTGGTTTAGAGTTTCGGTAGCGTTCTCTTGTGATTGCTGAATATGATCAGATTGAATTATGTCTATCATATCTGAATTTTTTACAGTTAAGAAGAAATTATTTAAAGTATCAGCTTTCTCGTTGGACACTAAAATGGGTAGCAACAAGTCTTTCGCTCTTGTTACTCCCACATATACTAATCTATTGGCTTCGGTTTTATCCAAAAATTCGTTGTTTTTAAACCATTTGAGAAGCCAGTGATCACTGTTTTCTACGCTCTCTTTATATATATTGTTTAAGATGTAATATCTATTTCCCTCCGCATTAGGGATCGAAAATTCTGCATTAGAACCATTTTTTGCGTTTGAGATAGAGTTGTGTAAACCAATCATTAATACAATAGGAAATTCCAAACCTTTAGATTTATGAATGGTCATTACTTTCACACTGTTAGATGTTTCATCTTCAATAGAAGCCTCTTCTTCGGAGATATTAGAGGCATTTTTCAAAAATCTGACCAATTCAGAAAAGGAATTTGCCATATTGTTGTATTCTTCGGCTTGGTTTATAAGTTTTTTTATATTGGATATCGAAACTTCAGGATCATTTGTTAAAGCGAGTTTAGTGAAGTAATTGTTGTCGTTTATTATACCTTTAAGTATAGAAGATGGAGTTAAATAATATTTGAGATCCTTGTACTTTTTAAGCACTTTATAACTTTCCACCACATCGTCAGGAAATTCGTTTTGTATGTTTTCAAAGGTTTCAAAAAAGCTTCCTTGTCTTTTTTCTACTAATTTGGAAAGATCTTGAAAACTCATACCTACTAGAAGTGACATCATATACCTTACAAACTGGTAGTCGTTGAATGGATTTTGAATTGAGTTGAGGGCAGCGAAAATAGCTTGAATTTCTGGTCTATTGTAAAAAGATTTGCTGCCGAATATATAAAAGGGTATATTATATTTAAAAAATGTGTTTCTAAGTATTTTCTCTGTATTTTTTAATTCTTTTGAAAGGATAGCGATATCTTTTGGTTCGATTTTTCTTCTTTCGTAATATACTTTATTATTATTTCTTACTTTGAAATCCATTTCTTGTCCTAACAACTTTTTTATCACTTTTGCCAACGTCTCTATTTCGATGGCAAGGCGATTTTCTTGGTTGTTTAAACCATTTTCCTCTGTAGGTTCAATTAATATGTATTTAACTCTTTTAGTATCATCTTCACTCAACCTAGGAATTGTTTCGGTCTCTTGGGGAAGGATTTCGGGTTCTGATATATCTTCTTCTTGGAAGGAAAGATTTTCTAAAAGTTTGGGATCGATGTCTTGCATTTGTATATTTTCTCTTTTAAATAAAGAAGCTTCAGAAAGATAATTTGCAAAATTTATTATTTGTTGATGGGACCTTCTGTTTTTAGTTAATTTCCCTAAAAGAACTTCTTCATCAGAGTTTTGAGCTTCTGTTAAAGATCGAGAAAATACAGACACATCCGCTCCTCTGAAACGATAGATGGATTGTTTCCTATCTCCAACGTAAAAAAAGTAATTATCTGTGGTATGGAGTTTGTCAAAGATTTCTTTTTGAAGATAATTAGTATCTTGAAATTCATCGACTATGATATATTTGAATTTATTTTGATACTTTTTAAGAAGATCGGGGTTATTTTCGAATTCTTCTACAACCTTTTCTAAAACTGCTTTGAAGTCGTATAAAAAATTATCGATGGTTAATCCCAAATAGAATTCACTAGCAATAAGAGAAATAATTTTGACAAGCCATAAAAAGTTCTTGTAAAGTTCGGAAAGTTCTTTATCTGCTAATTCTAAATCATTAGTTAATAAAGCTCTTGACATTTCGATGCGCCAGTTGGAAACGACATCTTGAATTATTTTTTCAAACTTGTCCAGTCCTATTTCAGAAAGTATAGTTTTAAAGGTTTCTTTAAATTTTGTTTTTTCTCTATTTAAAGCTTCGACATACTTTTCTATTTTTTCTTTCCTTTTTGTGGATAAGAAGTTGAGCCAATCTATTTCTTTATCTTGATATATTTCTAAGGCGACTCTTAGAGCAGAATAAACCGATCTTTCAACTTCTCGATCTCTTTGAAAATCGCTTATTATACTAAAATTTGGGTCTACTCCCACTGAAATGTTGTTTTCCCTTATTATTCTTGAACAAAAGCTGTCTATAGTTTTGATCCAGGAGCGTGATAAATTAATTTTTACTTCGTTCCAATATTGATACCATTCTAATTTGCTGGCGCCATATGGGGGTTTTTTATCCAATTTATTGGAAACCTCTTCCATAATTCTATTCTTCATTTCGGAGGCAGCTTTATTTGTAAAGGTCACCGTAAGAATGTTATCAACTATGTCAGCATTGGGAAAATTCTTTTCTAACACTTTTATAAAATATTGTGTAAGAATATAAGTTTTGCCCGTTCCAGCTGATGCCGAAATGAAGAAATTCCTGTTTGGATCATCTATCTCTTTGTAAACATCAACTTTTTTTACAGTCATTTAGTATCTTGTCCTTTCAAATTTTGAACCAATCTGTTTTAAATATTATACCATAATTATATTATTGATTAAAAAGTAAAGACGCTCTATAGCATAGAGCGTCTTGAAGATAAGTTAAAATTATTCTATTTGTTAATTAGCCGTGATTTTTTTAAATTCTTCTTTGTTGTGTATTTTTTCGTACACAAAATCTTTTGTAACTTTACCGTCTTTGACTTCCACTATTCTACTTGAATATTTTTCTACAATTTTCATATTGTGCGTGACCATTATGATGGTTAGTCCTAGCTCCTCATTTATCCTCATAGTTAGTTCCATCACCTTTTCAACATTTTGGGGATCAAGAGCAGCGGTATGCTCGTCTAGTAGCAGAAGATCAGGCTTTGTTATAGAAGCAAGGACCATGGCGAGAGCCTGTTTTTGGCCTCCGGAAAATTCTCTGACTTTTGTTTTAAGCCTCTTTTCTAATCCCATGTTTAAAGATTTCAACAATTCTAATCCTTCGTATTTTCCGAATGAAAAGAATCTGTTGCCTTTTTTAGAGCCCAAGATCAAATTTTCTTCAAGGGTTAGATCGGGAAATACACCTCTATCAGGTTCTTGATACACTATACCAACATTTCTAAAGAGTTTGTAGGGCTTGGTTCTTTTTATGCTCTTATTATTTAATGTAAAACTTCCTTGATCTAACACCACTTCACCGGTCAAGACTTTAAGAAGCGTCGTCTTCCCTGCACCGTTTGGACCTATGATAGTGACGAATTCTCCCTTTTTAATACTTAACTCAAATTTGTCCAATGCTTTTTTTTCATTAACTTGATTTTTATTGTATACTACTCTGATGTTTTTAAGCTCAACCATTTTTTAAATTCTACCCTCCTCAATCCAATTACTATTATTATGAACAACGCGGTTATTAGTTTCATATCGCTTGATTGGAAGCCGATTATGTAACCATATCTCATGGCTAATGCCAGTAAAAATTGATAGACAACAGCTCCAATGATGGGGCATAACATGTTATAGAACAAATTAAACCTACCAAATATGATCTCTCCCAAAATAACCGCCGCTAAAGAAGTTACAACTATACCTTGTCCCATATTTACATCTGAAAATCCACCGTACATTGAGAACAAGGATCCTGACAACCCTGCGAAGAAATTTCCTAAAAATAATCCGATTATACTCATAATTTCAGGGTTCATACCAAGGTTTTTGATTCCTGCCTTGTTACCTCCGTATCCCCTGAGTGCAATCCCTAATTCGGTTCTCAAAAAGATTATTGTTAGAAGAGCAGATACAAATACTATCGAAGCTATTAGGATGGTAGAATTATATCCAGAGTTTTCTCTAAATGGAGATAAGGTTTTTTTGGTTTCGTTTGTTTGTAAATTAGGTTGACTTTCATTTAAGCTACTCATGCCTAAAAGGTCATCTAACTTTGTTTTTTCTGTGTATTGTGCCTCTTGTTGTGCGGTTATTTCTTTAGGAACAGAAACGTTCGGTCCATTCATGACCCTTATGTTTATCGAATAGAGCATGGTCATAACCAATATGCTGGCTAACAAGGAATTGACTTTTAATTTGTTATGTATCAGAGCGGTTATTATCCCAAAAAAACCAGCCATTAAACCACCAAGAATCATACACAGTATCCAAGGCAGGCCAGCGTACATAAACGCAACGGTTACCGCTCCTCCCAATACATAAGATCCATCAGGCGTTAAATCTGGGAGGTCGATGACTCTGAAACTTATAAACACGCCCATCGCAACTAGGGAGGCTATTAATCCTTGTTCTAATATACCCACTAAATCCATAATTTTCCTCCTAAAATTCTGTCTCGATCATAGTGTATCTACTATTTCATCTGCAATATCTAAAAATTGTTGAGGTATATTTACATCTAAATTCTGGGCTCTATCCAAATTTATATAAAAGGTTAGAGCATCTGCTCCTACTATCTTAGATTCGATTTCATAAGGTTTTTTGCCGTTTATGAGATCAAGGACAATTTTTCCCGTTTCTATTCCTACTTGATAATAATCAAAGCCAAAACCTAAAACTGATGTTTTTCTTGCAATATCAATGTCACCTGCAACTACCGGAATCTCGTTCTTTTCAAATACTTGGCCTAAGATTTCAGCTGATGAAGCAACCAAATTATCTGTGTATAGATAGGCAACATCTATCCTGCTTGCCTGGGCATTTAAGGAAGTTACAAGTTCATTGGCGTTCGTTCCAGTAATTTCTATAACATTGAATCCAAGTTGAGGTGCAAATTTCTTAGTTTGATCTGCTAAAAAAACCGAGTTAGCTTCTCCGGTATTGTAAAGAATTGCCAAATTTTTAGCATCAGGAAATATGGTTCTCATAAGGTTTACATGAGTTTCAACAGGGACCATATCGCTTACTCCTACAACGTTTCCTGGATTTTTACCAAATTTGGGGATCAAACCTGCACTGATTGGATCCGTAACTGCGCTGAATACCACGGGCTTGTCTTTTATTTCCGTCGCAGCTGCTTGAGCGGAAGGTGTAGCTATTGCAACTATTATATCTACGTCTGTTTTGAACTTGTTAGCTATAGTTATTGCATTTTGAAAGCTACCTTGAGCGCTTTGATGCTCATACTCAAAATTTACACCGGAATCTTCAAGATAATCAATTACTCCCTGATAAATCTTGTTTAAAGCGGGGTGTTCCACGATTTGTGTGATACCTATCTTTACACCAAAAGTAAATGTGAATAGAAAAACAATGACCACCGTTGTTAATACTTTTTTCATACCCTCACACCTCCTGGAGATTTTGTTTTTTCCCGTATTTATTATAAAAAAAGGTGTCTACTTTTTTCGTAGACACCCACTTGTTTCTTCTTATACCTACTTGCTAGCTAATAGGTAATGGAAGGCACCAAGTTGGGTGTCTTTCCAATACCAAAAGTAGAAATATTGATTATTTTTTGATTCTAAAGTATTGAGGGGATTTGTTAATAATCGTAATGAAATTTTTTTCATAGTAACCCTCGCTTAATTGAAATTTAATTTTTCAAATTATACAACAATCAATAAGGATTGTCAAGTAAAAATTTTAATTTTTACAAAAGATTGGAGAAAATCCGGCTGAATGCTTCTGTAAATTTTATAGGGAAAGGTTGATTATTGAAGTAATTTTGAGAAATGTGGGAACTGATTTTTAAATCTTCAAGAAAAATATCTTCTATTTGTTGAGTTTTTTCCCTATCGTATATTAAGAGATTTGCCTCGTAATTCAGTTCAAAACTTCGAATATCTATATTTGCTGTTCCAACGGTCGATATTAAACCATCTATGGATACGAATTTAGAATGTATGAATCGATCTTTTTTGTAAAAATATACTTCAACACCGTATTTTATAATTTCCTCCAAATACGTTCTTGAAGCAAAATAGACTAAAAAATGATCCATCTTTCCTGGAAATAAGATTTTTACTTTAATACCCGAAAGCGCAGCTATTTTCAAAGCCGAAAGAATGCTATCATCTGGAATGAAGTACGGGGTAGCTATGTATATATGGTCTTTAGCAATAGTAATCATCTTATGGATGGTTTGCATTATCGATGAATTTTCTGATTCTGGGCCACTCACCGCTATTTGTATTAATGAGTCTCCTTTTCTCTCTTGTTTTTTAAAGTATTTACTAGGATCTATTTTTTCTTTTTTTCTCTCTGCCTTTACAATTGTTTGATAGTCTTCAAAGAAAATTTTTTGAAGTCCGTTTACAGCCTCTCCCCTAACTTTTAAATGAAGATCTCTCCAATACCCCAAACTACTTTTACCAATGTATTCATTTCCAATGTTTATTCCTCCGATGAAGCCGATTTCAGAGTCAATTATAGCTATTTTTCTGTGATTTCTGTAATTCACTTGGGTATTAACAAATTTAAGTACTGGGGATAAAAAATAGCTATAAAAAGCAATTTCAACTCCTGCATTTTCTAATTGCTTTATATAGCTTTTCTTTAGACGCCCCGAACCTATTTTATCCATAATAAATTTAATTTCTACGCCCTCTTTAGCCTTTTTTACCAAGAGATCTTTGAGCTTTTTGCCTGTTTCATCATCTTTTACAATATAGTACTCCAAATGGATAGATTCTTTAGCATTTTCAATTTCTTTAAAGAAAGAGGCGAATTTTTCTTTCCCATTTTTAAAAATTTCTATGTCGTTTCCCAAGAATAAAGGCGATTTAGAGTTCTTTTTTAAAAGATTAATTAGTTGCAAATATTGAGTATCATTTTCTCCAAGTACCTTAATTAGCCAATTTTTTTCTTCTTGTGACAAAGTAGGCTCTGAATCCAAATAAATATCGCTGGTAAGCTTTCTTCTTTTCCAGTTTCTTCCAAAAAAAAGATAGATTACAAATCCTATAAGTGGGATTACGGCAAAAATTAGAAGCCAACTTATGGTTTTTTCGGGTCTTTTTCTTTCTAAGATGACAACAGTCGTAGCAACAAATGAATATATTAATACAAAAAAAGTCCAAAATCCAAATTTGAAAATTATAGCAAAAGCCATTTTATACTTCTCCTAAATCTCTTATGTTTTGCCATATAGAGTAGATCTCTTCGTGAATTTCTTCGATTGATTTTAATTCTCCATTTTCTTTTAAACAGTTTATTATCTTCCAGTTGTACTTCTGGGCGATATATTTTGCATTTTCGTATGTTTTGTTTATGTACTCGATGTTTTTTTCGTGGATATCTTTTCCGGTTAGATCTATTATCTTTTCCTTTCTTTTTTTCAACAATTCTATACTTATTTTAGGAGGAATATCTAAAAATATTACGTAGTCGGGTTTTGGCAAATTAAATTTGTTGAATTCCAAATCCCAAAGCCATTCTAAAAATTCATCTTTTTCACTTTGATTTTCGAATTTTGAAGATTGATATATCATGTTGGAGGTTGTGTACCTATCGGATATTAAAATTCCACCAGATTCATATAAGGGTTTCAATTCTTTTTGATAAGTTGCGAATCGGTCCACGGCAAAAAATGTGGAAGCAGCGTATGGATTTATTGCTTCAGGGTTTTCCCCAAATTCACCTTTTAAATACATTTTTATCAAAGCGGAAGAGTCACTTTTGTAATTTGGAAATTCAACTTTGTATGCCTTAATTTTTTCATCTTTTAATCTTTGTGATAATATTTCTGCTTGCGTGGCTTTGCCACTTGCGTCTGTCCCAGATTCTATTACAATAAGCATTCCTTTTTTCATAAAATATCCTCCTACCGTTTAGGTGCTTGTACCAAAGTTATTTAACCAATTTACCAAGTTAAAACTTAAAAATTATTCCCACAGCCGCTCCTAAAGCCAAATAAACTACAGGATGCTTTTTAAACCGTTCCATTAGATAAATGATGATTATAAACAATATTATAGCCTTGAAATTGAAAATAGAAACAAAAGTTTGAGTTTCTGAAAGTCTTTCAAGATGAAACAAGGAAACTTTTGCTACTTCATATGTTGCGGCACCTATCAGCCCCACCACTGCCGGTCTTAAAGCATAAAATCCATTTTGTATAAATGGTTTTTCATTGAACCTTTGAAAGTAATGGGCAATTATAGTAATAATTATTATTGAAGGTGTCACTATCCCCAGTACAGCTATTATACCACCAAAAATACCTCCGAAGTTATAACCAACAAATGTAGCTGTGTTTATTCCAATAGGTCCCGGCGTAGATTCGGATATAGCTATATAATCAGCTAAGTCATTAAGGGTTAACCAATCATACTTACGAGCTAGATCTTGAAGAAAAGGTATAGTTGCCAAACCTCCACCTATAGAAAAAAGTCCTATTTTAAAGAATTCAAAAAAGAGTGTAATGTAATTCACTTTCTATCATCCTTGGACCCCTTTTGGGGCGGTTCTATCCTATTTTGCTGTATAATCAATCCGACTATGAAAGATGTTATCACAACTACAAATGGGGATAATTTTAAGAAAGCAACAACAATAAAAGCAACTGAAAATATAATTATACCTATGTAATCTTTGACAGACTTTTTCCACATATTTATTATAGCGTTCAACATTAGTGCAACTACAACTACCCTAATACCACCGAAAGCATGTTGTACTATTTGCAAATCTTGAAATTGTTCGAAAAATATGGCAATAATGGTTATTATTACGATAGAAGGGAAGACCATCCCTAATGTAGCAAATATTCCTCCCACTACCCCTTTTAATTTGTAACCTACGAAAGTAGCTGTATTTATAGCAATTATTCCAGGCGTACTTTGACCGATGGCATAATAGTCAATTACCTCCTCATCGGTTGCCCAATTGTGTTTTTTAACGACTTCCTCTTGAATCATTGGTAACATTGCGTAGCCACCACCAAAAGTTAGGCTCCCGATTCGAGCAAAAGTTATAAATAAATTCCATAAATCTTTCATAGATACTATTAGCTCCTTCTATATAATTTTTAGAATTGTTTATACTAACATTAAAAAAGACTTATGTACAGCATTGGATAAACCATACATAGGTCTTATTTAGAGGGTTTATGAACGTACTAAATGGCCCTAAGGCTTTCTAATACTAATTTTGTAGCTCTACAATCATCTTCATTGTATTTAAAAATATTTTTCAAAGCATTTCTATTGCCGTTCAGATAACTTTTGTACTCGAGTATAACCGCAAAACCATTTAACTCTGTTTTCCAATTAAAACCAAAGTATTTACTTATATCTTTTAATGAATAAGAGACAACGGGTAAACTGTAATTTTTTCTTATTATTTCGTATAGATCACACGTTTTTGAGGAAATTTTACTTAATTTATCTCTCAATAGAGGATATTTAGATGAAAGTTTTTTTAAGGCTGTGAGATCATTTTTATCGTAATGCAATAGCACTTTGTCTTTTTCATACAGGAAATCTACCATTTTTGCAGCGATTTTGTATGTGTTTTTTTCTAAAAAGAAAGGAACGTAAGTTTCGTTTTCCAAAAATCCGAATAAAAAGTCTTTGTTTAAGTAAGTTTCTACGTCAAAGACTATATAATCTTGTGGAAAAGAATGCTCATCAATAACGTAAACTTGGTTTTCAATTAGAGATTTTAGATTGTATAAAGGTTTTTTGAATCTTTTGTCCAATTTTTCTATTTGATTGGTTTTTATAACTGTCAATGGTTCCAAATTCATATTTTTTAAATCCTCAACCATAGATTTACTTAAGTTAGGGACTATGGAATAATCTCCTTCCCTTAAAAATTCCAAATGGCATTGGTTTTTAATTTTGCAGAATTTACAATGTGGCCCATGGACTTTTTTAGTTGATTTAAGATCGTTAAGTTCTTTCGTTATCCATTTTTCTCTTAAAAGAATATCTGAAACATTTATTTCATAACTTCCATTGGATGTTTCTAAAACAATTCTTTTTATAGGTTCACCCTTATCTTTGAAATATTTATATACGGTATATATATGTAACCAATAAGATTTTTTAAAATTGTTCCCCATTCTAATGATTTTTACTACACCGTTGTTGATGCTTTCATAATTAGCTTCAACGTTCAAACCATTTATATTAATATCAAAGTATGAACCTTGTCTTTTATAGGTAGGAACGAAATAACTGCAACTTTTAAAATTTTCATAGTAAAGTAAATCCATTGTTTAAACACGCCTTATCTTAAAATTTAGCCTTTGTATAATTTTTCCACGTCTCCAATTTCATAAAACAGCGCTGATAAAGATTTTAAAAAACCTAGTCTATTGCTTCTTATAGATTCATCTTCAGACATAACAAAAATGTTATCAAAATATCTGTCAATATTTTCTTTTAAAGAGATTAAGCTTTCAATCGCCCCATCGTAATCTAATTTTTTCAAACAGTTTTCAAATTGAGACTTCACTTCCAAATATTTTTGAAATAACGTTTTTTCCTCTTCTTCTACGAATAGTCTGCCATGATATTCTTGGGAATAATGGTTTTTTGAAATGTTGTTTACCCTTTGAAACGCTGTAATAAAATCTTGAAATTCTTCTTTTTTTATAAACTTATCCAATGATTTGGCAGCCAAGTAAGCTCTTAAAGGTTTATATACATTTATTAAAACCGAATTTATTGCCTCTGCGGTTATGTTTTCTCTTTCTAAGATGGTTCCTAAACGGTTGGATAAGAAACTTTTTAACTCAACTTCTACAGGTTTTATAGATATGTTAGATTTCCCACTTTCGGCGAACACTTTTTCTGATAAGTCGATAAGTTCTTTAAGGTTCAGGTCCCATTCCATCGATATCAAAATTCTTAAGATTCCAAAAGCTTTTCTTCTCAATGCAAAAGGATCTTTTGATCCTGAAGGGATCTTTCCTATACCAAAATATCCGATTAGGTCATCTATTTTGTCCGCTATGGAGACGATATTAGCAACTAAATTTTGAGATATTTCATCATTTTCCGAAAGAGGTTTGTAGTGTTCTTCGGCTGTTAAGAAAACATCTTCATTTTCTCCTTTGTGTTTCAAATAGATTCTTGCCATAATTCCTTGCAATTCAGGAAATTCATATACAACTTTTGAAGGGATGTCAATTTTACATAACAAGCCGGCTCTTTTAACTACATCTAAATTTTCAAAACCAAGTTTTTCGGCAATTTTGGAACTGAGTGTTGATATTCGCTCACATTTTTCTCTGTAATTTCCTAATTCTACTTGATAAGTAATACTCTTTAAATCTTCAAGCCTTTTCTGTATATCCGTTTTTAAGTCGTCTTCATAGTAAAAAGCCGCATCGTCTAATCTTGCGTTTATTACTCTAGTATAGCCATTAGTAACGTTGCTTTTTCTGCCAAATCCGTCCTGGAAAGCTATGTATTTGTTGATTACCTTTCCATCTTTCATCGCCACAAAACTTCTTTGATGGTGTCTTACAGTGACAATGATGATTTCTGGTGGTAGAAAAAGATATTTTTCATCAAAACTTCCAACTACCCCTTTGGGGAATTCTGTCATTTTGGCAATTTCTCGAATTAAATCCTCGTGCTCTTCCAAAGAAATCTTGATATTATGTTCATCTTCTAGCTCTTGAATTTCTCTCTCTATTACTTCTATTCTTTCTTCATATAGAGGGATTACATAGTTCTTTTTTAATTCACTAAAGAAAGTTTGAGGATTTGTAATTATTATCTCTTCGCCAAAAAAACGATGGCCATAACTTTTGTTGGAGGATTTTTCATCGAATATTTCGAATTCTAGAATCTCTCTGTTGTACAAACCTAAGATCCAATGTACCGGTCTTACAAAGGTGTAGTTACCTTTTCCCCACCTCATACTTTTGGCAAAATTCATGTTGGCTATCAATTCTGGAATGATATTTTGTAAAATAATTTTGGTAGGCTCTCCCGCTTTAACAAACTCTATATATGCGTATTCTGCGCCGTCATTATTTTCAAATTTTACATCTTTTACCTGAACACCTTGGCCTTTTGCAAAACCTTCGAGTGCTTTTGTAGGTTGGTTATTTTCATCGAAGCAAATCTTTTTTGGAGGACCTTTTCTTTTTTCTTTTTTATCGGGCTGTTTATCTGGAAGGCCCACGATGTAAGCTCCAAACCTACGAGGGGAAATGAAGATATTCATAGACAAAAAATTCAAATCATTTTTTTCCAAGGATTTTTTTAATCCTTCTTCCAATTGAGTTAGTATATTATCAAATTCTGATGGGGGTAAATCTTCAACACCTATTTCAAAAATTGCCCTATTCAACATCAATTACCTCCGCATTTGAACTGTCGATATATAGTTTTGCACAGCTTTTCGCCATATTCCTTATATCCAGTATGTATTGATGCCTTTCGTTAACTCCAATGGCATTTCTTGCGTCCATTAAGTTGAATACATGTGCTGATTTTGCTAAATAGTCGTATGCAGGTAAATATAATTGTTTTGCAATTAGCCTTTGAAATTCTTTTTTATACATATTGTAAAGTGTTTTAAGCATATCTATATCAGCTTCTTCAAAATTATAGTAAGAAAACTGCCTTTCGTTTTCTTTGTATATGTCTTTGTATTTTACATTTTTATTCCATTTAGTTTCATAAACGTTGTCGATGTTCTGTAAATACATAGCTATTCTCTCAATTCCATACGTAAGTTCAACGGGAATATAAGTTAATGGGATGCCTCCCATCTGTTGAAAGTACGTGAACTGAGTGATCTCCATACCATCTAACCATACTTCCCATCCAACCCCCCACGCTCCTAAAGTAGGAGATTCCCAATTATCTTCTACGAACCTTATGTCATGTTCCTTAGGGGATATCCCTAAAGATTCCAAAGACCTAATATATAGATCTTGGACGTCTTTGGGTGAAGGTTTGAGAACTACCTGGTATTGATAAAATCGTTGCATTCTATTTGGGTTTTCACCGTATCTACCGTCTGTTGGCCTTCTACAAGGTTGAGTATAGGCAACTCTCCATTCATTTGCCCCAAAAGATCTAAAAAAAGTGGCAGGACTGTATGTCCCTGCCCCCATCTCTATATCGTAAGGTTGGTCTATAACACATCCAAAATCGGACCAAAATTTTTCTAAGTTCATAATCACATCTTGAATGTACAAATCAAATCCTCCATTCTTCCAGCAGAATTAATTGTTTATTATTTGTCAGATTTTACTCAACGGAAATAAGCAGTGGATAATGTCTCTGCCCACCGTTGTGAATTTCTATCTCTATATTGGCGTATTTTTGGGTCAGATTTTTTACTAGTTGATCGATCTTTTCTTTTTTGGCACCTTCACCGTAAATTATGGTAATGATTTCATAACCTTTTTTTATTAGTTCCTCTAAAACTTTTTCCGTTTCTTTATAAACGTTCTTTCCATGAGCTTTTAACTCTTTTCCAAGAAATATCAAGTACTCGCCTTTTTTTATCTTTTCACCCTTAATGGTGGAATCCCTAACCGCATAAGTAACTTCAATCGGGACGATAGATTTAACGTATCCCATCATGGATTCTTTTAATTCTTCTTTGTCCATATTGTCATCGAAACCAAGCAAGGCACTTATGCCTTCTTGAATGTGTTTTGTAGGTAATATCAATATCTCTTTATCAGTTAACTCTGCGGCTTTTTCAGCAGCCAGAATTATATTTGGGTTATTGGGGAGTATGATCACCTTTTTTTGTGGAACTTTATTAATCGCATCTGAGATGTCTTTTACACTAGGGTTAGTGGTTTGACCTCCAAAAATAACTTGATCCACTCCCAAACTTATAAAGATATCTGAAATACCTTTTCCTGGAGAGACTGCAATCACACCCCAATTTTTATTATTCAGATTATTGTTAACAGCCACTTTGGCTTGCTCTATATCGGCTGTTTTGCCCTCTTTTTGTTTTTCTATAATATGTTCATGTTGTGATTTCATATTGTCTATCTTTGTTTTGATCAATTCGCCATGTTCTAAAAACTTTTCAAAGACTAATCCTGGATGATTTGTGTGTATGTGTGTTTTTAATATGTCATCCTGATTAACTAAAACAATGGAATCTCCGAGACCTTCCAAAAAGCTCCTTATTTCTTCTAAGGTCTTTTTTTGTATAGGCTGTTTCTGGAATTTTACTATCGCTTCTGTGCAATACTGGTATGTTAGTTCTTCATAGGCTATTTCTGTTATTTGTTCAGGTGTGGCAGACTCTAATTCCTCAAGTTCTACTTCAATATCGCCGTGAAGTGCATCATTCATCCCTTTTAAAATGTAAGCAAGTCCTTTTGCTCCAGCATCCACAACATTCGAATCGCGTAATTTTTTCAAATATTTTGGGGTTTCCTCTACTATTTCAAATGAATACTTTACTATCGCATCGAAAAAAACCAAAAAATCCTTTTCTTCGGACATACTTTCTTCCATCTTTTCTGACAATCTTCGAATTAAAGTCAGCATTGTTCCTTCAACTGGTTTCATAACGGCATTGTAAGCTCTATCTTTAGCGTTTTGAAGGGCTTTTATAAAATCTTGGGTGTTGATTCTTTTCTTTTTTTCGAGAATTTCAGTTATTCCACGAAATATTTGTGACAAAATAACACCTGAGTTACCCCTTGCTCCTAGTAAAAGACCTCTTCTCAAACTTTCCATCATAGATTTCATATCGTTTTTATCTTCAACTTCATCCATACTTTTACAAGCTTCGAGCATACCTGCTAACATATTATTACCAGTGTCTCCATCTGGGACAGGAAAAACATTAAGGGCGTTAATTTCATCTTTGTTTTTAGCTAATTCTGCTGCACCTTTTTTTAGAGCTAAATATAGGTCTTTTGCATACAAAAACTTGGGCATTCAACAGACACCTTCTCTCAATATTTCAAGCCAGATATGCTCACATTTACTTTGATATTATCAAAATTTAGCATAGATGTGACTCTATGGTGAACATTCTCTTGTATATTTTGAGCTACCTTTTTAATGGGAAGGCCATATTCAAAAACGAGGAAGAGATCAATTACTATACTTTCTTCATTTTCTGATACGTTTATTCCTCTATCTTCACTTTTTGACCAAAAACTTGATATCCTATCAAAAAAACCTTGCTTTCCAGAGATTTCAACCGTGCCGTAGGATTCGATAACAGCCTTATAAACCAATTCTTTTATAACATCGTTTTTGATATCTACAGTACCAAATTCTGTTTCTATTAACATGAGGTTCACCTCCGTAGTTTGTTATTTTTGCAAATTACTAACTATTGCGGAAAGGTATCCAACTACCGCTTCATAATCGCCGCTTATTAGGCCACTCGTAGTGTGGTCAATTATTTCAATATCAGTAAATCCTATACTTAAAAGAGCAGCCACGGGACCGTATCCACACATACTTATATTATATCTTCTTATTGTATCATACATTTCTTGCAGATTCATATTTTTTAATGTTTCTATAACTTTTTCATCTTTTAGCAACGTCTTTTCGTGACTTTCGTAATGATTCATGTCAGAAGAAGCTATGATCAAATCTCCTTCTTCTATGATGTCTGCTAAAATTTCTCCAAGGTTTTTGGAGGTTTCTAAACTTTGATCCATCATACAGATAGGTACAATTTCAAAATCATTTCCTATAGCATACTGAAGAAAAGGTAGTTGTACCTCTAATGAATGTTCTCTCGAATGTGCAGATTCATCGTTATAAATGTCTAACTCTTTCAAAATTTTCCCTGCGGTTTTTCCGTCAACATTTATCGTTCCCAAGGGAGTTTTCCAACTACCGCTTGTGAAAACTGATATTTTAGAACCTAATCCTGTATGATTAGGCCCTAATAAAAATACTCTTTTTGCTATACCTTTCTCAAATACCTTTTTGTAAGCTTTTGCTGCTGTTTCTCCAGAATATATGTAACCAGCATGAGGTACTATTGCTCCCATAGGGGGAATTAATTTTTCCGTATTTACTTTAAAACTATCACCAAAAAAACTATTTAGAAGGTTTTTTAATTTTTCTGGATTCGAAGGGTAAAAAGTACCTGCAACCACAGGATTTCTAACCTTCTCCATATTTCAAATCGCCTCCTGAGAGACAGATGTTTCAGAAATAATTCTCAATTTCAGGTTTATTAGATACTTCAACATGTATGAGTATAACTAAATCGTATACATTTTGTGTTTTTTCATACGAAGTGAACAACTGTCCTATTACTGGTATTTCTTTAAAAATAGGAATACCGGTTTCGTTTTCAACTATGCTGGTAAAATTAAGCCCACCTAATTTTATAAAACCACCGTTGGGTATGGTGAATTTACTACTCATATTTCTTTCATCAACTATGTTTTTATCTTCATTTTTTAATTCGCTTATGCTTATATCTAATTCAGTGTTGACCATTTTTGTAATATTGTCATATTCACCACTTACTTCCATTATAAAACCTGATTCTATTTTTGATACTATCTTACCTTCCTCATCGAATACGGGAACCGATAAGACGGATTTTATCGATGCTCGCCCACCTTCATTAACGTATATTACTGGTTTTGATATTAACGAAGCCTTATCTTTGCTACCATTTATTATACCATCAAATTGTAAAGTTAATAAGTAGAGCTCTTCCACAGAGAATCTATCCACATTTTGTCCAGAGAAAACGAAAATCTCGTATTTTAATAGTTTTTTCTGTTCATAAAATCTAAGGGTATTATGCCCGATATTCTCATACCAAATGTCTTGGGATACCAAATAAGGCTGTAACGATGACATATCTAAATTAAAGTCATTGATGGTTACCTTTTTATCGTTTTCAAAATCTGATATAACATTTATAGATTGTGCTTTTGCTACCAAGGAAATTAACTCTTTTAACGAAATTTCAACGTTGCCCTCTTCATAAGGAAATGAATCCAGAATATTTTTCAAAAAGCTTGTTTTGGATTCTTCGTATTCCAACATATATAGAACATAATCTTCCTGCTCTGTAATATTTGAAAATTTGATATTCTCCTGGATTAATACTTTCTCAAAAATTGTACTCTTTTCAAAAGGAATGGTAACGAGTTCTTTGTTAATTATAGGTTTGGACGTGTCGGGAGCAATTTGAGGTTGAACAAGTTCGTTTATTGTTTGTGCCATTTTTATAGATTCACTACTTCCCATTAAAAAGAAATGTTGTTCGTCTAACTTGTAAGTCTTTACAGGTAGAATCTCTTCTAAAAATGTCATGTCGTAGACGGAGGTTAAAACAACATAACTTTCATCTTCGTAATTTTCTTTCTTTTCAATAGGAGTGGATGGTTCGCTAATTTCTTGTGGTGTTATAGGTAAAACATCTTTTGTTTCTGGAATTTCGTTCAAATAATTTATCAGTTCGTTAATTTGGTCTTTTTCGCCTTCTCTGGCAAGGATTGCGTAGTAATTATCCTCAAAAAAGGCTACTTTACAATCAAAGATTTTTTCTAAACGGGTTAGGTCATACTTTGATTCAAAGAAAAGCAAATATTCTTGGTTTCTATCTAAAGAATCTTCTTTTGAAGAGGCTAGCATAAAATTGGTTGAGGAACTTTCTTCAGAGATATTTTCATTTTCAATGAATAAAGGCAGATTATTTTCAAACGTCGAAGCTTGTTTACCTACCAATACTGTATCTTCATCGTAAAAGATTGCGTTTAATGAATAAACTTCATTCAGCATTCTTAAAAAATGTTCTATGTGTATTTCATTTGAATTTATAGCGAAAAAAGTGTCGGGCAATTCTTCCGTTTTTATCCAATTCCAGCCAATGTAAGTAAACAACAAGTCTATAGCATCATCTAACTTTATTTTTTCAAAGTTTATCTGTTGAAAAGTGTATGGTTCATATCCATAAAAAATTATCCTATCGTCCTTTATTTCTAAATTGTTCATTGGATAAAGAAATTTGATCGTAATTACATTTTTTGAAGAAGAGACTTCTTTTACAGGTCCTTTACTAATTTTGTAATTAGCTTGCTCAAAGATTTCCCCTTCGAAAAAAAGTTTGTAAATGGTCTTTGAATCGTTCGAATAAATTTCAAACTTACTTTGCGTTTCAAAAAATACGATATTGGCGTTAATGGTTGAATCATAATCTATAAAAAAGCCAAAGAAAAATGAAGGTAATAATAAAAAAATAAAGAAAAGAGCTTCCTTCGGTTTCGGCATGAGACCCCCCTTCAAAATATTCCCTTATTACTTCAATTATACCATAAAAACTCAAAAACTCTGTTTAATAGTCTTTCACCCTGTAACCTTTTTAAAAATGAAAAACGCCCATTTGGGGCGTCTTTAATTTTTTATTTTATCATTAGCTTTGTTATGAGTTTTGCAAATGTAGCTTTATCTTCGATTTCTAATCCTTCAAGTAACAAAGATTGGTTGTAAAGTAATTCGGCGTAATCTTTAATCTCTTCTGAGTTGGGATCTTTTTGATATATATCTGTTAGTATTTTAAATACTTGGTGGTCAGGGTTTAGCTCTAATATCTTTTCTGCTTCAAATGGTAGTTGCTCTAAATTTTTTAAGGTCTTTTCCATGTTTAAGGAGATGGCTTCATTGGCGCTTACTATACATGCGGGGGATTCCTTCAATTTATCTGTTAGTCTAACATCTTTTACTTTGTCTTTAAGGTATTCTTTTATTTTTTGAAGTAAGTCTTTGTTTTCTTCTTCTTTTTCTTTAAATTTCTCATCTATTTTTACATTTGAACTGCTGATCGATTTGAATTCTTTTCCTTCATAGTCGTGCATCAATTTGATGAGAAATTCGTCTATTTCATCTGTTAAATACAATACCTCATAACCTTTTTCTTTGAAGGATTCCATTTGGGGCAGATTTTCAATAATATCTTTACTTTCCCCTACAGCGTAATATATGTAATTACCTTGATCTTCTTTCATTCTTGAAATGTATTCTTTAAGGGTTACCATATTTTTATCAGACGTAGAACTTTCGAATAAAAGCAGATCTTGAACTTTTTCTTTTTCCTGTATATTCTGGTATAATCCTGCTTTTATAACCTTTCCAAATTCATTCCAAAATTCTACGTACTTTTCTCTTTCGTTTTCGAGTTTTGATTTTAAAGCATCTAATATCTTTCTTTCAATATTTTTTCTTATTACTTTTAGTTGTTTGTTTTTTTGAAGTATTTCTCTTGAGATATTCAAAGAGAAGTCTGGAGAGTCCACCAATCCTTTAATGAAACCTAAATAATCGGGGAGAACTTCTTCACAGTTTTCCATTATAAAAACGTTCTTTGAATAGAGGTTTAAACCTCTTTTGTAATCTTTACTGAAAAAGGTAAACGGCAACTTAGAAGGAATATAAAGCAATGCGGTGAATTCAACCGTAGTTCCTTCAGCTTTGAAATGAATAACATCGAAAGGATCGTTCCAATCGTAAAAATGTTCTTTGTAGAACTCGTTGTATTCGTTTTGAGATATTTCTTCTTTGTTTTTGTTCCATAAGGGGACCATCGAATTAAGTATTTTTTCGGTTATCTTCTGTTTACCTGCTTCTACTTCTTCTTCCCATTTCATTTTTATGGGATATTTTATATAGTTGGAGTGTTTTTTGACTAATTCTTGAATTTTATATTGGTCCAAATAATTTTCATCCTCATCTAAATCGTCTTTCAATATTAAGGTAATCTTAGTTCCTCTATTGGCTTTTTCACATTCTTCAACTGAATAAGTTCCTGTTCCATCGGATTCCCATCTTACACCTTTATCTTGATCCCACTTTTTTGTTTCTACAATAACTTTTTTAGCCACCATGAATACCGAATAAAACCCAACACCAAATTGACCTATTAGGTTTATTACAGTGTTTTCCTTATCTGCCGAGAGGTTGTCTTCCATTTGAGCCTGTTTTAGTTGGTTCAGAAAGTTTTTGGTGCCTGATTTTGCAATAGTTCCCAAGTTTTCAATTACCTCTTCATAAGACATTCCGATACCGTTATCTTCAACTATCAAAGTGTTGTTGTCTTTGTCTATTTCAATCTTTATCTGCAATTCAGTATCATTTTGTAAAACGCTTGGGTCTTTCAAAGATAAGAATCTGATTTTATCAAGAGCGTCTGAGGCGTTAGAAATCAGCTCTCTTAAAAATATATCTTTGTGTGTGTAAATGGAGTTTA
This sequence comes from Petrotoga sp. Shatin.DS.tank11.9.2.9.3, assembly GCF_003665005.1. Taxonomy (NCBI): domain Bacteria; kingdom Thermotogati; phylum Thermotogota; class Thermotogae; order Petrotogales; family Petrotogaceae; genus Petrotoga; species Petrotoga sp. Shatin.DS.tank11.9.2.9.3. The sequence goes on from NZ_JGVT01000007.1 coordinate 220,772, forward strand.
TTATCAAGTTGAGCAATTGTTTTGTTTCTGCTTGAAATTCTTTTACTTCCGGCATTTATTTTTCCCTCCTGCTTTTTAGAATTACTTGCCTTAAGAAGCTCTAACTAATATATAATTATATCGAATCTTTTTGAAGGTTAATTTTCTGTTTTTTTATTATTTTTATTAAGTTATTGTTTGTTTTCCTGTAATCTCTGAAATAATTCTTGTGCTATGTAAGATGCAACGTCTTCGGGATATGTGTTTGGTCCAAATCCTGCATCAAAACCTATTTCTTTGGCTAATTGGTGAGTTATTCGGGGACCTCCTACGATAAGAATTACTTTGTGTCTGATTCCTTCGGCTTCCAATAATTCTACTAATTCTGTAAGGTTTTTTACATGTATATTTTTTTGAGTGACAGTTTGAGAGACGAGTAAGGCGTCGGCTTCAAATTCTAATGCTTTGGCAACGAAAACCTCATTCAAAACTTGACTTCCCATGTTCAGGGTTTCAAACATTTCGTATCTTTCCAAACCATAATGTCCAGCGTATCCTTTACGGTTCATTATTGCATCGATACCCACAGTATGCGCATCTGTTCCTGTTGAAGCCCCTATTACCTTTATTTTCCTACCTATATACTTTCTAATGTATTCGTCTATTTCTTCCATTGACATTGTTTTAGTTTTTATGTGAGGAACTTGAATTGCAGTATAATCAAGAGTATGTGTGCAACTTCCATAACAGATGAAAAAAGTGAAACCCTTGGTCAACTCCTTGTGATAAACAACCATAGGTTCTTCTAAACCCATTTTCATCAGTAATTGTTTTGCAGATTCTATCGCCTCTTCTCCATCAGGAACAGGTAATGTGAAGCTTAATTGCATTTTTCCATCGTTCATTGCGTCTCCATACGGTTTTATGGCTTTTAGGTTTAGAGTTTCATCGAAACCTTTTTTTTCTGTTGAGTATGATCCTCCGCTCATCTTTGTTTTCCCTCCAACATTTTTGTTATAAAAGGGTTAAAGTAATGTTTCCCTTTTTCAAATACACCTTCCAAACCTTTCCCGCCATCGATGGGTCTTTTAATGTTTGCAAAGGTGCCCTTAGAAAGAGAAACGAACAGTCCATCTTCATTCATTTTTTCCAATAGTGCAATCGATTCGTCTAGTACTTGCTGGGCTCTTTTGTGAATGATGCCATCTTTTTTGAATTCGATTTCATCAGCAATATTTCTTAGATTGTTGAATATGTATTTTGCGTTTTCTATTGAGAGATATCTATCAGACATAAAAGGTGTATGAATAGCCTCTGTGAGCATGCCTAACAATTGTATCCCTTGTTCAGTTATGATTGAAACTACGTTGAACATAGCGTTTTGTATATGCCCTTTGAAGATGTTACCTGTCATATGTTTTGTTGGTGGCATATACTTTAAGGGAGATTTTGGAAATATTTCCCTTGCCATTTGAGCTTGGGCCAACTCGTATAAAAAGCCGTTCGTAATATCCGGATCCATTTCGAAAGCATGGCCTAATCCCATCTGCTCTTCAGGTATGCCGGCAATTAATGCTAACTGTTCGTTTATGAATTGAGAGGTTAAGACTGTGTGAGCTTCTTCATATGCATCGGCAGTTGTTAAGTAGTTATCTTCTCCGGTATTTATTATAATATCAGCAAAACCGTTAATAACTCTTGAAAAGTATTGGTCTATTATCGTTCTTTTCATGTTGATGTCTCTGAATAGGATACCGTATAAAGCGTCATTTAACATAACATCTAATCGTTCCATCGCCCCCATAGCTGCGATCTCAGGCATGCATAATCCTGATGCATAATTCACAAGCCTTATGTATCTACCTATCTCTTCCCCAACTTCATCTAAAGCTTTCCGCATTATTTTAAAGTTTTCTTGTGTAGCAAAAGTGCCTCCAAATCCTTCCGTAGTAGGACCGTATGGGACGAAATCCAAAAGGCTTTGACCTGTGGACCTAATTACTGCAATTATATCTGCTCCTTGTCTTGCAGCAGCTTGAGCTTGAACAACGTCTTCATATATATTACCTGTTGCTACGATGACGTATAAGTATGGTTGAGGACCTTCGCCTAATTTTTCTAAATAAGTTTTTCTTTTTCTTTTGTTGTTCTCTATCAAATTAATTATTGAATCAACATAGGGGTCCAATGCTTTTTGAATTTTGATGTCGCTATTTATTTTAATCTTTGATAAATCTAGTTCTTCAACCGATATTTTTTCTGCTATTTCTTGAGGTGTTAACCCCGTTTCTTTTAAAGCGTTACCAATTAAGTATGCGGCTCCTTCGTTCAGTAGGCCTATTTCTTTTATATGTTCTACAACTCTGTTGGGTAGGGGTACCCCATTTTTATCTACACTATCTATGCCTAGTAATCTGCATATTGCTCTTTCGGTTGAAACAGTGGATCTTTCCTCAACATATTTTTGAACATCCAAGGCGATATTTTTAGCTAAGTTTCTGGCATGTTCAATTTTATTTTGATCCAAATTTAATTTGTTCACAATTGGTCCTCCTTTTTCAATTCTTCGATGGTATTTATAAATTCTTTATCAATATTGAGCATTTTTGCAATTGTTAATGCTTCTTCTGGGACTTTTCCCTTCTTGTCTTCTATTAAAGAGTAATCCATTAATTCTGTGATGTCTGTTGGAGAAATATACATTTTAAGTAGAGATTTTTTAATTCCTTTAATTCTAAATTTTTTTATATTTTTTTCCGCAACGTTGTTGAAATGGGTTGTAACTACCGATATAGAATGGTAATTGTTGAGAATTTTAATGACAGCTTTCACAATTAATCTACCCTCATGAGGATTTGTGTTTCTTGCTATTTCATCAAGTAATATCAATGCTGAATCATCTTGCTTAATGTACGTTAATATTTCATTTAATTTTAAAATCTCGGCGGCGTATGAAGATAAACCACTTAAGATCGATTGATAATCACCTGAAACCAAAAATATTTTATCAACCGGTTTGATTTTTGCATGCCTTGCGGGAACGTAGAACCCATATTGAAAAAGATATTGGGATAATGCCAAAGATCTTAGTATTACTGTTTTTCCTGTCATGTTTGCCCCGGTTATTAACGTTGTTCCTTTACCTAATTTTATGTTTATCGGTTGATATATTTGATTCGTTTTTTCTAATTGTTCTTTGATGAGTGGATTGAATAATCCCTCATATTCTATATTGCTTGAAAGTTCGGGTTTTGAAAGCTTTAGGTTCATTGCTAGTTCTGCTTTAGCTAGTATGAAATCTAATTCCTCTAGGTCTTTTAAGGCCTGTTCCAATTCTGACGAATATTCTGTCAATTTTACAGAAAGGTTATATCTTATTTTTTCTTCTATTTCCATTTCTTTTTGGTATAATAAGTCTTTTTCTTCTTGAGGAGCGTTTTTTCTCTTTCTTCTGATCGATGCAAGTTCACGAGAGTATGAATTGTAAATGTAAAATGTTGGAAGTTTGTTCCCTTCTGGATCCAGAATGGCTATCACTTTTTCCAAAGAAGGTAGTTTTAAAAAAGAGAAATTGACTAGTTTCCTTATTTCTTCATAATATATAGAAAAAAATTTTATTTCAAATAGTTCTATATCATCCAAAACCTCGCAGTTTTTTAGTCTTCCTATAATGTAGTTAATGTCTTTTATGTATTTGAGGTTGGATTTGATTTTGCTTAGTGATTTCTTTTCCCTTTTGATTGCTAATATAGCTTCCTCAATTTTATCCAGTTCTTGTTTTATTTGGATAGTATTGGTATAAAATTCTAAATTTTTTATTTTTTTTACTCCTAAGGGAGTAACAACATCTAACTTTTGAAGTATATATTCTAAATCATCCATGATTGGCCTTCCCTCACATTTATTATCGGTATGTTTATTACTTCTTTTAATCTCTTTATGATTTCATCTGAGTCCATAGTATATCCGTATGGAGAGATAGGATTAATAGTTATAGCCAATAATTTTGTACTGTGGAGTACCTTTATTTTTCCGCCTTTTTGTATAAATGTGTAATAAGTTTCTGGTTTTACAAATATTTTAGTGAAATCTTTTACTATTAATTCTACTTCGTTTAAATTTTTTTCCTTAGATAGATACTTCAAAAAGCTTTCCCCCAAAGCACCACATATATAAAACTTTTTCCCGTAATCAAGAATTGGCTTGTCGCATTCTTCAAAAGAGAGTAGTGATCTTATGGATAATTTAATAGCTCTTTCATCTATTGCATATATTCCATCTGTCAAATTTTCCAATTCGCTGTTATTCTCTTTTTCTAATTGGATCAAATCTGTAACAAATTTGGTTTTTTTAACAAGTTCATTTATGTTTAGACTTACAGCTGCTCCTGTTGCAAGTATCATAGCATCAGTAATAACTGGTGAAGCGGGAGTGAGTCTCGATAATGCACCATCTATTAAGACAATCTGTGCTCCTAATTTTAACATTTTTTCTATGAGAGTTTTTATGTCTTTGATCTTTTGAGGGCCGGCCAATATTATCTCACCATTTTCAAGTGCCTTGGATACAACTATTCTTCCTAAAGGTGTTCTTAAATCATCATCAACGGATAAGATTTCAGAATGAAATCTTTTTAGCTTGTAATATTTTTCAGCGGTAGCAAAGACTGTTCCTTTTACAATTCCTATGTGAGGTTTTGGCATAGAAGTTAATTGATCTATTGGTTCGCCATCTAAGCCGATAGAAGTAATTCCAACTCTTTTATTGAGGGTTTTTAATAAAAAATTTATCGTTTCTGTTTTTCCGGTATTTTTTTCAAGACCAACAATAGAGACACTTTTCAAATTTATAACTCCCTTTACAATATTCAGCTTTTGAATAATACCAAAGCTTCACCATCTATCCCCAAAGATCCATCCTCTTTTATTATTTGTGTTGCAAGTACTAATCTGAATTTTTCCTCTATTTTGTCCTTCACAGTTATTTTAACCGTTATTTTTTCATCGATGTATATGGGTTTTAAGAATTTTACCTCTTGCTTCATATATATAGTTCCTGGACCTGGGAACTCCATGCCAAGAATGGACGATATTATACTCACGCTCAACATTCCATGAACTATTCTTTTTTTGAATAAGGTGTGAGATGCAAATTCTTCGTCTAAATGAATAGGGTTTTTATCGCCTGTTATATCTGCAAAAGATTCTACCATGTTGGCGGTTATTTTTTTATCCGTTTCATAAGCTTGATTAATTTTTATCTCTTCGTATTTCATTTTTACCCCCTAGTTCTTCATATTTCTTGCGTTTTTTTACTCTTTCATGTCTTTCTAAAAGATCAGGTTCCAAGCTTAATTTTTCTTTATCATCGAATAGTCTTGCCACCCCAAACCACTCATATTTTTCTCTGTAAAGTGAATCATCAACGTCAGTGGTTGTATCTTTGGGCTCGTGGTAGGTTGATATCACACCTTCGTAATTTCTTAAGATTACAGTATCCTTGTTTTGTGATATCAAATAGTTTGGCATTATTCTAATCTTTCCCCCACCCCCTGGTGCATCTACGACGAACTCAGGTATGGCAAATCCGGATGTATGGCCAATAAGGGATTCCATAATCTCTATACCTTTTGATACCGATGTTCTGAAATGTTCTATACCTTGCGATAAATCACATTGGTATAAGTAGTATGGCCTCACCCGTATTTTCACCAATTCATGCACTAATTCCATAATAATATATTTGCTGTCGTTCACCCCCCTTAGCAGTACTGATTGGTTTCCAAGTGGGATCCCAGCATCGGCTAGTTTTCGGCAAGCTTCAGCAGATTCCGGGGTTATTTCTTTTGGATGATTGAACTGAGTGTTGAGCCATAAAGGATGGTATTTTTTGAGTACGTTAACTAAATTATCTGTAATTAGTTGAGGGAATACCACGGGAACTCTCGTCCCTATTCTTACTACCTCCACATGGGGTATTTTCTTCAACTCACTTAATATATATTCTAGAATAGGTATTCCAGCCATTAAGGCATCCCCACCGGATAAAAGTACGTCTCTAACTTGAGGGGTATCTCGTATGTATTGAAGTGAGGCATCGATCTCGTTCCTTTTTCTGTTGGAATCTGTCTGACCGGCGAACCTTCTTCTAGTGCAATGCCTGCAGTACATCGAGCACATATCAGTTATTAAAAATAGCACTCTGTCGGGATATCTATGAGTAAGCCCGGGTGCGGGCGAATCTGCATCTTCATGGAGTGGATCTATTTGGTCCCATGGGCCCTTTATCAATTCTTTTGAGCTGGGTACGGCTTGCCTTCTAATCGGACATTTGGGGTTATCAGGATCCATTAGAGTAGCAAAATAGGGTGTAATAGCCATTCTCAAAGTTTTTAAAGTGTTTTTAATCCCTTGTTCCTCTTCAGGGGTTAAATTGATTATCTGCCTTAATTTTTCGACATCTGTAATTCTGTTTCTGAGTTGCCAATGCCAATCTTTCCATTCTTCTTCGGTCACATCTTTCCATAAGGGTATCTCCTTGTAATTTCTAGGGATATTCATAAATGAGTCCTCCTCATGCATATAATTTTTCAAACAAAGATCTTATTTCACTTGACTCTCTCAATATTTGAAGGGTTAAATCCGCATGACCCTTTGTGTAACCATTTCCTATGATCATGGTTAAATCCTTTCCAACTCCTTCTGCTCCCAAGGCTGCCTTGGTAAAAGATGTTGCCATAGAAAAAAAATAGACCACGCCTTCATCTTTCGTTATTAAAATCGATGACATTTCGGTATTAGGGACGTTCACGTTGTTAATCGTTACATCGCAAAGTTTCCCATTGTTTTTTTCCAATACTTTTTGATATACTTCAATTGGTTTGGTTGCATCTGCAATTATCAATTCATCTGCTAAATTCAACTCTTTTATCCTTTTTGCATTTTCTCCAGAATATTCGACAACTATAACTTTCCCTTTTTCTCTAGTAATTTTCATTGCTTGGTAAGAGCATAGTATTCCTGATTTTCCTCCACCGCCAATGATGCAAACTGTGTCCCCTTTTTTAACTAATTTAGATGTTTGAGCAGGAGCTCCAGCAACATCCAAAGCCGATAAGGCTAATTTTTCTGGGATATCTGTTGGTAAAATAGCATAAATTGCGCTTTCAAATAATATGGCTTTACCTTGTATATCTACCTGTTCATTTTCCAATTTTATTTTTTTTATTTTGTTAATTTTTAGAGGTGTGGCTGATAGGGAAACAAGGGTGGCAATTTTGTCTCCAACTTTTAAATCTTTGTGTGGAAAATCTGAACCAATTTTTTCTACTATCCCTATAAGCATTCCCCCGGAACCGGTAACGGGATTTTGCATCTTTCCTTTTTCGTTTACTATTTCTATAATTCGCTCTTTTATTTTCTCAACATCATTTTTACATGATTCTTTTATCTGGGTAAAACTTGCGGAATCTATATTTAAGGTTAGTACATCTATTAATATCTCATTTGAATATATTTCTGGTGAGTTATCTATTTTGTTTGCGGCTTGAGGCAACAACCCTTTTGGTTCGATAACTCTATGAGAGCCGAATGGACAACCTTTTTTCATCCTTCACCTCCAATGTTTAATATTTTTCGGGCTTCTTCAGGTCCAGCAACTTCTCTACCTAATTCTATAGATATTTTGGCTATTCTTTCGACTAATTGGGCATTAGATTTGGCAAGTTCTCCTTTTTTAAAGTATATGTTATCTTCGAATCCTACCCTTACATGCCCACCCATCAATATGGCATGAACCGCAAGTGATAGTTCATACTTCCCTATTCCCGCCACCGTCCAGGTACTATTTGGTGGGATATGACTTACAAGATATATAAGGTCATCAATTTCACCAGGTATCGCCCCTGGAACACCCATTACAAAATCAAAGTGAATTGGTCTGTCTATTAAGCCTTTTTTTTCTATCCTTAGAGCGTTATTTATATGTCCCCTTTCAAATACCTCTATCTCTGGCTTGATTTTTCTCTGTTTCATCTCGTGAGCAAATTTTTCGATGTATTCCTCCGTGTTTAGAAAAATATCTTTTCCAAAGTTTGTTGTTCCGGCCGATAGAGTAGCCATCTCTGGGTTTAGTTCTAATGGCTGTCTTCTTTCTTCAAAAGTGTGATAAACAGCCCCGCCTGTAGAGGGTTGAAAGATGATGTTACATCTACTTTCTATCTCTTCTTTAATCTCTTTATATACATATATAGATTGAGTTGGATTTCCTTTTTGATCTCTTGCATGGACATGAACGATAGAAGCACCAGCTAAATAACAATCGTAAGCTGCTTGGGCTATTTCTTGAGGAGACATCGGCAAGGCAGGTTGTTGTTCCCTAGTTACTTCGGCTCCTGTTAAGGCTGCAGTGATAATTAACTTTTCCATTTTTTCACTTCCTTTTTTTATCTTTTGGAACTACACATGTACCGCTCGCCTTACAAACTATTATGGGTTTTTCAAGGTAATCCGCAGCCGAATCTGATATATCGGTTCTCTTTGTTATAACCTTTCTAGCTTCAAAACTCATAGTTCTAGAGGTATTTCCAACCTTTGTTATCTCTCCTTCTGCTTCGATATAATCCCCTGCATAAACGGGAGAGATAAATTCTACATTATCGTATGCTTTAAATAAACCTTCATCACCATCATGTTTTATGAGCAACTCTGTTGCAACATCTCCAAATAATTGTAGGATTTTTGCTCCATCTACTAGGTTACCTCCATAATGAGCGTCTTGCGAACCCATTCTTACGCGTATAATCGCTTTTTCCATTTATTGTTCCCCCCTTTGAAATATTGAATATAAAGGTTTCAAGCTTGGTTTTCCCTATAGTTAGAATTCCATAAGTTTTAAGTCATCTGGAACTATTAGTTCTGCTTCAGTTATTTCCTTTAATTCTTCTAAAGTAATGTCAGGGGAAATCTCTTTTAATAATAACCCATTATCAGTTGGTTCAATGACAGAAAACTCGGTTACTATCAAATCAACCCTTCTGATTGAGGTTAAAGGTAAAGAACACTTTTTAATTATTTTAGGTGTACCTTTTGAGGTGTGTGTCATAGCTATTATTACCTTTTTTGCACCGGTAACTAAGTCCATTGCTCCACCCATGCCAGCGATAACTTTTCCGGGGACCATCCAGTTTGCTAGGTGTCCTTCCTGATCAACTTGAAAAGCTCCAAGAACCGTTACATCTATATGACCTCCTCTAATTAACGCAAAAGAAAAAGCAGAATCAAATATCATTGCACCGGGTATTATATCCACATATTTTCCGCCTGCATTGATTAAGTTGGGGTTAGATATTTCTTCAGGAATCTCTGAAGCTATTCCGAGAATCCCGTTTTCTCCTTGGAAAAATATTTCAGCATCTTTAGACACAAAGTTAGATACCAAAGTCGGCAAACCGATTCCTAAGTTGACAATATTTCCTGGTTTCAATTCTTTTGCTACCCTTTTAGCGATCCTTTCTTTTTCATTCATCTTTTTTCACTCCTTATAACAACGTAATCAACAATAGCTCCAGGAATATGAATTTCATCAGGACATATACTACCTGTTGGAACAAGTTCATCTACTTCGGCAATAACGATGTCACAAGCTAGGGCCATAACCGGGTTAAAGTTTCTTGCGGTGAATGAACATTGTAAATTTCCAAGATGATCGGCTTTACTGGATTTAACAAGCGCTACTCTTCCTCTAAGAGCTTTTTCAAGAATATATTTTTTCCCCTCTATCTCAATGAGTTGTTTATTTTTTTCTCTTATAGTTCCTATCCCGGTTGGAGTTAATATGCCTCCAAGCCCAGCCCCCCCAGCTCTAATTTGTTCTATTAATGTGCCTTGAGGGACAAACTCAACTTCCAACTCGTTTTCTATACATTGTCTTTGAGTTTCTTTGTTCGTTCCAATATGGGAGGTTATCACTTTTTTTACGAGTTTGCTAGCAATTAATCTACCGATACCCTTGTCTTCAAAAGAAGTATCGTTGCATATAACTGTTAAGTTACTTTTCCTTTTATTTATTAGTTCGTCTATCAAAGTTTCTGGTGTTCCAACGCCCAAAAACCCCCCTATCATTAAGGTAGTTCCTTCAGAAATGAAGGAAATTGCTTCTTGTGGGCTGACGATTTTCAATTCACTCACCCCTTCTGTAATGTTTTTGTTATACTTTTATCAAAAAATTTCTTAACTTTTTTATACATGTAATATTTTACCTCTTTTTTTACATTTTTGTATGTAAAGATGTGACATAAAAGAATTCGAAGAGATTGAGATTAATAGAGAACTTTATTGAGCTCACAAACTCATTTTATTATGTAATCGATTTTGATATATTTTTTGTAAAACTATAGTATTTTTGAAAGTAATTTGATAAAATAACACTATGCACTGAATAAAGCATTTTGGGAGATGGTTTAGTGTTTTTTTGGAAATTTGCCCTTCGCAATTTTTTTAAGAGATGGCAAGTAAGCATTTTGCTAGTGTTAGGGGCTATCATTCCTTCTTTGTTAACTGTTTCTTCTCTTTCCCTTAATGACTCAATAGTTTCATATAGAAAAACTCAAGTGGAAGTTAATTTTGGTCAAGCGGATGCCTTTGTTGTTAATAACAGGACATCACTATTTCTCTCTTTTCCCTTGTCACAAATGATATTAGATGATCTAAAAAGCAATCCCCAAGTAAAAAACATTTTACCGGCTTCAGAAAGTTTCGGAAGAATAGAAAATAATGGGCGTTTTTTGGAAGTTTTGGTTGTTGCGGTTGAAGGAGAAGATCTTTCAAACTTTATAGGTCAAAATATTGATTTAAGTCCAGGTAAAGTAGTTGTCTCTCAAGAGATAGCTAACGAAATTGGAGTTAATGAAGGAGAAACCATTGTAATTCATATGCCGGGAGGTTCAAAGAATCTAGAGATTTCTCATATTGGTGAGAAAGGTTTTTTGAATTACCGAGGAGAGATGGCACAATATCCGGGATCGGTTTTTGTTAATGTATCGGATTTCAAAGGTAATACAGTTTATCCTTCAAAGGCGTATGTGGATTTTGTTGAATCCGAAAATGTAGATATTTCCAATATTTCCCTTCCTTCAAATTTAGAGATTAAAAACATTAAACAAGATTTTTTGAATTCCCCAGTAAATGAAATTCTGGGATATATTGTTTTTGCCTTTAGTTCTTTTTCAATATTGGCAGGTTTAATATTAGTTATCGTTTTCGGGAACAATTTTGCAAACGAGCAAGAAAAAACTGTAGGTATTTTAAGAATTTTAGGTTTTAATAGATTTAAGATCTTACTTCTTTTCTTTATGGAAGCTTTGTTATATTTTGGGATATCTTCAGCAATAGGAGTTATTTTGGGGGCGAAAATAGGAGCTGTTCTATTAAATCAACTTGGTGAAATTGCATCAGGTCTAACTTTCGAAACTTTGGGAAGTTTTACAGTCGTTCCTTATGAATTAAGTGTTAGAACAATAATATTTGGTTTATTAATAGGTATTGTAATACCATTGATTATTTTTATGATTAAAGGGTTACAAATTTCCAACAACTCTCCTGTAGAATCCTTGAAAAAAGATGTAGAGGCATATGTGCCTCATGGTATTAACGGATGGCTTTCTCTTCTTTTTATTATATCTGGTGTTCTTTTAATGTCCTTTGCAAATGAGTTTGAAATTCTGGCATTAATTTTGATTTCAGTGGGATTAGTATTTGTATTCAAAAACCCTTTGTTTAATGTTGGGTTATCCGTTTTTCTTATGATCCTTAGTAAAACATATTTCTCCCTCTCTTCGGGAGCATTATCTTTTAATTTTATTTTTCAAAGATCTTTTTTATTCGGTTTCATCGTTGTTCTTTTTTTTACTTCTATAATTCCAATTTTAAAAAGGTTTTCTAAAGTGTTTTCCTCAAAGAAGAGTGTTCCTTTTCTTTTGGGATTTTCGTATGTTGAAAGATTCCCAGTTAGAGTTTTAATGCTTTCTTTAATGTTTGGTATAATTATTTTTGGTTTGATTGTTATTTCTTCCATACCAGCGAATTTGGTTAGGTTTGTTGATACTTCTATGCAAGAAGGATTATTTGGATATAATTTTTTGGTTGTATCAAATCCTATAAAAAACCTATTTTTTTCTGATGATATAGCTGTTTATGAAGGGATAGAAAAGCCAACAAAGGTTCAAATTGCCATTCTCGATTCACAGATCATAGCTTTTGTAGACGATACTTTTCTTGAATCGGCGATAATTCCATCGGAATCAGTAACAGATTGGAGAGAGGAACTGAAAAGTAAAAATACCGTTCTTTATGGAAAATTTAGTGATGAAGAACAAATTCCAGAGTACGTGAAGGGTAATCTTTCTTCTATTACACCCTTAGGTGGAGTATCTAATGTTTCTTACGATGTCGTTGGTTTTTTTAACTTAAAAGATATTACAATTCCTGTAAAATATGTAGCAAGTATAGTATCCAAACCTAATAGCGTAAAAAGTGTCGATATACTTTTAGGGAATGTGCCTAAAGAAAATATTGACGAAGTCAAGCAGAAATATATGTCAACTTTTGATTATCCTATTTTTATAGAAGAGGAATTACAGACTATTTATAATGGGATAGATGGTATAATTTCTCTAGCAACTGGAATGCTTTATCTTGGATTGATTAGTGGATTTTCAGGACTGGCACTGTACTCTGTAAGATCATGCATAATTCGCCAAAGAATAATCGGAACTCTAAGGGCAATCGGTTCAAGTTCAAAAGATATAACCAAGGGGCTTCTCATTGAAAATTTCAGCATTGTTTCCGTAGGAGCTTTCATTGGTCTTGTTGGAGGTTACCTAGTCGCGAAGGATATTATTTTCGCCATCTTTCAATTTTTAGGAAATGTTGATTTTTATTTTCCTTTGTTGAATGTAGTGGGAATAATTGGAATGGTGTATTTAATCACTTTTCTAACCTTGATGATACCTTCGTTTTTAATAACTAAAATCACACCGGCAGACAGTTTGAGGGAGATTGGATAATGGAAGTTGAGAGCAAAAATAGCGCTTTGATAAAAGCAATTGAATTGTACAAAGTGTACAACGACAAAAGAATAAAAGTAGAAGCTTTAAAGAACGTTACCTTAACTATAAAAAAGGGTGAATTTATAGGTATATTAGGGCCTTCAGGTTCAGGTAAAACGACCTTGCTTAATTGCCTTTCCGCAATTGATAATCCTACCAGCGGAGAGATTTACTTTAAAGGGGTTCCATTCCAAAATTTGAAAGAAGAAGAACGGACTTCCTTCAGAGCCAAAAACATGGGTTTTGTGTTTCAATTTTTTAATCTTATACCGGTTTTGACGGTTTTAGAAAATGTCCAATTGCCTTTGTTGATCTTAGGAGAAAAGAACAAGACCTCAAAAGAAAAGGCTTATGAAGTTTTAAAGAAAGTTAAGCTTGATAATAAAGTAGAAAGATTCCCATATGAACTATCCGGCGGAGAGCAACAAAGAGTTGCTATCGCAAGGGCTATAATACATTCGCCAGAGGTTATATGGGCCGATGAACCAACTGGAAATCTTGACAGTGAAAATGGTGAAATAATAATAGAACTTTTGGAAGGGATAAGAAAAGAAAATGGAACTACACTTGTAGTAGTTACCCATGATTTGAATATTGCAAAAAGAGCCGATAGAATTATCCAAATTAGAGATGGAATTATACAAGAAATTTAATTCTTTCATGAATTTTGATATAATATAAAAAGAAGGGGTTGTAGCGCAGCGGGAGCGCGTTGCCTTCGCAAGGCAAAGGTCGTGGGTTCGAATCCCATCAACTCCACCATATTGAATTAGCCGCCTCACCCTCGGCGCCTAAATTTCCCAAATTTTTCTCCCTTCTGTCGAAAAAACTTCTCATAACTCTAAAATACATAGGAGAATGTAAAATATGTCAATTATAATAGACAAGGAAAGAGGAAAGAAGGTCGCGGAACTCCTCTATGATTCTTTTTCTACCACGGGTATTCATGGAAGAACTGATATGCCGGAAGATATAACGCCCAATAGGGTAGTAAGAGGTTCTCTTGATCATATACTCTTTTTAACACTCACCGTTTCAATTGATTATCAAAGGGATGCTCCATCATTATGGGAGAGTTCGAGAAGAACTTTTGATGACCCAGAAACAAGATATTTATTCGATCCAAAACTATTACATGAAACCCCTCTCAGAAAAATAATTGAAGATATGCAAAAATACAAATTGTCAAAGAAAACTAAAAAAGACGCTTACATTTGGCGAACAATTGGGATTACTTTTTATAAAAAATGGGAAGGCGATCCATGCAAATTTCTTAAAAACTGCAACTGGGATTCATCGCTCATTTTGAACCACTTAAGAAACGATACTCACTTATATAATGGAAGATTGGTACCAGACTATCCATTCCTTCGTGGACCTAAAATAGGACCATTGTGGTTGAGGATGCTTAGGGACAATGTGGGCATAACACATTTAAGAAATTTGGAGGAAGTGCCTATCCCTGTAGATATACATATAGCAAGAGCGACATTAACTACTGGAGTTGTTAGAGGACAATTCAAAGGTAAATTGGGTGAACTATTTAAATATATAAGAGAAGCATGGTTTGAAAGTGTAAAAGGGTTGAGTATTAAGAACAGACCAATGATTGCTTTAGATGTAGATGAACCACTTTGGCACTTGTCTAAATATGGTTGTTCAAACCGAGATAAGACGACAGGCTATTGTCCACTCCTTAATAGATGTGAAGCGAGAGAATTTTGTATTAAAGGGAAAGTTAAAATAGAAAATAGGATAGTAGAGTTGGAAACATGAAAACACTATGTGTAGTTCCATGTGGAAACAAGAAAATATGGGATAAGAATCCGAATGCGGGACCCACCAAAGCAAAATATGTGTATATTGGGCCATTTGCTAAAAAGTGTAGAGAATATGCCATGAGGTTTTACCCTTCTTCATGGTGTATCCTATCTGCAAAATATGGATTTTTATTCCCAAATGATATAGTTCCCGGGCCTTATAATGTAAGCTTTAATGACAGAAAAGCAAATCCAATAACTACAAAGGAGCTTTCTGCTCAAGTGAAGGAAAAGGAATTGGATAGCTATGGACCAATTGTAATCTTAGGTGGAAAAAACTATGTTGAAATGGCTAATAAAGTTTTTTCATCAAAGGAAATTCTTACCCCACTAAGTAATTGTAAAGGAATAGGATATATGATGGGTAAACTTAACGATGCAATTAAAAAAGGGGTTCCCTTATAACCTATACACATTGCATAACAAGATGTAAAAGCCAACACTTTGCTCCGTCCAAATTCGGCTTCGCCGAACTTCTGCTACACCGAAAACGTTATAATGAGATTCTATCGGATGCTGAAAAAAACTTCAAAGGTGATATGAATGGTTGATAACAGTAAGATTGAGAAAGATATAAAAAATTACTTTAAAGAAGTTTACAGTATATACTCACACGGAGATTATACGGAATGGACTTACAGAACTCCGTTTGAAAATTTTATTAAAGGATTAAATCCAGATTATAATCTTACTCAGGAACCAAAAAGAGCTGCTGGGCTTGGTGCACCTGACTTTAAGGCGTTTTATAATAACCGAAAAATTGGTTTTATAGAAACAAAAGACCTTGGAGAAAATTTAGATAAAATACTCGAGACAGACCAACTTAAAAAATATATTGAAAGTATTGATAATCTAATACTCACTAATTATCTTCAATTTGTTCTCATTAGAAAAGGGCGCAAGGTTTATGATTGCAATCTTTTCATGCTTTCCGATTTGGATAAAAGAAATTTATCTATCTCTAAAGAAAAAATCGAAACATTTGTCTCTCTCATAAATGAATTTTTTGAGTATAAACTACCAACAATAGTATTAGCTGAAGAACTGGCTGTAGAACTCTCTAAAAGAGCGAAATTATTGAAGGAACTGGCTAAAGACCAACTTTTGAATGATTTGGAGAAGATTAAAAATAATGAATCTCCTTCATCAATCTATGATTTTTATCTGGGTATAAAAGAACTCATCAAAGATGTAGAATTAGAGGATTGTGCAGATGCCTATGCCCAGACCATCACCTATGGCCTATTTTTGGCTAAGAAAAGTTGCCGAGGTAAATTAGATAGAAGAACAGCATCATACTATATCCCCAGAAATGTTGGTGTGATTAAACGTATCTTCTTGAATATTTCTGGTGAAGAGTTTCCTCCAAATATCTCATGGATTGTAGATGACATTATCGATATACTAAATGCTGCAAAGTTAGAGGAGATTCTAAATAAAATTGATAAGCGTGGCAAAAAGGACAAAGATCCAATAATATTTTTCTATGAAGATTTTTTGAATTATTATGAACCTGAGAAGAGAAAACATCTGGGAGTTTATTATACACCCCGCCCTGTTGTAAACTTTATCGTAAATTCTGTACATTCAATTTTGAAGAAGCACTTTGATAAATCATTAGGCCTTGCAGATGACAGTGTAAATGTTCTTGACCCTGCGATTGGAACGGGAACTTTTTTCTGGATAACTTTTCTTGTTGCATTGGGAGAATTAAAGAATCAAGGGTTAAGAGGTATAATTTTCGATAAAATCGAGAATCACCTTCTAAAACATTTTTATGGATTTGAAATCTTAATCACGCCGTATGTAATCTCCCATTTAAAGATTACAGACCTACTCCAGAGATGGCATTACAGGTTTAAAGATGACGACAGAATACAAGTTTACCTTACAAACACATTAGAACAATCAGAGGTTCATGATCCTTTACTATTCATGAGGGAAATAACAGAGGAAAGCAGAATTGCAAATCAAATAAAGACGGAGAAGCCAATTCTTGTTTTAATAGGTAATCCACCTTATTCTGGTATATCTGCCAATAAGGGTAAGTGGATTGATGATTTGTTGAAAAAAGGCTATACACGAGCAGATGGAAGCAAAGACGATGGCTATTATAAGGTAGATGGCAATCCTCTTGATGAGAAAAACCCTAAATGGCTTCAGGATGATTATGTGAAATTCATAAGATATGCACAGTGGAAAATAGATAAAAATGGTGAGGGTGTTATAGGTTTTATTACTAATCACAGTTATCTTGATAACCCTACATTCAGAGGGATGAGGGAATCCCTACTGCAAAGTTTTGATAGAATCTTCATCTTAAACTTGCATGGAAATTCTTTAAAAAAGGAAAAATGTCCTGATGGCAGCAAAGATGAAAATGTTTTTGATATAAGACAAGGAGTTGCCATTGGAATATTTATAAAGAATAAAAATTTAAGGGAAAAAAAAGTTTACTATACTGACCTGTGGGGATTAAGAGAAGATAAATATCGTTGGTTAGACAGACACTCAATAGATAATGTTAATTGGCAAGAAGTTAAGCCTATTTCACCATTCTATTTCTTTGTTCCTAAAGATACCTCATTAGAAGAAGAATATAATAAATTCTGGAAGATTACGGATATTTTTCCTGTAAACAGTGTTGGCGTAGTTACGGCAAGAGATCACTTTACAATAAAATGGAAGCCTGAGGACGCGTGGACAACCGTAACCGAATTCGTACAAATGAGCCCAGAAGAAGCAAGAACAAGGTTTATTCTAAGAAAAGATGTTAGAGATTGGAAAGTAGTATTTGCTCAGAAAGATTTAAAGGAAAGCGGTCTTGATAAAAATAAAATTGTACCAATTTTATATAGGCCTTTTGATATAAGATACACGTATTATACTGGCACATCAAGAGGTTTTCATTGTATGCCTCGTCCAGAAGTTATGAAACACATGCTAAAGGAAAATTTGGGATTGATAACTGTTAGGCAAGTTGCTGAGGGTATATTTAATCATGCTTATGTTACAAACACTATCATCGAGAGTCGTATAACATTAAGTAATAAGGGGATCGCATTTCTTTTCCCACTATATCTTTATTCTGACTGGGAGAAGAAAGCAAATATTGATCCAGATATTTACAAAACCCTATCTGAAAAATATAATAAAGAACTAACTCCAGAAGATATTTTTTACTATATCTATGCTATTTTGTATTCTCCAACATACAGGAAGAAATATGAAGAATTTTTAAAGCATGATTTCCCAAGGATTCCATTTGTTGATGATTATGAGGAGTTCAAGAAATTAGCTGAATTAGGCAAAGAGTTGGTTGAATTGCATTTAATGAGAAAGAGATTGCCAACAAGTGTAAAGTTTGATGTAATTGGTTCAAATATTGTTGAAAAAGTAAAATATGAAAATGGTAAAGTGTGGATTAACAAAGAGCAATACTTTGATGGTGTACCTGAGGAAATCTGGGATTTTTATATCGGCGGTTATCAGGTTTTAGATAAATGGCTTAAAAGCAGGAAGAATAGAAAATTAGAAAGCAAAGGTATAGAGCAATTCCTCCAGATTGTTGAAATAATCAGAGAGACGATCAGGTTGATGAAGGAAATTGATAAAGTTAATATCCCTTAAATTGATAAAGAAAGTTCTAACGTCGTTCAATAAATACCACCCAAAATAAAACCCCAGGTTTTGATACTACCTGGGGTTTTGATAATTATTACTTATTATTCAGCGTATTCGCCTGTCTCCTTTAATCCTGTTTCTAAAGTATTCACGATGGCATCGTATGTCTCATCTACCGTCGCCATATCGTTTAAAAAGTTAGCAAATAATGTACTGATATCATTTCTTATATCGTTCCATGCGGCTGGTTTTGGATCTGGGATAGCGGTTTCTAATTCGTTAAGCGCAATAGTTGGCTTATCATCTGTTGCTGTATAGGCTTGCCACTGTGGAACCTCTTCAACATCTCTTCTTATCGGAACATATCCAGTATTTATTGACCAATACGCAACGTTTACGGGATCCATCAAAAATTTCAAGAATCTCCAAGCTGCGTCTTTTTGCTCTTGGCTTACCCAGTTAAACATTATCACATCAGTTCCAGCTATAGGAGAGTGAGGGACACCATCTACAGAAGGTAATGGAGCCCAAGCGACACCGTGTTTTCCTCTGGACGATTGTTCAGCATAAGTTAAACCTGCAACCGTTCCCATGTATGCGGCTATTTCTCCAGAGCCAAACTGGGGATCCAAATATGCGTTTTGGAACAAAGCGTATCCAGAATCTTTCAGGTTCTTTATGAATGTTAAAACTTCTTTTGTTTCTTCTTCAGGTAAAACAACTCTGTATTTGCCATCGCCGACGTATTCTAAAAATGTTGCGTTATATGCATATAAGAATATTTGAAAATCGTCGATAAAGTTTCTCGCACCTAATCCATATTGATCCGTTTCTCCATCCATGTCTAAATCCATTGTTAAAAGTTCACTTACTTCCCATAATTCATCCATAGTTTTTGGGGGATCGATTCCAAATAAGTCAAATAGATCAGGGTTATAATAATAAACATAAACAGATTTGTTAAATGGGATTCCATATACTGTGTCTCCCCATGTAACTAAATCCTTTAGAACAGGGAATATCTGATTATCCCAAGCTTCTTTAAACTCAGGATCCTTTTCAATATATCCGTTGAGTGGTTGCACTACATCAGAAAATAGGTACATTGCGGTCCAGTTTCCATAAGCTTGAGATAAAGTTGGAAGGTCTGTGGTACTTCCTTGGGAGTATGCGGTGATCGTAGAAAGTAACTTTTGGTTTAATGCACTGTAGTTTCCCACATATATGGCTGACACATGAACATCTGGGTTTTCCCTATTAAAAGTATCGACTAAGGAATTCAGAGTTTCTCCCAACTGTCCTCCCATGCCATGCCAAAACTCTATCTCGACTTGAGAAAAAGCAAAAGAAACAAGTAAAACCGTAAAAAGAATAGAAACAACTTTCTTCATTCCGAACACCTCCTCATAAGTTTTGGATAATTTTTTCTGTTTCTTTGTACAATTGGTCAAAATTACCAATATTCAATATTTTGAAATCACAACGCTTAGAGTTTATGTGTTCTTGGGATTTGACGATGTTTTTTGCCTTCTCCAAGGGGATACCACGTTTTTCTGACAGCCTTTCAATACGTAATTCTTCTGGGGCATCTACGTAGATAATTTTATCGCATAATTTGTCCAATCCTATTTTGAAAAGCAAAGCTGCATCTATGATTATTATATCATTTTTATTTGAAATTTCTTTCAGTATTTGTTCAGTTTTATTAAGAATTTCTGGATGGACTATCTGATTCAATAATTCCAACTTTTCTTTATTTGAAAAAACTATTTCACCAAGTTTTGATCTGGAAATATTGTTATCATCGTCGAATATTTCTTCTCCAAAAACTTCTTTCAATTTCTCTTTGATAAAAAAATAGGTTAAGACCTCGTGTCCTAACCTATCCACATCGATTATGAATGCCTTATCTTTGTATATTGTTTTTATTATCTTTGATATAGTACTTTTTCCAGATCCTGCAGGGCCTGTAATTCCTATTACCATTTTTTACATCGTCACCTGTTTTTTGTTTTTGAGCTTGTTTTCTACCTCGATACTGAAATCTTCGTAACCTTTTCTTCCCATCAAAGCATAGGTAACCTTTTTACCTAATTCAACGCCTGGTTGGTCATAAGGGTTTATATCTAATAGATTTCCCATTACTGCTGTTTGAAATTCGTATGCGAATATGAATTGTCCCACATTGAAGGGATTGATCTGAGGGAAAATAACTTTTAGATTTGGTCTATTGTTTTCTGTTAAAGCGTATTCCGTACCAGCTAATTCTGTATTCAAAAGGGCTGAAAGATTTTTACCTCCCAGATATGATAGCTCGGGAAGGTCACAGTGTATATTAGGGATTTTTATGTTTCGTTCAAAATTTTCTAGTTGTATGAAAGTGATTACCTTATCGTAAGGCCCTTCGTTGTATAGTTGAACTTGGGAGTGTTGGTCTGTTGTGCCTAATGCTTTTATTGGAGTTTGCCCAACGTTGACTACTTCACCTTTTAAATTGTATTTTTTTCCAAGACTTTCTGCCCATAATTGTCTGTACCAATCAGCGAGTAGAAACAATTTGTTTGAGTAGGACATCATTACGGAAATATTATAACCTTTCTGGTAATATAGATAATGCACTAAGGCGTTAAAAGCCGCAGGATTTTCCCAAATGTTTGGATTGGTAACCCTTTTGTGCATTTCTTTTGCACCGTTGTATAGATCAATTATATCTATTCCACTTGCCAAAGCTGATAATAAGCCGACAGGGGTTAAAACGCTGAATCTACCGCCAATTGAAGGAGGTATATCCAAGGTTTTGATTCCTTCTTCTTCGGCTATTTTCTTTAATATACCTTTTTCAGGATCGGTGGTGAATAGGAAGTGTTTTTTTGGATCTAATCCGTATCCTTCGATTATTCCTCTTGCAACCAGATAATTTGCCATGGCTTCTGCTGTTGTACCGGATTTTGATATAACATTGAACAGAGTAGTCTTTGGATCAATTTGGTCCAAAACTGATGCTATAAAATCGGGGTCAACATTATCCAGGATGAAAATTTTGGGAGTTTTTCTTATTTCTTTAGACAAAGCGTTATAATGCAATGGATTAAGGGCTGTTTGCAGCGCCTGATTTCCTAATGCAGAACCACCTATACCTAAAACTACTACACTTTCAAAACTTTGTATCCACGTTTTTAAATCCAAAACCCTATCTATGTAAACCCTTGTGAAAGGCAGATTTAAAAAGCCGGGATTTTTTTGTATTATCGTTTCCACAATATCTTGAACTCTATTAGCTTGGTCGTTTATTTCTTCTTCCGTTAAGCCATTTTCAATATTAGGATGGAAAACATTTGAAAAATCAAATTTTATACCATTCATCTTTTTTCCCCCTTCTTGAGTTTAAATTATGCTTTCAATATCGTATCAAACTGGCAATTTCTAAATCGTTTAGATTTTCTCTTGGATTTAGGTAGGTTAATTCAGCAAGGCAGACAACTCCAACGGTTTTGCCTCCGGCTCTGTCTACTAATTCTTTTATCGCTTTTGTAGTACCTCCCGTGGCTAACACATCATCAACGACTATCACCTTTTCTCCTTTATCTATCGCGTCAACATGCATTTCCAGGGATGTTTGACCGTATTCTAGTTCATAAGAGATCGAAAAGGTTTTGTAAGGCAGTTTTCCTGGTTTTCTTATGGGAACGAATTCTTTATTCATGAGGTAAGCTAAAGGTGTAGCAAATATAAACCCCCTTGACTCGGGGGATACAATGCAATCAAAATCCCACTCTTTTATCAATTCAGCGATTTTTTCGACCGAATACTTAAAAACTTCTGGGTTTTTCAAAAGTGGTGTGATATCTCTAAATATAACTCCTTTTTCTGGAAAATCTGGTATATCTCTTATCCATTTTTTTAGGTCTACTATCTCCATGAGTTATCCTCCTAAAACATTTTTGTCTTTATTTTTATGCCATTTCCATGCATCAGATATTATCTTTTCTAATTCTTTATTTTGAGGGTGCCAGTTTAAAACTTCCTCTGCTTTCTTTGAGGAAGCTATTAAAACAGCAGGATCACCAGGCCTTCTTTCTACTACTTCGTAATTTATTTTTTTTGAAGTTACTTTTTCAGCTGTTTTAATAACCTCTAAAACGGTAAATCCTTGACCATTACCTAAATTAAAAACGTCAGATTTTTCATTTTCCTTCATCCATTTCATAGCTAAAATATGGGCATCTATCAAATCCATTACATGGATATAGTCTCTAACGGCTGTTCCGTCCTTGGTTGGGTAATCATTGCCATAAACGTACAGTTGGTCTCTTTTCCCTAAAGCTGTTTCAAGAACTAATGGGATCAAGTGAGTTTCAGGTTCGTGGGCTTCGCCTATACTACCATCATAATACGCCCCAGCGGCGTTGAAATATCTTAAAGCTACATACCTTATAATATCAAGTTTAGAATACCAATTGAGAATATCTTCAATCATTAATTTTGATTGACCATAGATGTTCGTAGGGTTCTTGGGTTGATTTTCAGTGATGGGGACTTTTTCTGGTTCTCCATAAACAGCTGCGGTAGAAGAAAAAACTATGTATCTACATTTATGTTTTTGCATGTTTTTTAAAAGGTTCAATGTTCCACAAATATTGTTATTAAAATATTTATTAGGTTCTGTCATGGATTCACCCACTAATGAAAAAGCCGCGAAATGATATACCTCGTCTATTTTGTAATTTTCAAAAGCGTAATCAATGTCTTTTTCGTTTCTAAGATCTCCTTCAACGACTTGTACATCTTTAACAGCCCACCTATGGCCTTTTTCGAAGTTATCAAAAACTACTACTTCTTTATTTTGATCTTGCAGCCTTTTCACCAAATGAGAACCTATGTACCCAGCTCCTCCTGTAACAAGTATCATTAGGTCACCCCTCAAATCAAGCGCTAGCTCTAATGTTTAATATTTCACCATCTTCCAATATTTCATCTTTTCCCGCCAGCCTCCAAAGTCCCTGTTCTTTCACTTTTTCTTCGCTTCCGTATTTAATTAGGTCCTCATATTTCATAACCTCTGCACGAATGAAGTTCTTCTCGAAATCAGAATGTATTTTTCCAGCGGCTTCCTTCATTGTACTACCTTTTTTTACCGTCCAAGCTCTTACCTCGTCTTTTCCGACGGTGAAGAAAGAAATTAGTCCAACATGATTATACACAATTTTTGCTAATCTTTCAACACCAGGTTCTTTAATTGATAAATCTTCTAAGAATAGTCTTTTTTCTTCTTCGTCCTCAAGCTCGTTTATTTCTACTTCTATTTTTCCGTCTATTTCAATGTAGGCAAAATTTTGCTTTTTACATTCTTCAATTACCTGTTCCTTATATTCGTAGCTATTTTTTGAAAATTGGTCATCATCGACGTTGACACATACGATAATAGGTTTTAAAGTGAATAAAGCTAAAGAACCAACTAATTTTTTATCCTCTTCACTCAATTCCATCTTCGAAACGAAAACCTCATCCTCCAAAACTTCTTTTATTTTCAACAAAATTTTTTCTTCGTTTTCTTCCGTCACTGAGAATTTTGTCTTTTTCTTTTGTGTTTCAAGCCTCTCTAATCGATTTTCTACAATTTCTAAATCTCTAAAAATTAGCTCTGTTTTCAATATGTCTAGTTGTTTTATTGGATTATCAGCGTTTTCAGGCCAAGGTACCGACGGATTTTTAAAAGATCTTATAACCAAAAGTAACGCATCAACATTTTGTATCATCTGAAAAATTCTCGTTTTTTCTTTTGGATCCCCTTTGTGGTCATAGCTTGGTATATCGATAAAATCTAAGTTAGCAAAGACAACCTTTTTAGGATTGTATAAACGTGCAAGAGAATTAACTCTTTCATCTTTGATAATAGCCGTTCTTTTGATAGCCTCTCTTTTATAACTATCCTCTATTTTATAGTCTGTTAAAAGAGAAAAAATAGTAGTTTTACCTGTTAATGGAAGGCCGAATATGCCTATTTCCACCTAATTCTCACCTCTTTTCCTCTTTTTTTATTAATTCCCAATATTTGTCTAACTCGTCTAAATTTAAAGCTTCAAATTCTTTTCCATCTTTTTCAATCGCTTTTTCCATTCGGTTGAACCGTTCTATAAACTTCTCACTCGCCTTTCTTAAAGAAACTTCTGGGTCTATACTTAAAAAACGAGCCAAGTTAACAAGTGCAAATAATAAATCCCCAAACTCTTCTTCTACTTCTGCTTGGGTTTTTGCTTCATTAAGTTCTTCCACTTCTTCTTTTACTTTATCGAGCACATCTTTAACTTCTACCCAGTCAAACCCTACCGCAGCAGCGTTTTCTTGAATTCTTCTTGCCAGTGATAGTGCTGGTAAGGCTTTGTTAAGTTTACCGATTCTACTAAAGTTCTTCTCTCCATTCTCTTTTGCCTTTATTTCCTCCCACCTGGCATAAGAATATCCTTTTTCATCTCCAAAAACATGGGGATGTCTTCTCACTAGCTTATTGATCAGTTCATCTATCACTTCAATGGTAGAAAACTCATTGCTTTCTTCGGCAATAGTGGAATGAAAAACAACTTGGAGTAATATATCTCCTAATTCTTCTTTTATTTTTGTTATATCTTTTTCGTCAATAGAATCAACCAATTCATATGCTTCTTCAATTATATAAGGTTTCAAACTCTCATGTGTTTGGACTTTGTCCCAATCACAACCTTGTGGTCCTCTCAGTCTTTTCATCACTGTCATAAGCTCTTCAAATTTTTCGCCTAATTCCAAAATAATTCCTCCCGCGTGGTACGTATTGGATTTTCTATTTGTTATTTTGCTCTTTAAATATACGATTGTGTTCTTTGATCTTCCTTTTTTTATCCAAATAATATAGCAACCATAATGCAAAAGCTACTCCTAACAGCAAAGGTAATAAATATTTAAGGAAAATTTCAAGTACAACCCTCACTCTCAATTCTTTTAAAGCTTCTTCAGTTTCTTCGGTTATATAATTGCGGCTCTGTGCACCGTTGAGAAAGTATCTAGCTAACTGAGCATACTCTTTTTTATCCCAATTATAGTAGGTTAACCCCAATTTAGACATTATTCTTCCACTTTCTTTGTCGTGAGCTAAAGCTTTTTGATAATATTCTATCCTTTTCTCGTAATTGTTTTCTATGTCACCTAAAAATTCGTATGTTTCAGAAAGAATCTTTGAATCTTTTGCAACTGGGATTAAAGAAAGGGCTATTTCTTTGGATTTTTCTGTTTCTCCCAGGTTATAAAAAATTTTAGAAAAGTACAGTAATGTTTGAGAATCGTTCCCTTTCAAATTTATGTAAGTATTATAAAGGTCTTTTATAATTTCGTAGTTATTCGTTAGAAAACTTATTTCTACCAAAGATTCAATTATCTTTTTATCGTAATTGTAAGTTAGATAGATTTCTTTTAAATCGTTGTAAGCTTTTTGGGGATCGTTATATATTTTAGATTTTGATAAGATTTGTGATTGGTAATAAACAGTAAAGGGAGTTTTTCCTCCCACAAGCTTTTCGATTTTTTCAGAATATTCAAAAATTTCTTTCACCACAGATGGGTCCAAAGAATTTTGCCAATATTGGAAATTGAAAAAAAGATACATAGAATTTATTATTATTGAATTGGGGTATTCTTTTAAGGCTTCTTCAAACAATTCTCTAGGTTCAAGGTAAACATAAGGGTCTATGTCTTTTAATATCTTCAAGGTTATCTCATCATCAGGGGACAACACTAGATTAGAAAGTTGTAAATTATCTACGTACAGTGGCAAACCCGTTTCCCATCGCCTCAAAAAACCTCCAAGGATCTTTAAATATGGGTCATCTGATTCATACATAGTTTGAAGATCCACGTAGTAAACAAAATCATCAAAAACTGTTGCGAAGGTCGATAACGTAAAAATAATAAAAAATAAAAACGCAATTGATTTTTGTTTCAAAACGCTCCTCCTAGGATGTCAAATAGTTTTAAAGGTTTTTAAAAAATTTTCATAACTATATTCTTGTAATAATAATTATATCATAAAGCTACTTTCTAAGAAAGCGACCGCAGCAAATCAAAATCTTAAAATTCTAAATCATTCAATTCTATGATTAAGGGCAACCCTCCCTTAAAGACATCGAATTATGATCTAACCAATCTTTTTCACGGACAAGTAATATGATCTAATGCGAAAACTTGAAATAGATTTTTTGTTGTGGTATAATCTTATGAAAGTGATGACCTTTGGTCATTTTTATTTTATTAGAGGGCAAAGATATGAGGCGAAATAGTTTGGAGAAGAAAAATAAAGAGGGAAAATTGAATTTAATAATGAATGTAGCAGAAAAGATTTTTGTGGAAAAAGGTTATGAGAAAGCTACAATGACCGAAATTGCAAAGAAAGCTAATCTTGCAAAAGGGACGTTGTATTTATACTTTTCAAGCAAAAAAGATCTATATTTTACCTCTGTTGAAAGAGCGTTATCTGCTTTGCTCAGGTCTATTATTGAAAAATTTTCCTCTTGTAAAAACGGTTTTGAAAAGGTTGTATCAATGGGAGAAACATACGTATCATTCAGCCTTGAATATGTTGATTATTATAAGTTGATATTGAATTATGAAACCTTGGAAGTTCATTTCGATGATAAAGATCCCCATGTGAAGAAGGCGTATGAAAAGAGTGAAGAGATTTTTAAGTTGTTAGTTAGTTCCGTTGAAGAAGGGATAAAAGATGGTTCAATAGACGAACGATTAGAACCTTTAAAGATCGCAATGGTTTTGTGGAGTGAGATAACAGGAATGGTTCAGCAAGCGAGTCTTCGAGAGACATTGTACAAAAAATGGGCGGGGTTGAAACCTCAACAAATATATGAGTATTACATAGAAGTAACAAAAAAGATGTTGGCTTCTTTATCATGATCATACATCTATCAAAAAAGCTTTAACAAATCAATAAAATAACAGTCAGGAGGTATGTGGATGCACAAAGTCGTAATAACTGGTATGGGAACAATAAACCCGATAGCAAAAAACACACAGGGATTTTTAGAAGGTTTAAAAGAAATGAGAAGCGGCATAGATAAAATAACTCAGTTTGATACCTCTGATCATAAAGTTAAGATAGCTGCTGAAATAAAAGATTTTGACCCCGAGGAGTACATGGATAGGAAAACTGCCAAACGTTATGATAGGTTTTTGCAATTAGCTGTTGCTGCCTCAGATGAAGCTATTGAAGATGCCGGATTGTCTCAAGATCAAGATTGGAGAGAAAATGCTGCAGTAATAATAGGTTCAGGAATAGGCGGTTTTAAAACTTTGTATCACGAGTTTGGAGTTATGAACGAAAAAGGTCCGAAGTATGTTAGCCCTTTTTTAATACCTATGATGATTGCCGATATGGCAAGTGGAGTTGTTTCTATAAGGCATAAATTAAAGGGACCAAATTTTACTACTGTTAGCGCCTGTGCTTCAGCTGTCCATTCAATAATAAGTTCTGTTATGTTGATAAGAAGTGGAGAAGTTGATGTGGCAATAACGGGAGGTTCCGAAGCGGTTATTGATCCTATGCCAATAGCAGCTTTTGCCAACATGATGGCTCTTTCTCAAAGAAATGATGAACCACAAAAAGCATCAAGACCTTTTGACAAAGATAGAGACGGGTTTGTGATGGGAGAAGGAGCTGGGATATTAGTTTTAGAATCAGAAGAACATGCAAAGGCAAGAGGAGCAAAGATTTATGGATATATAGCAGGATATGGAATGACAGGGGATGCTTACCATATTAGTCAATCTGATCCGGAAGGTGAGGGGGCTGCAAGAGCAATAAAGAACGCCTTAAAAATGGCTGAATTAGATCCTTCTAAGGTGGATCTTATAAATTGTCATGCTACCAGTACCCCTGTTGGAGATAATTCAGAAGTAAAAGCTATTAAAAAAATATTCGGTGAATTTGCGGATAAACCGTATTTACAATCAACTAAAACCTTGATAGGACATACTTTAGGAGCTGCAGGGGCAATTGAATTAATAGCTTCAATAATAGAAAGCCATAATCATTTTGTTCATGGAATGCCAAATTTAGAAGAGCCTGATGAAGAGATGAAAACGCTCAATATCCCAAGAGAGACTCAAGACGCTGAAGTAAACGTAATTTTAAAGAACTCCTTTGGTTTTGGGGGACACAATGCGTCTCTAATTTTTGTTAAATCATAAAAGGGGGCACAATTATGCCTAAAATAGGAATAGTAACCGATAATACCTGCGACATTGATCCAAAACAATTAGAAGAAATGGGGATAGGCTGTGTTTCATTGTATGTAAAGATGAAAGACAAGTTTGAAAAGGCTGTGGATATTGATGTAGACGACTTCTATGAGTTTTTAAAAACGTCTGACTATATACCAGCCACTTCACAACCCACGCCTCAAGATTTTGAAGAGGTATACAAAAAAATGCTTAAAGATTACGATGAATTGATATCTGTCCATCTTTCAGGAAAACTTAGTGGCACCTATAATTCTGCTAGGATAGCCGCTAAGGAAGTAGATGAAAAAAGGATCCATATAGTGGAAAGTTATGAAGCTACATGGGGATTAGGTTATGTAGTACTAGAATTAAAAAAGCTTATAGATTCAGGAGATTATAGTATAGAAGAGTTGAAGAGTTTTGTGGAACATTTTCAAGAAAAAGTGAATGTATACTTTACCGTAGGAAGTTTAAATTATCTTGCAAAAGGTGGAAGAATAGGAAAAGCAACTGCTTTTGTGGGAAGCATGTTAAACATTAAACCATTGTTAAAACTGGAGAATGGTGAAATATTGCCCGTTAAAAGGATTAGAGGATACAATAAAATAATTAAAGAGCTTACTACATTGGCAATGGAAGAAAAAGGCAGAGGAGAGTTAAAGAATATAACCGTTGAACATACAGGGAGCTTAAAAATAGGTGGCGATTTGTTGGATGAAGTAGTTAAATTGGGAGTACCGAGGGAAAAGATAATCTTTGAACCGATGGATATAATAATAGGTATGCATTTAGGGCCTGATTCTGGTGGAATAGTAACTACATGGGAGTGAAAATTATGAATATAGAGGAAATAATGAAAATATTGCCCCACCGTTACCCTTTTTTGCTTGTTGATGGGGTTTTAGAATTAAATGAAGAAAAGATCAAGGCGTTTAAAAACGTTAGCATTAACGAACCTTTTTTTCAAGGTCATTTCCCAAATTATCCCATAATGCCAGGAGTACTCATTGTTGAAGGTATGGCTCAAACTGCAGGGTTATTGCTTCTAAAAGATACGGATGAGAATGTAATTCCTTTGTTTACGGGTATAGATAAGGCTCGATTTAAAAAGGAAGTAAGACCTGGAGACAAACTAATATACGATTTAGAGATTCTACAGAGGAAAGCAAACATGTTTAAATTAAAAGGAATAGCTACTGTTGAAGAACAGGTATGTGCACAAGCAGAGATAATGGTAGGTATCAAAAAGAGTTGAAGATGGAGGTGCTGATTTGGAACCAGTAAAAAATAGGGTTACTGATTTATTGAAAATTAAATATCCCATATTAGAAGGCGGAATGGCATGGGTGGGTACTGCAAAATTGGCTGCAGCTGTTTCAAATGCTGGTGGATTAGGAACTATAGGTTCTGGAAACATGGACGCAAAACTTTTAAAAAAACAGATCGATTCAATAAGAGTAATGACTGATAAACCTTTTGCGGTAAACGTAATTATGCTTAATCCTCATATAGACGAAGTCATAGATTTGATAATTCAAGAAAAAGTGCCCGTTGCTATTTTAGGAGCTGGAAATTCTAGCAAATATATTCCAATGCTTAGAGAAAATGGGATAACAACCTTAGCGGTAGTCTCGTCAGAAAATCTGGCTTTGAGATTAGAAAATGCTGGGGCAGAGGCTATAATAGGCGAAGGAATGGAATGTGGTGGACACATCGGCGATGTAACTACCATGGTCTTGATTCCAAAGCTTTCCAGTATGTTATCGGTTCCTGTAATAGCAGCCGGTGGGATTGCTAACGGACCTGGTGCGGTTGCAGCTTTATCCTTGGGGGCAGAAGGCATTCAGATGGGGACTCGTTTTATAGCTACATATGAATGTGAAGCCCATGAAAATTATAAACAGAAAATAATAGATGCGGGTATTAGAGACACCATAATCACTGGTCAGAAAATGGGTCATCCAGCTCGAATAATAAAGACAAAATTTGGTAAAAAAATAGCTAAGTTAGAAGCTTCATCACCCGAAGAAGCAGAAGAAGCTTTGGTAGGAAGCCTTATGAGGGCTTTCTTGTACGGTGATGAAGAAAGTGGGTCTTTTATGGCAGGACAATCCTCTGGTTTGATCGATGAGATAAAAAGTGTTAACGAAGTTATAGAAGATATAATGTCGTATATCTTGAAAAATTACGACTTAGAAAACAATGTCGATGAAAGGAGGAGATAAGTTTTGCGATGCTTTGTTTTTACAGGCCAAGGATCTCAATACTTAGGAATGGGAAAGGATATATTAGAAAAAAAGCCTGAGTATGAATTATACTTTGATAAAGTTAAAAATAAGATTGGAGTAGATATAAAAAGTATAATATTTGGAACTGATGAAAAAGAGCTTACCTTAACCCAAAATGCCCAAGTCGCTATACTCACAATTAGCTATATGAAATATTTGAATGCTTTAGAAGAAGGTCTCATACCTGACGTGGTAGCTGGTCATTCTTTAGGGGAATGGACAGCACTTTTAGCTGCAGACGTGATCAATTTTGAAGAGGCAGTTGAAGCGGTTTATTATAGGGGATTGTACATGAGTGAAGCCTTTGAACCAGGAAAAGGCGGTATGGCAGCCGTGATAGGGATGGATTTAAATGATATTGAAAAAGTTTTAGCCAATTATCCAAACGTCCAAATAGCTAATTACAATTCTCCTTCACAGATTGTTATAAGTGGGGAAATGGAAGAACTTTTGATCTCTATGGAAAAGCTCAAGGAAGGAGGAGCCAGAAAGGTCGTACCGTTGAATGTAAGCGGTCCGTTTCATTCGAAATTTCTAAAAGATGCAGAAGAAAGGTTAAGAAGAAAAATTGAACATTTAGAATTCAAAAAACCAAGGGTTCCCATTGTTCAGAATGTGACGGCGAAGTTTGAAACAGATCCTGTTATCATCAAAGAAAATGTAATTAAGCAAATAACTTCTCCCGTTAGATGGATAGAATGTGTCGAAGAATGTGTGAAAAATGATGTGGATGAATTTGTTGAAATTGGACCTACAAATGTGCTCACAAAATTTATTAAACAAATAAATAAAACCGTTAAACTACTTAATATATAAAAATTGGGGGTGTTCCCTTTGAAATTAAATCAAAAGATTGCGATCGTAACAGGTGGCTCTAGAGGAATAGGGAAAGAAATATCTCGGAATTTCATAAAAGAAGGGGCCACCGTAATAGCGATCGCTATAGATGAAAGACCTCAAATAGAAGAAAATGAAAAAAGTGATTTTCCAGAAGATAGGTTCATTTATTACCAAACAGACATAACCGATTTCAATGCGATTAGCGAAATTGTGACTGAGATATATAACAAATACCAAAAAATAGACATATTAGTAAACAATGCCGGAATGGCAAAAGATAACTTCTTGGTTATTATGAAAGAAGAAGATTTTGATAAGGTAATTCAGGTGAATTTAAAAGGAACTTTTGTTATGACAAAAGCGGTTGCAAAGATAATGAGAAAACAAAAGTTTGGGAATATAATAAGCATGGCGAGCGTGGTAGGAATTGAAGGTAACATCGGTCAAACTAATTATTCGGCAGCAAAAGCAGGTATAATAGGAATGACAAAATCTTGGGCGAAAGAACTTACAATGAAAGGAGAAAATATCAGAGTAAACGCTATTGCGCCAGGATTTGTTAGAACAGGGATGACCGAAAGTTTAAAGGAAGAATTAATAGAGTATGTTGTAGAGAATACGTGTTTAAAACGATTGGGAGAACCTCAGGATATAGCAAAATTAGCCGTATTTTTAGCCAGTGATGATTCTTCCTTCATAACGGGACAAGTTATAAGGATAGACGGTGGATTAAGAATTTAATTATACTGAATTAAAATCCCGAGGCAATTAAATGTACAACCTCGGGATTTTGTTTTCAAAAGAGATGATACACTTTAAAGATAGAAACGGTTATAAGGGAAGTTACCGCCATAATCTTGATTAATATATCTAGAGAAGGACCAACAGTATCTTTCAGTGGATCACCAACTGTATCACCCACAACTGCTGCTTTATGGGCATCGGTACCTTTCCCTTCTCCTTCAACGCCTCCAGCTTCTATTCTCTTTTTTGCGTTGTCCCAAGCACCTCCAGAATTAGCTGTAAATATTGCTAACATAACACCACTGAGAGTAGTTCCAATCAAAAGTCCTCCTACAAAGTTTGGTCCTAGTAAAAATCCAGAAATTATAGGGGTTAGAGTGGCGATAAGGGCAGGGAATTTTATTTGACTTAGCGAACCTTCACTACTAATCCTGATACATCTTTCGTAATCTGGATCTGTTGTGCCCTCCATCAATCCAGGGATTTCTCTAAACTGTCTTCTTACCTCATCCACCATCTTGTTAGCTGCATTTACCACGGCATTTATTAGAAAAGAACTAAAAAAGAAAGGTAATGCCGCGCCGAAAATAGCACCGGCTATTGTTCTAGAATCTATCATGTTCAAGATCAGAATATTTTCTAAATGCCCTACTCCTCCATCTCCAGGACCAGCTTGAGAATAAATAAAAGATGCGAAGAGAGCTAATGCCGCTAAAGCAGCCGAACCGATAGCAAAACCTTTTCCTATAGCAGCCGTTGTGTTCCCTACAGAGTCTAGTTTATCGGTTATCTCTCTAACTTCAGGCGGCAATTTTGCCATTTCGCTTATCCCACCAGCATTATCTGCTATTGGACCGTACGAATCAACTGAAACCGTTGTGGCAACGAAAGAAAGCATACCCAAAGCTGCCATTGCTACACCATACAATCCTGCTATTTCGAAGGACACAAGAATTCCCAACATCAAAAGGAAAACAGGCAAAAGAACGCTTTCCATTCCCAACGCTAATCCTTTTGTAATGACAATAGCTGAACCACCCTTAGCGAATTCACTCAATTCTTTTGTAGGATGGTATGCATCATTAGTGTAATATTCTGCTATAAGTCCCATAAAAATACCGTCTACTATGCCGATAACAGCCGCCAACCAAGGTGAGAAGTATCCCAATCTGAAACCAATATTTTGAAATTCGGTAATACTGATCCCCCTCAAGTAGAAAAAGCTAAGGAAAAAAGTTAAAATTACAGTTAAAAATGCTGATGTCATCAAAGATATATTCAAATCTCTATGGGGATCATTTGAAGGTTTTTTTAAGATTATATACAATATTCCAATCATCGAAGAAATTAATCCTAAAGATATAAAAAGTATAGGATAGTAAGTTAATCTCATTGTGGAATCATAAGAAAAGTTTTGAGGTCCCAAAAGGAAATGAGTATATAATATTAGAACTATAGATGAAATTACCGCACCTACATAACTTTCCAACAAATCTGCCCCAAGTCCTGCAACATCTCCAACATCATCTCCCACGTTATCGGCGATAGTTGCGGGATTTCGTGCATCATCTTCCGGTAAAGCCAATTCTGTTTTTCCAACCAAGTCTGCTCCCATGTCCGCAGCTTTTGTGTAAATTCCTCCACCAACCCTATCAAACATAGCGATTATTGAGCATCCAAGGGCATATCCTGAAACGGTCATGGTGAAAGGAATATAATTTATTCCCAACCAATTGACTTTGATTACCAAATTTTCCGCAGAAAGCTGTCCTAACCAATTTCCAAAGATAATATATACTAAAAATAAACCTAATAGAGCCAATCCAGAAACGCTTAGCCCCATAACACTTCCACCTTGAAATGCAACTTTCAGAGTTTTTCCAATACTTTTCTCTGTACGAGCTTTATTGCTAACTCTGACGTTAGCGTAAGTAGCTATTTTCATACCTATGTATCCAGCAAGGGCACTCATAAAAGCCCCCATTACAAAAGCGGCTCCAACATACCACTCTACCACGATACCTAAAGCTAAAGCGATAAATATTCCATAAATCGTCAATACTTTAAGCTCGTGGTTAACAAAGGCGGAAGCACCAATTCTAATAGCCTTTGCAATGTGTTGCATCTTCTCTGTACCTTCGTCTAAAACAACGACCTGTCTAAAGTTAACACTTGCAAATATTAAAGCTATTACTGGAACTATTGCCAAAATCCATAGACTACCCACTGTTTCACCTCCAAAGTGTTGTGAAATTTGAAGTATAACATTATACCCCATTTTATTATACCATCCTCTACTCAAAAAAATAAGTTTTAAAAATGGCAGTTAAATGTGATTAGGAACAATTAAACGACTTTAGAAACAATTAGAAGGATATTTCTTCCAAAGGGTATTTATTGTTTTTCAATTCACTTTTGATAGAATATATAGTAGTAATAGAATTTTTCAGGAAAACTAATATGCCTATTGCGTTAAATATCACAAAAAAGGAGGAGTTAATTTGTTGTCGGAAATGAGTTTAAAAGATTTTTTAGAAAAGCTTTCGTCAAACGAACCAGCTCCCGGTGGCGGAAGTGCTGCGGCATTGGCGGGCTCTATAGGAGCCAGTTTGGGATGCATGGTGGCAAATTTAACTATCGGCAAAAAAAAGTACGAAGATGTGGAAGAAGAAATGAAAGATTTGAAAGTAAAGTTTGAAGAGTACAGAGACAAATTCCTTCAACTCATGGAGGAAGATGCGCAAGCTTTCAACGAGGTGATAGAGGCCTTAAAACTTCCAAAAAGTACCGAAGAAGAGAAAAGAGCAAGAAATGAAAAAATCCAAGAAAAAACAAAAAAGGCAACACTTTTACCCCTGCAGATAGCCAAAGACGCGTTGGAAGTCATGGAACTTTCGGGGATTACAATAGAAAAAGGGTACAAAATGGCTAAAAGTGACGCAGCAATTTCTCTTGTAATGGCAAAAGCAGCGGTTGATGGTGGATTATACAACGTAAAAATAAACCTTCCATCTATTAAAGACGAAGATTTTCTAAGAGACATCAACAGTCAAATTGAAAAAATTGAAGGAGAAGCGAACACTCTTGAATTAAGGCTGCTTTCCAAAGTTTATATATAATAATTTCATTAAGGGGGTGGAACATAATGGCCGAAGAAGAATATTTAAGAGAAGAATTAATAAAAAAGAAGAAAACTTTAGAGGCACAGAAGAAATCTATAGAAAAGTACATGGGCCCTCATGAGCATGATGAATCTCTTGAAAAAGAATGGGAAAGGATTAACCAAGAGTTAGAGCAAATAGAAAAACAGCTTAAAGAAATAGAAAATTAATAAAACATTGGCCGGGTTTTTCTTCCCGGCCCTTATGTTTATAAAACTCATTTGATTGGGATTTTAAGGGTGAAAATAAGTTTGATTTTCTAATAATTCTTCGATTGGGACGTTTCGAATTTCCCTCGCGGGAACGCCAACGTATATTTTTTTTGGTTCTAAATTTTTAGTGACTACGCTCCCTGCACCAACCAAAGCATCCTCTCCAATTATTATTCCTGGTAATATTGTTGCATTAGCTCCTATTCTAGCCCCTTTTTTGATAGTAGGACCTTTGAAAAGTGCTTTTCTTTTCTCCGTTCTCCCCAAAAATTGATCGTTGGTAAAGGTAACTTCCGGAGCTATGAAGCAATAATCTTCTATTGTAGAAATGGCTGTAATGTAAGCCTCTGTTTCTATTTTTACGTAACTACCTATTTTGCTTTTATTTTCTATTGTTGCGCCTTTTCCGATGATAGTATGTTCTCCGATTTCCACGTCTTCTCGAATGGTCGCCAAATCTCCAATAAAAACATCATTTGATATTTTAGTACCTCTATATAAGATGCAACATGCTCCCACGATTACATTATTGTTCAAAATTAAGGGAGAAAGATCTTTTGTTTCAGTTGTGGCAGAATTTTTAGCTTTAAGAGGCGATTTCCCTATTATACAATTATCCGATATTGTACAGTTTTCTCCAATAATACTACCTTCTTTAATTATTACATTGTTTCCAATGATAGTACCTTTTTGAATAACAACATCTTCTTCAATTATTACATTGTAGCCTATTTTAACGCTAGTATCAATTTTAGCACTTTTGGCTATATAAGACGACATTTTTATCCCCCTTAGTCTTATAAAAATTGATTTTAACTGTACTCTTTTAAAACTTCCTCAAATATCTTATCGTCTATCAAACCTTTAACAGTTTTTCCCTTTTTGATCCTTTGTCTGATATAAGTGGAAGATATTTCAACGATAGGACTTTCCAATTTTACATAATCAAAGTCTACACTGTATGAATTTTTTTCTTCGAAATATCTGGGATAAACTACTAATTTTACTTTCTTTAATATTTCTTCCCATTTATACCATTTGTGAAAGTTTTTAAGGGAGTCTTCACCTATCAAAAGATTAATGTTTTTATCAAAATTTGATAAATATTCTATGGTCCTTATTGTGTATGATGGTGAGGGTAGTTTATTTTCTATATCGCTTACTTCGAAATAATGTTCAAAAAAAACCCTCTCACACCAAGAATACCTCTTGTCGAAATTTGCTATGAAATCTATGCTTTTGTGTGGGGGATTTTTAGACGGTACTATTAAAAACCTATCAGGGTTAAATTCATCATAAGCTATTTCAGCAATTATTCTATGACCTATATGAGGAGGATTAAAACTACCTCCAAAAAGCATTAGCATGAGAAACACCTTTTCTTATGGTATGTATTCAAAAGAAAAATTTCCAATGTATACCGTGTCTCCTTCTTTAACTCCTGCATTTCTTAGAATTTTATTCAATCCGTTTTTTTCTAATGTATTTAAAATTAACAGACGAGAATCTTTTTGATGGATATCGTATCTACTTAGCAACTTTTCAATGCCGTCTCCCACAACTTCAAATGTTTCATTATCCAACTTTACAACGTTGATTTTTATAAAAGGATCGGGTTCATAGTTGACAGGTTGTATTTTTATTTTTTCTGTGACATTGGATTTTAACCTTTTTTGGAAGAACTTTTGCTGTTCAATTTTTTCTTTGCTTATACTATTCCATACAATAGTTATGAGCTCTTGAATGTTTTCACCAGTATAAGAAGATATAGGATAAATATCTTTACCCGTTCTATTTTTGAAATCCGTCAATCTCTTTTCGAGGGTGTCTTTGTCTACCGCATCTATCTTATTTGCAACAATAATCTCTTTCTTTTTCAAAAGAATATGAGAAAAAGACTCTAATTCTTTTCTAATATTTATATAATCCTCTACTGGGTCATCTCTTTCAAAGCAAGATATATCTATAAGATGTACCAAAATAGAACATCTTTCAATATGCCTTAGAAATTGATCTCCTAGACCTTTTCCCAAATGTGCTCCCTCTATAAGGCCGGGGATATCAGCTACTACGAAAGAATAATCTGTGTCGACTTTTACCACACCTAAATTTGGAACTATAGTTGTAAAAGGGTAATCAGCGATTTCCACTTTGGCGTTTGAAATCCTTGAAATTAATGTTGATTTACCAACGTTAGGATAACCAATCAAGCCAACATCTGCGACAATTTTTAAAATGAGCTTTAGATTTTTGACTTCACCTTCCACACCTTTTTCAGCGATCCTTGGAACTTGTAGAGTTGAAGTTGCAAATCTGGCATTTCCCTTGCCACCCTTACCACCACGAGCAACAACCAAATATTGCTGTGGAGCTTTTAAATCTGAAAGCAGTTCGTTGGTTTCAAGATCATAGATACAAGTGCCAACAGGTACCTCAATCAAAACATCTTCTCCGGCTTTTCCAGCTTTATTTTTATTTTTACCGTTTTCCCCGTTTTCTGCTCTAAAAATCTTCTTGTATTTAAAATCTACCAATGTATTTTTATTGAGGGTTGATTTGATGATGATCGAACCACCATCTCCTCCGTCTCCACCATCTGGTCCGCCTTTTTCTACAAATTTTTCTCTTCTAAAGCTTACAGCTCCATCGCCTCCTTTTCCAGCAATCACTTTGATGTTCACCTCATCTACAAAATCACCGATCAAAACGTTACACCTCCACTTATTTATCAAAAATTCTTTTAATAGAATTTTTATCGAATCCAAATTCTTCTTCCTCGTTGTTCCCTAAAGGTTCTACGTGGATCATCACATCTTTTATGTAAGGATTTATTTTCTTTAATTCCTTTTCAACTTGCGACGCTATTTCATTAGCTTCTTTTACGCTCATTTCTTCTTCGACTTCGATATGAAGTTCGACAAAATAAACATATCCTGCTTTTCTCACCCTGATTTTATGAGGATTATTGGCTTTGCTAACTTTTTCAACGGCTTCTAAAGTATTGTAATAAATTTCTCCTAATTCTTTTGAACTACCCATAAACTCATCTGAGGTTTCTAGAAACATCTTTATTCCAACTCTGAATATGAACGCGGATACAATAATCGCCACCAGCGAATCCACCCACATTATGTTTAACGTAAGGTAAAATATAATGCCAATTAATACAGACAAAGAAGTTAAAATGTCATTTCTCATATTTAAAGCATCCGCCACTATAGAAGAGTTTCTTATTTTATTTCCGACGGAGAATTTATATTTGTATAAAAAATATTTGGTAAATATCGAAATCAAAGAAATCCATAGCACTAAATAAGGCCTATAAATTGAAAAACTATGGGTTATTATACTTTGAATAGCACCTATAAGAACCTGAAAACCGGCGTAAATAATCACTAAAGATAAAACCTTAGTAACTATCGTTTCAGCTCGTTCATGGCCAAAAGGATGGCTCTCATCTGCGGGTTTACTTGAAATTTTCGATGCAATTAAAGTTAGTATGGAAGTTATTATATCCGTTGTAGTATCTATTCCATCAGCTAAAATCGCCATGCTCCCCGTAATGAAAGAGATAACTAATTTAAAAAAAGCAAGAGCACCGTTTATTATTATTCCCATCCAGGAGGCATTTGCGGCTAATTTTTCTCTTGTTGAATTAATCTGAAAATTTTCTTCATTTAGTGTTTTCTTCAAATAGTATTCTCCTTTGTTGACTTCAGTGAATGTCAGCTAAAATTGAAATTCAATACACCTATGTGCATTGCTTATTATACCACAAGTAATATTCTTTGAATGCAATTTTTTTTCACATAAAGTTCTTTTATGATATAATTTAAATGAGTAATTAAATGGGTGAGCAGTGGGGCGAAAAGTGCCAAAGCAACTAAAAGCTGTATAGAAGACAAAAAAGGAGAGTGAATCTAATAAATATTTTAAACATCAATGGTTTAGTTCCAAAGTTGCCAATAATCCAAGGGGGCATGTCCGTTGGTATTTCCCTTGATAATTTAGCATCTGCGGTAGCAAACGCCGGAGGGATTGGAGTAATAGGTACTGCAGGAATCGGCTTAATAGAAAATCCTGAAACGAGAAAAGTGAAAGAAGCTAATATAGAAGGCCTCAAAAAGGTTATTAGAAAGGCAAGAGAAAAGACAAAGGGAATAATTGGCGTTAATATAATGACCGTTTTGACTGATTATAAAGAGCTTGTGAAAACAGCGATAAAAGAAGAAATAGATTTAATAATATCTGGAGCAGGATTGCCGTTAAATCTGCCTGAATTTCTAAGTAAAGACTCTAAAACAAAGTTAGTTCCTATAGTGTCTTCTTTAAAAGCTGCCCAAATAATATTCAAAAAATGGTGGATGAAATATAAGTACATTCCTGATGCATTTATAGTGGAAGGCCCAAAAGCTGGAGGACATTTGGGATTTAAAAAAGGGGATCTAGAGAATCCCGATTTTCAACTCGAAGTTACCGTTCCTCAGATAGTAGGTTTCTGTGAGGAAATTAAAAAAGAATACAATAAAGAAGTACCCGTAATTGCCGCAGGTGGTATAGACACACCCGAAAAAGTAAAAGGGATTTTTTCGTTGGGGGCGAAGGGGATACAAGTAGGAACTCCTTTTATAGCCACCAAAGAGTGTGATGCCGATATAAAATTTAAAGAGGCTTTGATAAAAGCCAAAGAAGAAGATATAGTAATAATTGAAAGTCCCGTAGGTCTTCCGGGAAGAGCTATCAAAAACAAGTTTATAGAAGATGTTTCAAAGGGGATTAAAAAGCCTTTCAAATGCCCTTATCACTG
This sequence comes from Petrotoga sp. Shatin.DS.tank11.9.2.9.3, assembly GCF_003665005.1. Classification (NCBI taxonomy): domain Bacteria; kingdom Thermotogati; phylum Thermotogota; class Thermotogae; order Petrotogales; family Petrotogaceae; genus Petrotoga; species Petrotoga sp. Shatin.DS.tank11.9.2.9.3. Next base: position 261,609 of record NZ_JGVT01000007.1, read on the forward strand.
TATCAAAACGTGTAATTTTGTTGATGCTCCTTATTGTATAGCCCAAGCTCTGCTTAACGCAGCAAAGGGGAATTTAGATGATGGATTTGTTTTTAGTGGTAAATACGGTTACAAAATCGATAAAATTACAACTGTACAAGAGGTAATAAACTATCTTTTTGAACTCAATCTAGATAAAGCGAAAGAACCGTCTCCTCAACGCTCATAGATACAGAAATTTGTAATTAATTAGGTCGCAAACAAAAGTTGAGAAGATTCATTCTATGCAAAGAGGTTCTAAGGATAAATTTAAAAAATTAAAGACAAAAAATAAAAAAGAGGAGGTCGCGTTATGTTAAATTTTGACTTTGTAAGTCCTACACGCATAATCTTCGGGAAAAATACCGAGGAAAAGGTGGGAGAAGAGGTAAAAAAGTACTCCGGTAAAATTTTATTACACTATGGTCAAGGAAGTATTAAAAAAACTGGCCTGTATGATAAAGTGGCAAAATCTTTGAAAAATGCGGGGGTTGAATTTGTTGATTTGAGTGGTGTTCAACCCAATCCAAGATTAAGTTTGGTGAGAAAGGGTATTGAAATATGTAAAAAAGAAAATATTAATTTTGTACTTGCTGTGGGTGGAGGAAGTGTAATAGATTCTGCAAAGGCCATAGCAGCTGGAATGAAGTATGAGGGAGACGTTTGGGAATTGTACGAAGGGAAAGGAACTTTGAAAGAAGCGCTTCCAGTTGGTGTTATTTTAACCATACCTGCTGCTGGTAGTGAAGCTAGTATGGGATCGGTTATTACAAATGAAGATGGATGGTATAAAAGAGCAATAAATTACGATATTTTAAGACCGGTTTTTGCAATAATGAATCCTGAATTAACTTATACTCTGCCACCTTTTCAAACAGCCGTTGGAGCGGTGGATATGTTGACCCACGTTATGGAAAGATACTTCACCAACACGCAGCATGTGGAATTAACGGATAGATTGAGTGAAGCTACAATGAGAACTATAATTCACAATGCACCTTTAGCCCTCAAAGATCCCTACAATTACGACGTCAGAGCTGAAATTATGTGGGCTGGTACCGTTGCACATAACGGTTTATTAGGAACCGGAAGGGAAGAAGACTGGGCAACTCATGATATAGAACATGAGGTGAGTGGCATTTACGACGTCGCCCACGGAGCAGGTTTGGCTGTCTTATTTCCTGCTTGGATGAAATATGTTTATAGGCACGATTTAAACAGATTTGCTAGGTATGCTGTAAATGTTTGGAACGTTGAAGCGGATTTCTTTAACTTAGAAAAAACAGCTTTAGAGGGTATCAATAGACTTGAAAAATATTACAAAGAAGATTTAAAATTACCAATAACTTTGAAGGAATTGAAAGTCCCCGATGACAGATTCGAGGAAATGGCACAAAAGGCAACGGAAAGAGGACCTGTCGGTAACTTTGTAAAACTTTACAAGGAAGATGTTCTAAATATCTTAAAATTGGCAAGATAAAAAAGGGCTTTATGCCCTTTTCCCATTTTTAAGGATATGCTTTTTGTTGTTATTGCTTTTTAACGTTTATAAGACTTAATCTGTTTATCAAAATTGTTGACTAATTCTTTAAAAAGCGATAGAAACTTTTGATTTTCTTCTTTGGTTCCAACGGTTACTCGAATTTTATTTTCTAAAGTCCCAGAGTATTTTCTCAAAAGTATTTTGTTTTCTAAAAAGTAGTTGTAAACATCTTGAGCTGTTAAGCCTTCAATTTTATCAAAATCCAGAAGTACAAAATTAGCATCACTTTTTAAGGCGACTCGTCCAAACTCTTTTGAAAGTTTATTTCTTTCTTCGATAATGTAATCAATTTTTTCTAAAACAGGATCGTAATTTTCTATTATGGTTTCCACCATCTTTTCAGTTAATACGTTGAAACTATAGGGGGATTTTATTTTCATTATTTGTTTAACTATTTCTTCATTGGCTATTAAGATACCTGCTCTGATACCTGCCAATCCAAACGCTTTGGAAAATGTTTTTAATATTATAAGATTTGGGTAGTCTTTTAAATATTGTATCATGCTTGTTTTTGAGAAATCCGCATATGCTTCGTCAACAATTACAGGGACCCCTGTTTTTAAAGCTTTTAAGATCTCTTTTTGGGGTTGTAAATTTCCAGTAGGATTGTTTGGAGAACAGATGAATATCATACTTGTTTGATCATTTACGGATTTATCTATGTCTTTTATTTCGTAATTGGTGTTCAAAGGGATTTTTTTTACTGAAAAGCCGTTGAGTAGAGAATAAAATTCGTACATTTCAAATGTAGGTGGGCAAACTATTACATCCTTTCCAGAAAAGATTTTAACCAGGTAAGATATCGTCTCATCGCTGCCATTTCCCACCACTATGTTGTTCATGTCAAGATCTATATTATATTTTGAAAAATATGAGTTTAAGAAAGTCGCTATTTTTTGTCTGATGTTGTCAGCGGTTAATTCGGGATACCGATTTATGTTTGTTTCTGTTATCTTTTGGAAAAAGATCTTTTTAAGATCTAAAGAAAGATCGAATGGATTTTCATTTTTGCTGAGATCTATGAACCCTTCATTGATATTAATATTAGAAGGTTTATATTCCTCAAAACTTTCTAAAATTGGGTTGAATTTCAACTTTGCTTACCCCCCTCTGGTGAGTGCCTCTTTTTTAATTCTTGAACAACTTCTCCTATATCTATCCCTTCGTAGGTTAATAACACCAACAAGTGATAAATCATATCGGCGGTTTCATATATGGTTCTTTCTCTATTTGGAGCAACCAAAACTTCGACCGCTTCTTCTCCAAACTTTTTATAGATTTTTTCCTTTCCTTCATTAAACAGATAAGTTGTGTAAGATCCTTCTTTTGGGTTCTTTTTTCTCTCTTTTATAATTTCCTTTAATTGGTTCAGAAAATCTAGTGAGTAATCTATATTAGATTCAGGTAGTTTGTCAATTTGTTCGATTTTTCTAAAACAACTTTTCGTTCCTAAGTGGCAAGCTGGTCCTGTTTGATCAACTTTTAAGAGCAATGTGTCGTTATCACAATCTACAAACGCTTCTTTCAATTTTTGATAGTTCCCGCTAGTTTCTCCTTTCATTCTGATTCTTTCTTTGCTTCTCGAGTAATAATGGACATATCCTGTTTGTAGAGTTTTACTAAGAGCCTCTTTGTCTGTATAACCTAAAGTTAATACGTCACCATCGAGACCTTGAACTATTACAGGTAAGAGGCCATTGTTTTTTTCCCAATCTAATTTGTCTATTATTTGTTTATAATCTAACATTTATTCCCACCTTCTTCAATTGGATTTTGAGGTCTTTTGCAGTGTAGATACCATAATGGAATATGGATGCAGCAAGAGCAGCATCTGCACCTATTTGAAAAACATCGATGAAATCTTTAACTTCTCCCGCTCCACCTGAGGCGATAACTGGGATTTCTACAGCATCAACTATTTGTTTGGTTAAATTCAAGTCATACCCTTTTTTTACTCCATCGGTGTTCATAGAAGTAACCAGTAGTTCCCCTGCTCCCAACTCTTGACACTTTCTAGCCCACTCAACAGCGTCTAAATCCGTTTTTTTACTTCCTCCGTGTGTGTATACATAGTACTTTTCACTTTCGACGTCTTTTTTTGCATCTATTGCAACTACTACGTTGGAGCTCCCTATTATTTTTGAACTTTCTTTAATTAAATTTGGATTTTCAACGGCAGCTGAATTTATGAACACTTTATCTGCTCCACATTTTATTATTTCTACCATTTGTTCGACTGTTTTTAATCCACCACCCACGGTGAAAGGTATGAAAAGTTCTTTGGCAATCTCCTCAACAAGATTTTTGAGTATATTACGTTTTTCTTTAGAGGCCGTTATATCTAAGAATACGATCTCATCAACCCCATCTTTTTCATATTTTTTAGCAAGTTCCACAGGATCTCCCGCGTCCCGTATGTTCTCAAATTGTACTCCCTTTACGACTCTTCCTTCTTTTATATCCAAGGCGGCTACGATTCTTTTTGTCAACACTATTGTTCACCCCTTAACTCCTGCAGATTGATTTTACCTTCGTAAAGAGCTTTTCCTATTATAGCCCCATTGAAACCTATATTTTCCAATTTTTTTAAATCTTCTTTTTTACTTACACCCCCGGCGTATATTATTTCTTCATCTTGCCAGAATCTTTTTATGTTTAAAGAAACACCTTCTAAAGTTCCATCTTTATTTGTGTCTGTATATATGAATCTGTTGGTGTATTTTTTAAAAATAGAAAAAGCATCTTCTGAGGTAATTTGTGAGTTTTCCAACCAACCTTTTGTTTTTAAAGTTCCGTTCTCAACATCCATGCTTATGGTTACATTGTTGAAAGCACTGGTAACTTTTTCTAAGAATTCTAAGTTAAAGGCTGCCGTGCCTATGATCACATAGCTAACACCTATTTCGTAGGCATCTTTTATGCTCTCAAAAGTTCTTAATCCTCCACCCAGTTCAACTTTTAACCCTGTTTTTTGGATTATTTGTTTTACGACATCTAAGTTTTTTACACATCCTTCAAAAGCACCGTCTAAGTCAACGATATGAATTAGGTCGACATATTTTGAAAATTCTTTGGCTATTTCTATGGGATCTCCGTATTCTTTTATTTCATTTTTACTACCTTTATAGAGTCTTACCGCTTTTTTATTCATTAAGTCTATTGCGGGTATTATTTTTATGTTGTTGATAGATTTCACCTCGTTATAAATTTTTGAAATTTTCTAATAATTTAATTCCTTTTTCGCCTGATTTTTCAGGATGGAACTGTACTCCGAATACGTTTTCTTTTTGCACGCTTGATGTGAATTTACAGGTTTTTCCTCTGCTTTCATATTCTGTGTATGAAATTGTGTATTGATCTTCAGTTGTTATGTAATAAGAGTGTACAAAATAGAAGAAGCTTCTATTTTCTATACCTCGAAAAATCAGAGAATCTTTTGTAAATTCAACACTGTTCCAACCTATGTGAGGTACTTTCATGTTTTTAAATTTAACCACTTTTCCAGGTAAATAAGAAAGTCCTGTGCCTTCACCTTCTTCGCTACTTTCAAATAACAATTGCATCCCTAAACATATACCTAAGAAAGGCTTGTTTTTGTCGATATGTTCCAATATATAATCTTTTAGAGGAATTATATTATTTGAAACTATTCCAAAAGAGCCTACCCCTGGAAGTATGATTTTATCTGCTTTTTTTATGTCATTTATTTCATTGCTAATAATGCCTCCGACAGCTTTTTGGACATTTGAAAAGTTACCAACTCCACCATTTAATATGACTATTTTCTGCATATCTACCACCTCTATACTTCGTAAACTCTATTTGTACTTTCGAGTTTGTCACTTGGTTCAAGGGCCGTTTTTAAAGCGCTACCCAATGCCTTGAAAGAAGCTTCAATTATATGATGAGCGTTTTCACCATTTATTTGCTTAATATGGATAGTTGATTGTAAATACCTTGATAACCCCAGAATTAATTCTTTGAAGTTACCTAATTCAAACCCTTTTTCAGCATCTTTTATGTCGATATCTATGTTTGTATAGGATCTTGAAATATCAATCGAAACGAGAATAAGGGCGTCGTCCATTGGTAGGATGGAGGTTCCAAACCTTTTTATCTTCTTGCCTTCCACTTCATTCTTTAAAAATTGGCCGATTGTTATACCCATATCTTCCCATAAATGGTGGTTAAGATCGAACTTTGCCTTGATAATTACATTCTTTCCCATGTAGTAGAATAGGGTTTTCAATAAATGGTTTAACACAGGATCCCCGGTATCAACAAATAATTCCTTAGAATAATTTATTTCTATGTCCGTTTCGTCAGTTTTTCTTCTCATTTCCTCACCTCCATAGACTTTTTGTGTTGGTACATACCCTCGATTTCCGCCATTCTTATACCTAAGTATCTCTCTTTTAACAACTCGTCTTTACTCACTTTTGCAACGGATATTTTTTTTGTAAAATCTGATAAGTTCAAAACGGAGGAGAAACGTGCCGCACCACCCGTTGGCAGTACGTGGTTAACTCCCAAGAAATAATCCGCTGCCGGTACAGGTGTGTAATCTCCCAAATAAATAGCCCCAGCATTTTGTATGAGTGGTAGTACAGATTCAGGATCTTTTGTCATTATCTCTAAGTGTTCAGGTGCTATTTCATTAGTTTTAGCAGCACAATCTTCTATACTTTTGAAAAGGTATCTATCTATCCCTTCTCTTTCGCAATATTCGTATAATTCTTTTGAAGTAGTGACCAAGAAAGCTCTAGATTCATAACCATGTTCAAGTTGGGAAAGTAAGTCGTTTAGAATGTATTCTGGTTTTGCTGTCTCATCGGCTATCACACAGATTTCTGATGGTCCTGCCAAACTGTCTATCCCAACTTCCCCAAACACCTGTCGTTTTGCTTCATTCACATATTGATTTCCGGGACCAAATATTTTATCTACCTTCTTCATGCCGATGCCGTATGTCATAGCGGCTATTGCTTGGATTCCACCAATTTTGTAAATTTCTTTTATTCCTAACTTTTTTGCTATATAGATAATGTAAGGGTTTACCACACCGTCTTTTGGAGAAGATGTGATTAACATTTCTTTTACACCTGCAATTTTTGCTGGAATGGCGACCATCAACAAACTTGAAGGTAGAGGTTTACCTCCAGGAACATAAATACCTATCCTGTTTATGGGTCTATTAATCAGTCCGTAGGTTGAGTTATATTCATTGGAATACAAGATATCTTCTGTTTTTTGTTTTAGATGGTAATCCTCTAACCTTTGAATCGTTCTTTCTATAATTTCTTTATCTTGCATTGGGATTACTTCGTCGATATCCCATTCTTCAACTTTTAATTCTAAATCACCATCATAATTATCGAATTGTTTTGAATACTTTTTTACTGCAAGCATTCCGTTGTTTTTTATGTCGTCTAATATCTGTGAAACATAGCTCTGCAATTCCATTGTTTTTCCCTCCTTCGATTTTTTGCACCGTCTTTATAGACTCTAGAATTTGCTCAGAGTTCTTTTGTTCCGTTTTTATATTTCTTTGCCTTATTTATTAAATCGTTTATAAAATCGAACTTTGTTTTTTGGGTTATCCTGTTTACCAAGAGTACTGCGGAGATATCCATTATCTTGTATGACTCTTTTAAATTGTTTGCTTTTATCGTGTTTCCCGTATCAACAATATCTACTATGGCATCCGCTATACCGGTTTTTGCTGCCAATTCTACCGCTCCATTTAACTTGAGTATCTTCACCTTTAAACCCTTTTCAGAAAAGAAATTTTTTGTAATTTCAGGGTATTTGGTCGCTATTTTGTATCCTTCCATATTTTGAAAAGATATTTCTCTGTTTTCTGGTAAGATGATACTCATTCTACATTTACCAAAAGGTAGTTCTAATGGAATATACACTTCATTGTTTCTTTCAAGGACAACATCACTTCCGCATATCCCAATGTCTACTCCATTTTCTACGTATACAGGAACATCAAAAGCTCTTGGAAAATAAAAGGCATAACCATTTTCATATGATATAAGTTCTCTCTTCGCAGGTTCTTTAACATTTATACCTATCTTTTTTAGAAAAGCCTTACTGTCTTCCAGCAATCTTCCTGATGGCAATGCGGCTGATATTGTTGTCATCTCATCATCTCCCCTATAATATCCAAATTTAAAGCCATTCCACACGAATATTTGCCGTTTATCTTGTATTGACCACCGTTGCCTAAAAGGTAACCATTATCCGGTGAATAAATTTCAAATACAACATCTTCATAGTAATTCATGTATTTCATTGTTCCAAGATCGATATATATTCTTGGGTCGTTAATGTTTTTAATTATTGTGTTTAATTTTGGAATGTTTGTTTCTTTTCCTCTGTAATTGAAAAGATTTGCTATGGAGATTTTTACTTCTTCGTCCAATGGAAGGTTTTCAATGATCTCAAAATTTCTCAACTCAACAGCCCTTAAAATTTTGTCTCTGTATTGTGGAACTGCTTTTAAAATTCTCTCCCAACTCCTTATTGAACTTACGTCTATAAAGAAATTTTTTATATCCAACAGTGAAAGAATTTCAATGGTTAAAAGGAGAATTTCTTCTTCGATTTTGACTTCTTCTCCATTTAATATTTCAAATCCAAACTGCCAAACACCGGATAAATTTTCATCTAAAACTTCCGATATGTAAAATACTTTTTCTTTTTCTTCTACTTTATCCATGTCGATCAGCCAGGAAGTTACATCAGGTTTCAAAAGATAAAAATTTTTTCCATCAGCGAATTTCAGACCCTTTATTAAATTTTCAGAATACCTTGTTATGGAGGGTGGAAACAGTTCATAAAAATCATGTTTAATTAGTACACTTCTGATTTTGTTAACTATATTTGATAATTTTTGAGATTCAGTAAAGATGTCTTTTTTCATTTTAAACCCCTTTCTTTTGTATTTTAAAAATAAAAAACCGGTCACGATTTCTCGTGACCGGTTATTACATTTAGCCTTGTATGCAGTGATTTACAAATGACAACATACATGGCATGTGTTAACTCGGCCACGCCATGTATGATGATGAATATTTAAATTAAACAATGTTTTTGGATTGATGTTCGTTTTAAAATTAGACATTATATTTACCCCGTTTATAACAAATAATCAAACCAACTAACAAAATTTTATCATATTTTTGCAACAATGTCAATCAAATAAATTGTTTGAACAAAAGTCAGATAGCTTTTTTAAATAATGGGATATTTAATGGCAATCTTATTTATGTTATAAACTACTTTATTTGCGTAATAATCATTTCCGCCGCCATTGTACCACCCTAGGGCTTTGTAAGGATCGCCGTGAGTTTCCATCAAATACTTCAAATAAGCTGTCCCGACAAGTATGTTGTACCTAGGATCTAATAAAAGTCTTTCTTCAATCCAATCCAAACTCGTTTCAGTATAATTCAAGCTTGCAAAAAGGTCATAATATTTGTTTACAACAAACTGCGCGGTTGATGGTCTAAGCTGCATGTAACCTACTTCTCCGTAACTGCCAATAATATTTTTGAAATTTGTTTCAGTGTCTATTATTGCCGCTATCATCAAAGGGGATATTTCAAAGATTTTTGAAGCTTCCATAATGGAGGAAACAAGTAATTGCAACCTATCTTGTGGCATATCTTTCCCGACTGCTAGTTTGTATTGTGATGAAATAAAATCGAATAAAACGGTTTTAATAGTTATATCTTCTTTGACATCCTCTTGATTGTTAACATTTACATAGGGGGATAAAGAGAACGCTGCCAACGAAAGCGTTAAGAGCATTATAATAGTAGTGTATCGTTTTTTGTGCATTTTTGTATCACCTCTCTAATGGACCCCCACAATCCCTTCAACTTTTTTTGATTAAATAAACACCGTAAGGTGAAAGTTCAACATAACCTTGTGCTGCTTTATTGTTTCCAATAGACAATAATTCTTCTCCATTTTCAAGCAAAACGGAGCATTTGGAAGATTTTAGGTTATAATAAGCTATAAATTCATTTAATTGACTATAACACCTTAATTTTACCATATTTTGGTCAAAATTCAAAATCTCGATCCGTGCATCGTCAATCCATGGGTTAGACTTTCTAAATCTAATCAAATTTTTTATGATATTTAAAATCGAATTTTTCTTGTTTATCTGCTCTTCAAAAGATTCCCCCGAATATGGAGGGTTGAATTTATACCCTTTCCATTCCGTTTGACCAGGTCCAAAACCATTTTCGTACCAATGAAATGGTTCTTGACTGTCTTCGGTAAAATTAACGTCAAGGGGTATGCCTTTCATTCCTGTTTCCTCGCCATAGTAGATAAAAGGAATCCCTGGAAGGGTATAAAGAATTGAAAAACCTAACTTTACTTTCTCCTCGTCTTTTAAGTCAGACAGAATCCTTGTCATATCGTGATTAGTTAAAAAATTACCTGACATAGATAGAACCTTACCATTTGGTAGATACTCTGTCATACATTTTTTCAATGTTTCTACTAGTTCCTGAGGTGATTCGTTCTTTAGCGTCATCTTTAAATCCTCTGCAAGAGGAAAATTAAAACTTATATCGAATATTCCTTCGTACTTTCTTACTATTTCCGGTGCATCCCAGACCTCACTTATAACTAAAGCATCGTTTTTTATGGATTTTATATAGCTAACCATCTCTTTCCAGAATTCGATATTTTTTTCATGTTGGTAATGGAATCTCATCTTTTCAATGTCAAAATCAAAAATGTGTTTTGCAGCGTCCAATCTAAAACCATCAAAACCATTGTCTAACCAGAATTTAAAGATCCTTTTTATCTCTTCCCACAATTCTTTGCTTTCAAAATTAAGGTCAGGAGAGGCAGGACCGAAGATGCCGTAAAAATATCTGTCACCTATCTTTTGCCAGATTTTACTTTCATCCCAATGCCTTTTTTCTTCTAAATCAGCTTTCTCGTTAGCCCAAATGAACCAATTTTTGTAGGGCTCTTCTCCCCTAAGTGCGCGTTGAAACCATTCTGATGTAACTGCAACGTGATTAATGGGAAGATCAAGGATAAATTTGATACCTTTTTTGTGGCCCTCGTTTAATGTCTCTCTTAAATCTTTTAAATCCCCATAAACAGGGTTAACCTCAAAAAAATTGGAGACTGTATAACCATGAAAGGCTGGAGATTTCATAATTGGTAAGAACCAGACATGATCAACTCCCAAATCACAAAGGTAATCCAGTTTTTGTTTTAATCCCTGTAAATCTCCCAGGCCGTCACCATTTGAATCATAAAAAGAACGTAAATATAATTCATAAAAAGTCATTTATTTTCCCCCTTTTCACTTATTTTGTTCTATTGCTTCAATAAATGCTTTGAAGATAGGATGCGGATCTCCAACTTTTGTTTTAAATTCCGGATGGTATTGAATGCCAATATAAAAAGGATGAGAATTCAATTCAATGGCTTCAACGAAATCTGTCATAGCTGAAATAGAAAGTTTATTAGGAACATTTTTTCCTTTTTCAAACATATTTTCGAACTCTTTGTAATTGACTTCATAACGGTGTCTGTGCCTTTCAAGGACAGAATTTTTTTCTCCATAAATCTTGTGAAGTTTCGTATTTGGAAATATTTCAATTTTTTGGGCGCCTAGTCTCATAGTACCACCCAAATTCAACATCTTTTTTTGTTCTTCCATCAAATCTATAACAGGATAAGGAGTATTTTCATCGAATTCTGTAGAATTAGCTTCTTTGTAGTCGAAAACATTTCTGGCATATTCAATGACCATTAGTTGCATACCCAGACAAATCCCTAAAAGAGGAACATTATTTTCACGAGCATATTTTATAGCCTTTATTTTTCCTTCTATTCCTCTTGATCCAAATCCACCTGGGATAATTATACCTTCGTATTTACTTAAAAGTATTCTAATTTCCTCTTCATTCATTTCTTCCAGTTCTTCGGAGTTGATTAGATCGGGCCTTTTAGTGCCACTTAAAAAAACACTTTCCATTATGCTCTTGTAGGCATCATCGGTACCTAAATACTTGCAAATCATAGCAATTTTTAGGTTTTTAAATGTTTTGGGACATTTCCAACTTAATTCTCCTACTTCTTTTGATATTTCCAGATTCAATTTACTTGAGATAAGCGCATGAATATTCTTTTCATACAGCATTTGAGGAACTTCATAAACATTGGCTAAATCAGGAAGGTTGACAACGTACTCTAAAGGGACGCCGCCAAACAGAGCTACTTTTTCAAGACTGGAAAGATCTATCTCTTTTTCCGTTCTTACCAAAAGCATATCTGGTTGGATTCCTATTCTTCTTAAAAGTTGAATAGATTGTTGGGTTGGCTTGGTTTTAAACTCGTTGGTTACATGTAAATAGGGAACAAAGGTTACATGTATAAACATAAAATTTTCTCGGCCTTTCTCAAAGGATAGCTCTCTTACTGCCTCTAAAAATATTTCACCTTCAATATCGCCAACGGTACCCCCTATTTCAATGAGCAAGACTTCTGTATCTATCTCTTCGATCCTTTCCTTTATCCTTTCGGTGACGTGAGGCACCATCTGAACGGTGGCTCCTAAATACTTTCCTTCCCTTTCTTTTTCTATAACGTATTTATACACTTGGCCAGCTGTCATATTGTTAAAACTTTTCATCTCTATTCCTAAAAATCTCTCGTAATGGCCCAAATCAAGGTCTGCTTCGTAACCATCTTCTGTCACAAAAACTTCTCCATGTTGATTGGGATTCATAGTTCCTGCATCTACGTTTAGATAGGGATCTATTTTCAAAGAATTGACTTTTAATCCCAGTTCTTTTAAAAGCCTTCCTATTGAAGCGGAAACGACTCCTTTTCCTATGCCACTGAGTACGCCGCCAGTTACTATAATATATTTTTCAGCCATTATTTTTCACCTCTTTTTTAAGAAAAAATTACCATATTTTAAAAAACAAGGGGGAGCGAAAGCTCCCCTCTTTTTGTGATTAATTCAATCCTCATCGTCGATGTTCAATTTTTCAGATAATAAATTAACCGCATTTTCAACGGTTTTGATTTTTTCTAACTCTTCATCTTCTATCGTTACTCCGAATTCAGACTCAAAAGCCATGGTCAAATCCACTAGCTCTAAAGAATCCGCGTCTAAATCATCGGTAAATGAGGCATCCAACGTAACTTCATCCTCGTCGACACTCAATGTATCTACGATTATTTCTTTTACTTTTTCGAACAACTCATCCTTTGTCATATTCGTTTACCTCCTTAGCCATAATTTATCATCTTCCGAACGTTGGTCATTGATAAAATTCGTGTCAATTATAATGAGTTATTTTGGTTTTGTCAAGTTTCTTATTTTCATAAAAGTAAAATATTTATGAAATTTCTCTTTTTTATAACCTAAAAATTCTTTTTCAAGGATATTTAACAAGATTTTGAGCGTTGTTCAAAGAAAATGGCGTTGATATGGTATAATTATATATATACAAGTTAAGTAAAGAGGAGATTGCATTGAAATATGAGAATGAGAGAAAGTATAGAATACCCGATAAATATACATTTAAAAAGTTAGTCACAAAGGCCTTTGATGAATGGCTTATACTTCAATGGTACGATAAAAATGGTTTGAGAACGCGGTTAGAGATAAAAAAGGGCGAAAAAGTGTGGACTACAAATCTTAAAAAAGAAATAAAAAAAGGACTTAGAGAAGAGGAAGAAGGGTTTATAAAAGAAGAAGATATTGATTTTGACAATTTAAAAAGTCAAAGGATGGTAATGAAAAAAAGATATCTTTTAAATAAAGACCCGGAAATAGTAGTAGATGAGTTGTTAAACCCTGATAATTGTATAAGGTATAAAAAAGAATTTTCGGAGATAATGTATCTTCTAGAAATAGAAGAAAAGGGAAAAAAGGTTGATTTAACTAGGTTCTTGATGGATTTTTTAGGCGACATTTTCTGGAAATTGGAAGACTTAACTTATTTAGATGGATACAACAATTCCGACTTTGCAGGAGAACATCAATGCGATTTAAACAAAATTATTGGATGTGAAAAATCAAAATGGGAAAATTAATTCTAGTTGGCACACCCATAGGTAATTTAGAAGATATTTCTTTAAGAGCCTTAAAAACCTTGAAAGAAGCTGACTTGATACTCACGGAGGATAAAAGGGTTACCTTGAAATTGATAAATCATTTTGAACTGGGCAAAAAGGAGTTATTCACTTTCAACGAGGCAAACTCAGAAAAGATTATGGACACAGTTCTATCTTTGATTGAAAGTCATAATATAACAGCCTTAGTATCAGATGCGGGTATGCCTGTTTTAGCAGATCCTGGCTTTAACTTAGTACAAAGATGTTGGGAAAAAGGTATTCCAATAGATGTGGTGCCAGGCCCTTCAGCCTTAACTTCTGCTTTAGCTGTGAGTGGATTCCCTGCTTCGAAGTTTTTGTTCTTAGGTTTTTTACCTCGGGATAAAAAATTGAGAAGACTTTTGAGAGAGATAAAAGAGTTCGAATATCCAATAGTTTTTTTTGAATCTCCAAATAGAATAAAAAAAACCTTGCAAGAGATTTTGGAAATTTTTGGAGAGATAGATGTACTCGTTGCTCGAGAAATGACGAAACTGTATCAAGAATTTTTTAAAGGGAAGATTTCTGAAGGGATAAAATTTTTTGAATCCAAAGATCAAGTGAAAGGAGAGCTTACCGTTGTTATTTTCCCAACAAGAAGAATTTAAATTTGAAAGTATACAAGGGTTGATAGAATATTTGAACAGTATATTCAGCAGTTCTCCTCTTTACAGACAAGAGATCGAGGTTATAGGTGATGTAACTCATGCAAAGTATAGCAAAAGAGGGGATCTCTACGTCGAACTTTCTCAAAGGGTGGGAAGTTCCAATTATTCAATAACAGTTGTTTTCAGCCAAACTGTTGTTCCATATGTTTTTGAACATTGCAGTATTGACAACGAAAGGGAACTCTTCAACAAAAGATGGAAGTTTCAAGGGGTTGTTAATTTTTGGAAAAGAGAAGCTAAGTATGTAGTATCAGGCTCATCAATAATACCTTTAGGTGCTTCTGAAATAGAAAAGAAGAAAAAAGAAATATTGGAAAAGCTGGAAAAGAGCAACCTTTTGAGGAAAGTGAAACATGAACTAATAGAACTTGATCCAATAAAAAAGATAGCCGTTATTACTTCACCAACCGCCGCAGGTTTTGGAGATTTTCAAAAAAACATTAATCATTCTAGGTTTATTCCTATTGTACACCTATACCCTGCCCCCATGCAGGGAGCAGAAACAGTGCCTGGAATCAAAAGAGCCTTGTTTGCCATTTTAAAGTCAAGCATCGATTACGATGTAGTTGTTATAATTAGAGGAGGCGGTTCAAAAAGCGATCTGATGTATTTTGATGATTTTGAACTTGGTTCTCTTATAGCAAAGTTTAATAGAAAGATCCCTGTTCTTACAGGAATAGGTCACGAGCAAGATTCTACAATCCCTGATTATGTTAGTTGGAAAAACTATTCAACACCTACAGAGGTATCAAGAGACATAGTCAACCAAATTAACTATTTCGCAGATACTCTAGAAACTTTAGAAAAAAATATAACCTATTCTTTTACCAATGTTTATTCCCAAATGGAGAACTTACTTTCTTTCAATACAATTAACAACATTAAATACTACCTCGGTAGAGAATTGATAAATATGTTCAGAGTTTTGGACGAAGATCAACTTAGCATTAATAGAAAGATTAATCAAATGATTGAAAGTAGTGAAAAATCAATCTCTTTAAACAAATTACTATATATTCAAAGATTCATAGAATATAGCATCAAAACTTACAATCAAAATATAATAAGTACAACGAATGAAATTATTTCTGAGTTGAAAAGTAAGTTCGAAGTATCAGAAAGGCTTTTATTTAGTACTTTTCAAGAGCTCACTAAGTCGAGTCCTTTTGCTGCTTTTTTAAATAACGGAGTTTTGGTAAAAAAAGGCGAAGATATCATTGATAGTGTTGAAAAATTACAAACAAAAGACGAGGTTAAATTAATATTTAAAGATGGAGAAGCTGAATCTAGCATCGAAAAGATTCAAAAATGGGGATAACTTTAGATGGGCGGGCTGCGGGGCGAAGGGGCGCTAAACATGGTTAAAGTTTCTAAAAGCAAGAAGAAATTCAATGAAAGAGGTGAATAAGAAGGATGGAAGAAATAATTAAACTCAGTGAGGAAGAAATTAAAAACTTGAGCTTCAAAGAACAATTAGAACTCTTAGAACGTATCAACGATTACTTTCAAAATGAAAAGCAAGACGAATTGGACATTGAAAATGCCCTTGAAATTTACAAAAAAGCGTTGGATATACTCACCTACGCAAGAGAAAAATTAGTCGGCTTAAAGGAAGAAAAAGCACAAATTGATGAAAAATACGAAAAGATAAAAAATCAATTGAGCGAGTCGGCTGATATCGATTAAGGATAATTTAATCAAAAAATAATATTTGTTGTGTATAATTAATTTAGCAAAAAGCATATGGAAGAGGAAGATTGATAGGAATGTTTATATCGGTTGGAAAAGGTGTTTTTGTGCCTACAGAGAGGATTCATTCTATAGTCCCAGATTCCTTTGTTCAGTTTAGTAAAATAAAAAAGATTTATCATGGAATAGATGTAGTTACTCAGTTTGGAGATGCAAACGAGTTAGAAAATTTGCCTCCACCTTTAACTGCTTCTGTCAGTTTAATTGATGCTTCATATGGCAAAGCAGTCAAATCGATTATTTACATGGATAGCGGTCAAATAGTGTTATCTACACTTGAAGCCAAAAAAATTATAGAAAAGATCAAGAAAGGAAGGCGATAAATTATGTCAATACCTATGCCGGTAGTTATAGAAACTGAAGGAAGATACGAAAGGGCTTATGATATCTATTCTAGATTGTTGAAAGATAGAATAGTTTTTTTAGGAACACCCATAAACGATGATGTGGCTAATGTAATAATTGCCCAATTACTCTTCCTAGAATCTCAGGATCCAGACAAAGATATATTTTTATACATAAACTCTCCAGGAGGTTCTGTAACCTCAGGATTAGGAATATACGATACGATGCAGTACGTAAAGCCAGATATTTCAACTATATGTATAGGTCAAGCTGCCTCTATGGGAGCGGTATTATTGGCTGCTGGTGCAAAAGGTAAAAGGTATTCTTTACCTTATTCAAGAATAATGATACATCAACCTTGGGGTGGCGCCGAAGGAACAGCGATCGATATACAAATACACGCTAGAGAAATTTTAAGATTAAAAGATGATCTAAACAACATACTTAGTAAACATACTGGACAATCTTTAGAAAAAATAGAAAAAGATACTGAGAGAGACTTTTTTATGAATGCACAAGAAGCTCTAAACTATGGTCTCATAGATAAAGTTATAACAACCAAGAGTGAAGCCACCACTAAAGAAAACAACGAAAAATAATGGAACACCGTTTTATTTATCACCAACCAAATTTTATTAACTTTTCAATCAAAAGAGGGCGCCTGAAATAATGCGTCCTTCTTTTGATTAAAGAGATGATATATTAGTAATAAACCAATTGTTAAAAGGTAACATGGCGTCAAAGAATGTGAGGAGGATCAATTATGAGTGACTTAACTCCGATGATAAAGCAATATCTAAAGATAAAGGAAGAATATAAAGACTCTATTTTACTTTTTAGACTCGGAGATTTTTATGAAACTTTTTTTGAAGATGCCAAAAAAGTCAGTGAAATATTGCAAATTGTCTTAACGAAAAGAAATGGTAATCCTATGGCAGGGATTCCATACCATGCCTTAAACAACTATTTAAAAAGGCTTTTAGATGCTGGGTATAAAGTAGCTATATGTGAACAGATGGAGGATCCTCAAAGTTCAAAAGGTATAGTCGATAGAAAAGTAACTAGAATACTGACGCCTGGTACCATCATAGACGAAGGAATGTTGGAAGAAAGTAACAGATTTGCCGCCTTGATTACCAAAAATGGGAATTTGTACAAAATAGCTATTTTTGATTTTTCAACCGGTGACTTCTATTTAGATTCATTTGACTTCAAAGAGGATGAACTATTGGACTTTATTTCCTCTTTTGGTTTGGTACAGATTTTGTTATCTAAAGAACTTGAACAACTATCAAAAAAGATAAAAAATTTAACCAACGAGATTTATGTAGAAATATTGGACGAATGGTACTTTTCAAACAATTTCAAAGACCATTTGAAAGAAACCTACGAAGTTTTAAGTCTTGATCATTTGGATTACGACGATGATGAATTAAAAGTAGCCGACGCCGTTTTAAAGTATTTAGAAGTCACACAATTTTCAAAAATCAAACACATGAAACTTCCAAAAAGATTTAAGACAAAAAAATACATGTTTTTAGATTCCAACACTATAGAAAATCTTGGTATTCTTCCCACCAATTCAAACAAGGGGAAAACTCTTTACGACATTCTAAAATTAACAAAAACCAGTATGGGGAATAGGAAATTGAGAGAATTCATCCTTACTCCTTTGACCGATAAAGAAAATATAGAAGAAAGGTTGAACAAAGTCGAACATTTAGTTGAAGATCCTCTTTTATTGGAAGAACTAAAAGAATATTTGGCATCTGTAAAAGATCTCGAAAGGATCTCTTCCAGGATTTCTTTGATGAAGGCAACCCCAAAAGACCTTATAGCCTTAAAGGATTCTTTGGAAGTGGTTCCCTATATAATTGAATCTTTAACTTCAAATCCAGGATTGTCTGATTTTTTTGATGGTGTAGATGTTCTTAAAGAAGCTAAAGAGTTTATCGAAAATACCATTATTGAAGAACCTGCTATTGCTCCTGGTAACGGGAAAGTAATTAAAGAAGGTGTTTCAGGAGAGTTAGATGAGTATAGGAACCTATTTAATAACTTAGATGGCGTTTTGAAAGATATTGAAAAGAGGGAGAAAGAAAAAACTAAGATTAGCAGTTTGAAAGTTGGAAGGAATAAGATCTATGGTTTCTATATAGAAGTTTCAAAAGCGCAGTCCTCCAAAGTTCCTGATGATTACGTTAGGAAACAAACGCTGGTTAATACGGAAAGGTACACTATAAAAGAATTAGAGGAAGTTGAACAACGCTTAGCATTATCAGAAGAGAAAATAAAGGTTATTGAAAAAGATATTTACGATAAGGTATTGACACATCTAAGCCAATACGTAGATAAAATAGAAAAACTATCCAATAAGATCGCTGAATTGGATGTGTTTAGGTCTTTTGCAGAGGTTAGTAGAGTTTACAATTACAAAAGGCCAACTTTTGTGCAAAACTCCAAAGAAATCAAAATAATCAACTCAAGACATCCAGTGGTGGAAAGATTTGTAGATGAATTTACTCCTAACGACTTATTTTTAAGCGAAGACAAATTTTATATAATTTTGACAGGTCCAAATATGAGTGGAAAATCAACTTTTATAAGACAAATAGGGCTTATAAGTGTGATGGCACAAATTGGTTGCTTTGTTCCCGCTGAAAAGGCTGAAATCCCTATTTATGATGGTATATTTACAAGAATTGGAGCAAGGGACGATATAGTCAGTGGAAAATCAACCTTTTTAGTCGAGATGTTAGAGGTTTCAACTATATTGAATAAAGCGACGGATAACAGTCTTGTCCTCCTTGATGAAGTGGGAAGAGGTACGAGTACGTTAGATGGTATTTCTGTTGCATGGGCAATCTCAGAATATTTATTTCAAGTTAAAAGATGCAATACAATCTTCGCTACCCATTATACTGAGTTGACTTATATGTCACATATATACGAAGAAGTTGCTGCAAAAAGGATAAAAGTTTTAGAAACTATGGATGGGGTTATATTTTTACACAAAATTGAAGATGGCACCAGTGACAACAGTTACGGTATAGAAATAGCAAGATTGGCAGGATTTCCCATAGAAATAATTGAAAGATCAAAAGAAATATTGTCTCAACTGTCAAATAGAGTTGACTTGGAAAGTAGGTTGAAGAGAATTAAAAATATTAACAAGAAAAAATATGAATCACAGGAAAATCAGTTAAAAATGTTTTAATTTATGATATAATTACAAAATAGGTAAAATATTAATCTTAAGGAGGGAAAAACAATGCCTTTGAACGAGGAAAATGATTTTGGAGAAATAAGCATTTCAGAAAATGTGTTAAAAGATTTAGTTTTCAAAAGTGTAGAAGGTTATCTGAAGGAACAAAAGGTGTATAACGAGAAAATTCAAAAAGATTTGCAAAAAAGTATAAAGATTACAATTAATGACGACGCCAGTGTTAGTATTTCGTTAAAAGTACCTGCTAAATACGGGCAAAACATCGTTGAATTTTCTAAAAATATTCAAAAAGTGATTAAAGACGATCTTGAAAAAATTGCGGAGGTTTATGTATCGAATATTGACGTATCCATCGAAAATCTTGTAAAACCAGAAGAGTTGGAAGAAGAATACGAAGAAATAGAAGAAACGGAAGAAGAAACTTTGGAAAATGAAGAATCCCCTGAAAGTGAAAAGGAGGATGACGAACAAAAGGACAAGAATGAATGAAAACATACCGAAAAAAAGGATGATGAGAAAGTTAATTTTTGAAAGTCTTTTCCAACTATCCATAAAGGATGTTAAATTAGACAACATATTATTCACTTTTGAAAAATTAAACGAACAGGCGCATCTAGAAGAAAGTTATTATTTGGAAGCTAAACAATACATTGAAGATATTTATAAAAATAAAAATGAGTATGATGCGTTGATCAACAAATACTCAGAGGGTTGGCGCGTAGAAAGAATAGGAAACATTGAAAAAACCGTAATGAGAATTTTTATCTACGAGCTAATAAACAAAAAAGATATACCCGTCAAAGTAATATTAAATGAATCAACGGAGTTAACCAAAACTTATGCGACTCAAAAAGCCGCAGCTTTTGTTAATGGAATTATGGATAAGATCGCACGTTCACAAGCATCGATTATGTAGAGCCATAAAATTGAAAGGGGGGAAGTATAGATTTTAAGTAACTAAAATCTATACGACATGTATGACCTCACAAAATACTCCTCTGTATAATGCACTTAAGAACATGAGTTACAAAGAATTAGAAGAAATAGCTCAAGAAATTCGAAAGTATATTTTTAACGTTGTATACAACAACAATGGTCATCTTGCTTCGAATTTGGGCGTTGTGGAATTAACAATTGCATTGTACAGGATATTTGACCCCATAGAAGACGTTATTATTTGGGATACCAGTCATCAATCTTACGTGCACAAACTTTTGACGGGCCGTTGGAAAGATTTCAAAACCATACGTGAAAAAGGTGGCATAAGTGGGTACACAAATATCTACGAATCACCAGCGGATAGATTCGGTGCTGGGCATGCAGGGACTTCCATAGCAGCTTCTTTGGGTTATGCACTATCTGATAAGATAAAAAACAGGAAAAGGAATATAGTTGCTGTTATTGGAGATGGAGCCTTAGGTTGTGGGATGGCTCTTGAATCGTTAAATCAGTTGAACTATCAAGATGTAAAAGTTAAAATAGTTCTAAACGATAACAACATGGCTATTTCAAAAAATGTAGGAACGATTTCCCAATTGTTGAATAATTTTAGAATAAAAAAAGAATATACCCAAGCAAAAGAAATTTTAAAGAGTTCTTTAGAAGATTCTTCTTTGGGTAAGGATGTAGAATCAGTTTTAAAGAAAGTCAGAAACGCTTTAAAATTCTCTATTTATGATACTCCAGCATCGCTGTTTGAAGAGTTAGGAATCAAGTATTATGGACCCGTCGATGGACATGATATCAAAAAAATGGAAGAGTTTTTAGAATTCATTAAAGCTTATGATGAGAAGTCTGTAATACTGCATGTTGTTACCACCAAAGGCAAAGGTTTCGAAGAAACCGAGAAATCTCCCACCAAATATCATGGCGTATCCAAAAAAGAACTGAACAAAGTCTCTTACAGTAAAATTGTTGGGCATACGTTATCTCATTTAAAAGATTATGAGTTTTTAGCTTTTACGGGAGCTATGTCCGATGGGACTGGGTTAAATGTCCTTCAAGAAATATGCCCTGACAAGGTCATCGATATGGGTATCACCGAACCAAGTATAGTCACTACGGCGTCTGCTCTGTCTTTAGGTGGGGTTTTGCCGGTTGTTGATATTTACTCTACTTTCATGCAAAGAGCGTTTGATTCACTTATTCATGATGTAGCCTTACAAAAGATCCCAGTTCTATTTTTGTTGGATAGGGCCGGTTTGGTTGGAGAAGATGGTCCAACTCATCATGGGGTTTTTGATATAGCATATACGAGGTTAATTCCAAATGTTGAAATCTGGACGCCGTTGAACGCCCAAGATTTAGCTAATATGATTTACACTTCTGTAATAAAGGGTTTGAAAAAGCCTCGGTTTATTAGATTTCCAAGAGATGGAGAAACGATAGAAATACAAAATATACTCGACAATCTTCAAATAGTAGATGGTGAGTGGAAGTATCTAAAAATGGCTGATTCTAGGATATACGCCCTTGCCGTTGGAACTATCTCTCAAAATGTTTATGATGCTCTTAAAGATTATGACGTTAATATAATCGGGGTACGAAGTGTCAAACCTTTAAATGAATACTTTTTGGAAATATTAGAACAAAGGGCTGAATATATTTTTGTTTATGAAGAGGGAAGTTTGAAAGGTGGTTTCAACGAAGAGATATTCAAACTGAGAAATAAGAAAATTTACTCATTTGGTGTGAAAGATGAGTTTGTTTCTCATGCAACAAGAGAAGAACAATTAGACGAATGCGGTCTTTCTATAAAAGCGATAAAGGAAAACTTTGAAAAAATTATCTCCAAGGTTAAAACTCAATCATCTTATGAATAAAAGGGAGAGTAAAAAAATGATAAAAAATAAACTTTTTTTAGTACTTTCCATATTCTTTATCATAACTACTGTCACGTATGCTTTTGAGTTATTACTAACCCCGTCATACTCCTACACACTTGATTCAACAGGTACTACAGACATTCAAAAGAGTTTAGATTACACAGGGGGAAGGATTTCTTTTTTAATTCCAACCGAAGATAGTGAAGAAATTTCTTATGGACCCTATGTGGGATTTTTCTACAATTACAATTTATTAGAGAGCTTGGAAAGTGTAGAAGATGTTGGAATTTCTCTCGGTTTGAATATGAAATATACTACCAATATAATTGGCAATTTAGATTTATTGGTAACCGCTTTCGGAGGCGTACACACGGAAGACTATTTTAAAACCTTTAAAACGGAAATACTTATTAATGGAGGTATCAG
Organism: Petrotoga sp. Shatin.DS.tank11.9.2.9.3; assembly: GCF_003665005.1. Taxonomy (NCBI): domain Bacteria; kingdom Thermotogati; phylum Thermotogota; class Thermotogae; order Petrotogales; family Petrotogaceae; genus Petrotoga; species Petrotoga sp. Shatin.DS.tank11.9.2.9.3. The sequence goes on from NZ_JGVT01000007.1 coordinate 284,568, forward strand.
CTACAACAATTTATCTCTGTCTGTTGGTTACGAGACACGGTACTACGAAGAAGAAAGTCTAACCGTTAATTATCTACCAATCTCGTTGGGAGTGAGTTTTAAATTTTAGAAAAAACCTACAAGGATTTGGAAATCGAAAAAATATTAAATTTAATTTCAACCTATAGTCATACCGATTATGGGAAAGGTTATTTTTCAAAAAATGTAAAAATGTACAAAGATCTAACAGAATTAGACCGAGAAGTGAACATTTCTCGAGTTTTTTTTGATATGGCGATTAAAGGTACATTAAAAGATTTGTACGGTTTAAGTTATATCCCTTCGATAATTGAAAAGATCGGCAACAAAGAAAGTGTTGAAGGTAGAGAATTCAGAAAGATTGGAGAGTTTTTGCAAGACGGTTATGCCATCCACAAACATTACAACGGTATAAACGATCTACTCACTGATAAGATATCAGATTACAAACCTTTACTTGAGTTAAAAGATCAGATCTTTAAAGTTTTTACTCCTGAAGGAGAAATTAAAGATAACGCCTCAATCGAATTAAAAAGAATAAGAAACGGCATAGACACGGTAAAACGTCAATTAAATATAGAATTCAACAAGATAAAAAGTAAGTATATCAAATACCTTTCTTTAGATCAGCCTGTGGAAAGAAACGGGAGATTATGCATAGCGTTAAAGAGTGAAAGTAGAAATGTTATAAAAGGTATTACCGTTGGAAGATCCGATTCCGGTGCTACTTTGTTTGTAGAACCAGATACGATTATAGAACTGAACGAAAAGCTTACAGATTTATTCTCACAAGAGAAGAACGAAATCAATAGGATACTCTCAAATTTGACCTTTGAACTTCAAAAAAACAAATTTAAAATAGAAAAAAATATAGAAATAATAGAATATATAGATGCCAATATAGCGAAAGCCAGATATGCCAAAGATATGAATGCAGTATTCACTACACCCCATACTATTAAAAAGATTCTTCTCAAAGAACTAAAACATCCATTAATACCAAAAGAAAAAATAGTCCCCATAGATGTAGAACTCGATAAAAACGGGATGATAATAACGGGCCCCAACACAGGGGGTAAAACGGTTTCTTTGAAATCAATTGGATTAGCTTTTTTTATGGCTCATTCTGCTTTACCAGTCTTAGCTTTAAAGGCTGAAATCCCTTTTATAGAAGAAATTTACACGGATATAGGAGACCAACAAGATATATCTCAAAACCTAAGCACTTTTTCTGCCCATTTGTTGAATTTAAAAAATATACTTGAAAGTGTCAATGAAAAGTCGCTTGTTTTGATAGATGAATTAGGAACAGGAACCGATCCCATTGAAGGAGCTGCCTTAAGCAAAGCTATTTTGAAGTATCTGCTAATGAAAGGGCCCATAATATTTGCTACTTCACATCTGTCTGAGATCAAAACATTCTCTTTGGAAGAAGAAAAACTACTCGCCGCTTCTATGTATTTTGACATTGAAACACTTAAACCTACATACAAACTAATTGTAGGCGTACCCGGAGCATCCCATGCCATTGAAATAGCCGAAAGATTGGGCATTGACCCTAAAATTATAGAAGAAAGTAAAATAAATCTCAACGAAGAATTTTCACAAAGTGAAAAAATACTAAGTAGATTAACTTCTATCCACAATGAATACGAAGAAAGTTTAGAAAGGATCAAGAAAAAAGAAGAAGAAATCGATAAAACGAAAAAGGAGTACGAAGAAAAACTACAAAAACTAAAGAAAAAAGAGATAGAAAGTCTTGAACCCGAGTTGTATCAACTTAAAGAACAGATAAAAAATATGAGAAACCAAATTCAAACCGTATTAAAAGAAATTAAGCAAAAAAAAGATCAAATCGATTCACAAGAAATCAGCAAAAAACTAAAAGAATCTGAAAATATGGCTTCACAACTTGAAGAGATGAGAAAAGCGTTATCTCAAAATCAAAAAGGGCGAAAAATCGAAAAGTCTAAGATAAAAGTTGGAATGAAAGTAAAAGCATCCAATAATATTCAGGGGACAGTAAAAAGGATTACAAACTCCAAGATAACCGTTCAGATTGATGGTTCTCCGATAGAGATAACTTATAGTCCAACGGAGATTGAGCCTGTAATTAACTCAGATAAAGAAAAAAGTGAAGAAAAAAGGATTTACGTTAAAATAGATCAAAAGAAAAGTGTAAAATCCGAATTAGATATTAGAGGTTATACGGTAAATGAAGCTATACCCGAAATAGAAAAATTTATTTCGGATTTAATAAGTTCTGGAATAAAAGAGGGAAGGATAATACACGGAAAAGGAACTGGGAAACTAGCTATGGGGATTTGGGATTATTTAAGAAAATCATCTCTAATTAAAGATTTCAAAATCGCTCGAAGTGAAGAAGGGGGAACAGGGGCGACAGTAATAGAAGTTTAAATAATGGGGGAATGGAAATGCTCTTTGGACTTGATATAGGTACAAGGACTCTTGTAGGGATATTAGCAGAATATGATGAAGAAACGGAAAGTATAATAATCAAGCATTTTGCAGAAGTTGAACACGAAAATAGAGCGATGCTTGACGGACAGATTCATGACGTCAACAAGGTTGCAAAAGGTGTTTTCAAAATAAAGAAAACACTGGAAGAGGAAAGTTCCATAAATCTTTCCGAAGTTGCTATCGCCATAGCTGGTAGGTTTCTAATCTCTTCAATTGGCTCATACAGCCTCGATATTTCAACTCATGGTTATTTAGATAGTGAAACAATCAAAAAGATGGAACTCGAAGCAGTCAAAGCATCTACAGAAAAATTAAACTACTCACAAGAAATGTACTGCGTAGGATACTCAATACTTTACTACAGTCTTGATAATCAATGGATTAAACATCTAGAAGGGCAAAGAGGTAATCAAGCAAAGGTAAAAGTTTTGGCAGCTTATCTACCAAAAAATGTTGTAGAAGCTATGATGTCTGTATTGGATAAAGTAGGATTAAAACCTATCCATGTCACATTGGAACCGATAGCCGCCACAAGTTTAGTTGTACCCGAGGACTTGAGAAACCTGAATGTTGCAATGGTGGATGTGGGAGCAGGAACAAGCGACATATCTATATCGAATAAAGGGGTAATAACCGGCTATGGAATGGTACCTTTAGCTGGAGATGAGATAACAGATACTATATCTCAACAACTATTGGTGGATTTCAAAACCGCTGAAATGATTAAAAAACAATTATCTCAAAGCGATGAAATTACCTACAACGATATCCTGGATAGTCCACAAATTGTAAGAAAAGAAGAAGTAATTAAGATAATAACCCCTATTATAGACAACATAACGGATAAAATAGCTAAAGAAATATTAAATCTAAACGGGAAACCTCCCGTTGCTGTGATGGTAGTAGGTGGAGGAGGGAAAGTACCAACTTTTACCGAAAAATTAGCCAGTAAACTTGGGCTTCCCAAAGAAAGGGTATCTCTGAAAACTACCAAAAATTTGGAGAATATCATTTTTGAATCAAAAAGAATGGAAGGTAGTGAATACATAACTCCTTTAGGTATAGTAAATGTCGCACTGAAAAAACAGGGTAGTGTATTCAATACCATCAAAATAAACGGAAGAAATGTAAATATGTTAATCATAGGTAAAGACATGAACGTCTTACAAGCGTTACTACAATCAGGTTATTCGCTAGACAAATTGGTTGGACTGCCCTCCCCTGCGATAGCTTTCGAACTGAACGAAAAATTACAGATAAAAAAGGGGAATATGGGCGAAAAGGCAAAAATAACAGTAAACGGCGTATCTGCGGATATACATTCTCCCATTAAACCAGGTGATCACATTGAAATAGAAGAACCCAAAAACGGCAAACCTGTCAATTTGAAATTGAAAGACGTGATTCAACCCATTGAATTTTACTTAAATGGGGAACCCAAAACCACTTATCCTGTAGTAATAAAAAATGGGGAAAAAGTAGAAAGTTTAGAAGAAGAGATCAAAGATGGAGATAAAATATATACTTCACCTCCAAAAATAGAGGATGTATTTAAAGAGTACAACGAGAAAATTTTCTTCACAATAAATAACCTTCCATATGAAGTCCCTGTGGGTACGATCATCATGAAAGGCGAAGAAATCTTAGATAAAGATTATCAAATAAAAAATGGAGATCTTCTAAAAACAAAAGCGGTAAAACTCCCTAAGATAAAAGAATTCCTGGATATCGAAACCGAAAAGATGAAAGTATTTTTAAATGGGAAAGAGGTTCATTTAAACAAAGAAGAAGTAATCGCATCCTATGATGGAAAAATAGTTGACATAGAAGAAGAAGTGAGCAATGGAGCTAATTATTCAATTAAAAAGGTAAAAAAGGATGTTCAATTAATAGATGTGTTTTCCCATCTTTCCATAAACACTGAAGAAATTCAATCTTATGAAATTTACTTAAATGACCAAAAAGTTGAAAGTTTTCTACAAAAGATCGAGCCAGGTGCGAATGTGAGGTTGCTAATCAATGATCAGAGGAATAGGAGTTGACATCGTAAAAGTCGACAGGATCAACGAAAAAAACGTCCAAAAAATTCTCTCTCAGAAAGAAAAAGAAATATACGATACGTTTAAAGGGCAAAAAAGAAAAAAAGAATATGCAGCGGGTCGTTTTGCAGTAAAAGAATCTTTAATAAAATGTTTCAAAAGGTTTATCCCTTACTCACAAATTACCGTATTAAACAAACAAAGTGGAGAACCGTATTTAGATGAAGAATCGGTGAAATATCTATTTGAAAAGTTTGGAGGTAACGGAACGATACACATATCTATAGCCCATGAAAGAGAGTTTGCCGTAGCAACAGCGGTTGTGATAGATGAGGACTAAAGGGGGATTGTAATTTGGACATACCAAAAAACATAAAAGAACGATACGAAAAGTTAAAAGCAGAAATAGAAGAACATAACTACCGATACTACGTATTGGCTGATCCTATTATCTCGGATCAGGAATACGATAAACTTTTTAAAGAACTAGTGGAGCTCGAAAAAAAATATCCCGAATTGAAAACCCCTGATTCTCCAACTCAAAGAATCGGTGGTATAGTTGTTGAGGGATTCAATAAAGTAAATCATTTGATACCGATGTTATCTTTAGATAACACCTACAACGAAGAAGAAATTTTAGATTTTCACAAAAGAGTTTTAAAGAACTTGAGTTTAAACCATGTTGAGTACTTTTGTGAACTAAAGATAGATGGAGTATCGGTAGCTTTAAGGTACACCGATGGAGTATTAACTCAAGCTATAACCAGAGGCGATGGAACAACCGGAGAAGATATCACGCAAAACGTAAAAACGATCCCCTCTATTCCTTTAAGATTGAGGGAAAATCTAACTATTGAAGTACGTGGAGAAATATACATGCCAAAAAAAGAATTTGTGAGAATAAATTCAGAAAGGGAAGAAAAAGGGTTACCTGTTTTCGCTAATCCTAGAAACGCAACAGCGGGCACTTTAAAACTTTTGGATAGTACAGAAGTGGCAAAAAGAAAGTTAAGCTCTTTCCTGTATTACGTTATCTTCCCTCAAAATTACAACTTAGAAACTCAAGAAGAAGCGATAAATTTTCTGAAAGAAGTTGGTTTCAGAATCAATCCTAATTACAAAAATGCCCAAGATATCGGACAAGTTATAGAATTTTGGAAAGAATGGAATCGAAGGAGAAAGGAATTAGAATACGAAGTAGATGGGATAGTAGTTAAGGTGAACAGTTTTGAACTGCAAAGACTCCTTGGTGAAACCGCCCGATCCCCACGATGGGCAATTGCTTTCAAATTTGAAGCCGAACAGAAAGAAACGAAACTAAAAGCTATAAAACTGCAAGTTGGGAGTACAGGGATAATAACTCCTGTTGCAGAATTTGACCCCATACAACTTGAAGGAACAATAGTAAAAAGGGCAAGTTTGCACAACTTTGATTATCTAAAAGAAAGAGATATAAGGGAAGGCGATTATGTATTAATTGAAAAAGCAGGTGGCATAATTCCCCAAGTTATAGGGCCCGTTAAAGAAAAAAGAACTGGGGAAGAAAAAATAATCCGACCCCCTGAAAAATGCCCTGTCTGTGGTGGAAAAGTTGGAAAAATAAAGTCATCAGAAGTGGCAATAAGATGTTTGAATCCCTCTTGCCCAGAAAAGCTTTTAAGAACGTTGGAAAATTTCGTTTCAAGAAACGCAATGAATATTCAAGGGCTTGGGCCAAAGATATTAAAAAGAATGGTAGATGCAGGTTTACTTAAAGATATAGCCGATCTTTATTATTTAAACGAACAAAAAATTAGAAGCTTGGGAGAAGGTATAGGAGACAAAACAGTAGAAAATATATTGACACAAATAGAGCAATCCAAAAATAGAGAACTGGATAGATTAATTAACGCTCTTGGTATACCAAATGTTGGTTCAAAAACTGCGAAAGACCTTGCAAATCATTTTAAAAATTTAGACAGTTTAATAGATGCAAAATTCGATGAACTTGTAGAAATAGAGGGAATTGGTGAAGATATAGCAAATGCAATTATAAAGTTTTTTTCACAGGAAGAAGTTAAAAAGATCGTTAAGAAATTAAAAGATGCAGGAGTCAACATGGGGAAAAAAGAAGAAGAAAAATTAGAAGGACCTCTAAAAGGTTTAGTTATATGTCAAACCGGTGCTCTTTCTAAAATGACAAGACAAGAATTCGCCGAATACGTTGAATCTAAAGGTGGAACCTTCTCTGAAAACGTGACGAAGAAAACGAATATCCTAGTCGTTGGAGAAAACCCTGGTTCTAAACTAGATAAAGCTCAAAGTTATGGAATTACTATAATGAGTGAAGAAGAGTTCTTTGATAAATATGGAGAAAGTTAGAAAAATAGTAACGCTTCAAACATTAGTACTTATCTTCATTTTTTTTAATACGAAGGGCTTCTCTGAGATAACTGCAAACGAAGTTTATCTACTATCTTCAATATACACAGGAAAAGATTTTACAAACATAACACCTTATCCAATAAATTCAAACGATGATTTTGAAGTTTACCCTGGCTTCTTCTACAAATCTTTTGATCCTCTGTGGCTGATTGGTGGAATATTTGAAACGAATTGGTCAGATTTGGAAAGAGGGGTATATCTATCTGACTCATTACCCTATGTTACTGGGTTCATGGGTGGATACGATGCCGGAAGTATGAGAATTGTCTCAGCCATGTACTTCTTCGACCCTTACTTAACTGAAGATGAGTTAAAAAGGCAAAAAGATACCTCTTTTGATGGTAATTCTGATAGATCTGGATTGGAAGATTTTGGGTATTCTGATCCTTTAAAAACTTTGTTTATACACAGATTAGAATTTAATCTTTTCGATAGAGTTAGACTTTCTTTGAACGAATTAAATTTGATCGGCGGTAAATATCCTGACCTTTCTGATGCTAACCCTTTTGGTATAGCTCATAACAACCTTGGTGAAGGATTCTCAAATAATATGTTGGGAGTAGATGCTTCTATCATTCCTACCAAGGGTTGGCAAATATACGGGCAATTTGCGATGGACGATTTTGTTGTACCCGATACTGAAGGGGGAGCAACAGATTACAAACCGACCGCATTCGCTTGGGGAGTAGGAACAAGATTAGTAGGTAAAACTTCGCAATACTACATATCTCCAAAAATTGAGTATTATAAGATTTACACTTGGATGTACAATCAATGGGCACCTTACTTGAAATATACCGCCAAATACGATGAAGAAGATATTCCCATAGGCTTTGACTACGGGAACGACATGGAAGGTTACTTAATAGGATTGGATATTGCCAACGAAACAACCAGATACAAAATTACCTTCGAACACTACCTCAAAGGTGAAATAGATTTAGAAACACCCTACGATGATGAGAGAAAAGAAGATGTGGAAGGTTGGCCTGGACCGTACGGAGAAACAACGCCGTTTATCAAAATATCCTTTTCAATTGAAGTAGGGTTTTAAAATTCTCAATACTTTAAATTTATCTATCTACTAATAAAGTTAGCAAGTTCTATTTAATTATAAAAGGCATGCTAAAGGCATTAGAGGTGATAAAAATATCGAATTATAAATATAAAATTGGGTTGCACATATTCAGACGAGATCTTAGGTTAGAGGATAATACTTCTCTCATAGAAGCACTTCAAAGTTGTGAAAGAGTCATACCTGCTTTTATATTTGATGATCGACAGATTAAAGATAACGATTACAAATCAGACAATGCGGTTCAATTTATGATCGCCTGTCTGAAAGAACTCAATGATCAGCTACACCAATTGAACGCTAGACTATATTTTTTTGAAGGACTTACTGCTAAAGTAGTTGAAAGTTTAATTAAAACATTAGGAATAGAAGCAGTTTTCGTGAATAAAGATTACACTCCATTTAGTAAGAAAAGAGATAACGAAATAAAAGCCATTTGTGAAAGGGAAAGAGTAGATTTCAAGGAACATTTTGATGTTTTATTACATGAACCCACAGAAGTTTTGAAAGATAATGGTATGCCATATATAAAGTTCACCGATTTTTTAAAAAAATCCAAAAAAATAGATGTGCGAGAACCGCAGAAGAATAAATTTAAAAATTATTTTACAGAAGAAATTAGCTCAAGTATTGCTCTTCAGGTTGATAAATTTCCTCAAAATGAAAATTTAATATTAAAAGGTGGGCGAAAAGAAGGGTTAAGTTATATAGAGAGAATAGTCAAACTAAAAAATTACAGTGAAACTAGAAACACGCCTTCAATCGATGGAACAACAAAGTTATCTCCCCATCTTAAATTTGGAACAGTTTCTGTGAGAGAGGTATATGGAAAAGTAAATGAAAACTTCGGTAATGAACATGAAATTATTACACAACTTCACTGGCGTGATTTTTTTACTCATATCCTTTATCATTTCCCTCATGTTTTAGGCAATTCCTTTAAGGAGAAATATAACCAAATACAGTGGGAAAATGATGTGGATAAATTTAAGGCTTGGTGTACAGGGAGAACAGGTTATCCTATAGTTGATGCTGGAATGAGGCAATTGAATCTAACGGGATGGATGCATAACCGAGTAAGAATGATAACAGGGAGTTTTCTTGTTAAGGATTTACATATTGACTGGCGATGGGGAGAGAAATACTTTGCACAAAGACTAGTTGATTACGATCCTGCAATTAATAATGGTAATTGGCAATGGGTTGCTTCAACAGGTTGTGATGCGCAGCCTTTTTTCCGAATATTTAACCCAATTTTGCAACAGCAAAAATTTGATCCTGAATGTAATTACATAAAGACTTGGTTACCAGAATTAACCAATCTTAACTTAGAGCAAATACATACTTTGAACATTCCAAAAGACATCGATTATCCAACACCTATTGTCGATCATAAAGTAGCTTCAGAAAAGGCTAAAAAACTTTATAAAATATGATCAAAAAGTCAAGCAAGTTTATTATTTGTGGATTTTAATAATGCGTTTAAAAATAGCGGTGCAAAAAGCACCGCTAAATATTTTTAGAAGAAAAGTCTACCCATTTCGTATAATTCTCTACTTATCTCTTTGTTCTTCAAAATTTCGTGGGTAAATGGTTCCTGAGTTTGACAGTTACAAAAACGTAAGAATTATAAAACAGGCATGA
>NZ_JGVT01000008.1:0-31548 GCF_003665005.1 Petrotoga sp. Shatin.DS.tank11.9.2.9.3
GTACGCTTTGACGTGTGAGAGTAGGTATCGCCCCCTTCCTTTTTTTTAAAGTAATAATTATGACCTATTTGTATTTCTCACCCCAAAAAAAATACCGCATCTAATTGACTGATGCGGTATTTTTTTTTCACTTATTTTAATGAGTGAATATCAATTTTCCATCCAGTAATCTTTGCTGCTAATCTAGCAGTTTGCCCTCCCTTTCCCACAGCTAAAGAAAGTTGATTCTCTGGGACGTAAACAAAAGCAGTTTTTTCATCTTCGTTAAGAATTATATTTTTTACTTCAGCAGGGGCAAGAGCATGCTTTATAAAAATTTTAGGATCTTCTGAATATTCTATAATATCTACTTTTTCATTTTTTAATTCTTTCAGTAACTCACTGATTCTTGAACCTTTTTCACCGATACAAGCACCTACAGGATCAACTCCAGGCATGGAACTGACAACAGCTACTTTAGTCCGTATTCCGGGTTCCCTGACTATTTTTACAATTTTTATGATACCTTCTTCTATCTCTGGTACGATAGATGATAGTAGTTCTGTAATGAGTTCAGGTACAGTTCTTGAAACCATAATTTTTGGGCCTTTTGATGTGTTTTGAATGTTTTTTATGTAGACTTTTACAAGTTCTCCGCTTTTAAAAGTTTCTCCAGGAATTGTCTCTTTCATAGGGAGTTTAGTCTCTAATTTTCCTATTCTGATGTCAATATATTCATCACTAACCTTAATTATTTCAGCGGTTGAAATCCTATTTTTTAAAGCTACGTATTTATCAAACAAGTTTTTCTTTTCCAATTCCTTCAAATTTTGAAGTATCACTTGTTTAGCTGTTTGAGCGGCAACTCGCCTAAAATCCTTTTTAAGATTGATCTTTTTTCTTACCATTTCACCTATTTCTATTTTTGGATTAATTTTTTTAGCTTCTTCCAAAGAAATTTCTTCTTTAGGGTTTTCAACTGTTTCAACGACTTTCCATAATTGATAAACATTCAATTTTGTTAGATTTTTATCAATTTCAATTTCAACGTTTTTTGCTCCATAATTTTTTTTGTACGCACTTTTAATAGATTTAGCTATAATATCAACTAACGAGTCCCTACTTATACCTTTATCTCTTTCCAAGGCGTCTAAAGCTTCTAATAGGTTTAAGTTCAATGTTCTACACCTCCCATATCTTTCAAATTTTACAATTCAATTTCTAAATTGGCTTTGTCTATTTCGTTTAAATCGATGTTAAATAATTTTCCAGAATCTTTTTCAGTAATTTTAATTTGATCTTCCAATATATCGTCAATATAACCAATTACTACAGGATGTTTCGTCTCTTTCCCCTTTAAAATGAATTTTGCTAATTTTCCTTTGAATCTTTCGTAATCTGCTTTGCCTCTTAATTTTCTATCAAGTCCAGGGGAACTAACTACTAACTCATAACTCTTGTCAAAGAGGTCAATTTCGTCTAGCCAAGGGTCAAAGGCTTTGGAAAACCTTTCACAATCTCCTATGGACACGTATCCGTCTGCCTTATCGATCACAACCTCTAGAATTTTATTTTTATTACTACCTTTAATTAAAATATCAAAAATTTCAAGACCCAACTTAGAAGCAACATTATCGGCTTTTTCCCATATTAACTGTTTAATTTCTTTGTTGGTTAACATGGTATTCACCCCTCTCGTTCCAAAAAATATTTTTTATAAAAAAGCTCGAGGGCGAAAAGCCCTCGGCACTCATTCTGTTAATTAATTTTCTTTAAATTACCACTAATATTATATCACAAAAAAAATAAAAATCAAGACCATTTAATAAGTTCTATATTTAATTTTTTGTACAAATAATTTATAATATGAAAGAATCAAAATCGCTGTGGGGCAAAGGAGTAAAGTTCCTTTTTCCTCATGGGCGGGCAGCGGGGGAAGGGCGCTATATATCTAGTTTTTAAAGACAACAAATTTTGAAATTTAAGGAGGATTAGAAAATGGCTGACATGGTAGATTACAAAATCTATGGTGATGATATGCAACTAGTGGAAATTGAGCTTGATCCAGGGGAAGGTATTAGGGCTGAAGTTGGTGCTATGATGTATATGGAAGAAGGAATAGTGATGCAAACCAACACGGGTGGAGGTCTTTTCAGAGGCTTGAAAAGGATGATGACCGGAGAAAGTTTTTTTATAACAAACTTTGTACAAAGTGGGGAAGGCAAAGGGCATGTTGCTTTTGGTGCTCCTTATCCGGGTAAAATTGTACCGATCGACTTAATAGAATTCAATGGGACTTTTATTTGTCAAAAGGACAGTTTTTTATGTGCAGCAAATGGTATAGAAATAGAAGTAGAGTTTACAAAAAGGATAGGCACCGGGTTATTTGGTGGAGAAGGTTTCATTCTTCAAAGATTAGAAGGACATGGCTTGGCTTTTATTCATGCTGGAGGGGCTTTAATCGAAAGACAGTTGCAACCAGGTGAAATTTTAAAAGTAGATACTGGTTGTGTAGTAGGTTTTTCAAAAACTGTGAATTATGATATTCAGTTTATAGGAGGTTTTACTAATGCACTTTTTGGTGGAGAAGGTTTGTTCATAGCAACCCTCAAAGGTCCAGGAACTATTTATCTACAAAGCCTTCCGTTTTCAAGACTCGCAGACAGAATAAACGCTGCAGCAAAGTATCAAAACAAGGGAGAAAATAGAAACGTGAGCAGAGGCTTCATTGGCGGATTGTTCAACGATGACAGAAGATTTTGACTTACGGAGATAAATTTATTCCAACTTCAAAACTTCTATACCATGGGAAAAATATTTCCATTTTCCATCTTTTTTTCATACTTTTTTCTACTATTTCCTTAAAAGGCAATAGTTTAGTTTTAGTATACTCTTCTGCCCATTTTTCAGCGGGTATAAGTGTCCATATATTGCATCCTTTTTGAATATTGATTTTACCACCTAACATAAATCTCTTGGCTAAAATTTTTATTTCTTAAAAGATTATATTTACATCATTGAGAATCCTTATTAGTAGATTTAAAAGTATATTTAACCATTCCATCTTGACCTTGTGAAACCACTATATATTTTTCAAAATCAGAAATTTGGTATGGATAGTCCTCTCTGTAATGAGGACCTCTACTTTCTCGCCTAAGTAGCATTACATTTAATAAAATTAAAGATAATTTTACATAATTATATGCTTGTATATGTTTAGCTATATTTGGTATATAAGAAAGATCGTATTTATAATCAAAATATTTTTCCATTTTTTTGATTTCTTTAATGGAATATTCTAACTTCTCTTCATTTCTTACGACATTCCCATTTTCCCACATTAAATCCTTCACTTTTATCATAATTGAATTAGGATCCACACTGGATACTTTCATGTTGTTTATAAAAGAAGAAAGTTGGCGTTTTACAAAGGCCTTGTCAACGTGATTTCTGTATTTCTTAGCATATAATGAAGCACTATTTCCAGCTATGGTTCCAAAAACTAAAGCATTGGCGGTAGATAACCCACCGATTCTATCTGCTCCATGCATTCCCCCGGTTGTTTCTCCCGCAGCATATATACCTGCTACATTAGTTTCTGCTTTTCTATTTATCTTAATTCCTCCATTTGAAGCATGTGCGAATGGAGCTATTGTAATTTCGTTATTATACATTATTCCTTGTTTTTTCTCCAGCCAATTAAAATATTCTTTTATTAAAAGGCCGTCTAAAGTTGAAACATCGATATTATATTTTAATTTAACTCCTTGGAAGTCTTTGTTGGAAAGGCATTCTTTAAATAAAGCTATATCTACATATTTTGATTTTAATCTACTTGTAAAAGGGCCATGTGTTGATCGTTCAATCAAAACCTCTTTTGCGTTTATCTCTTCAGGTAGATATTTTTCTAGTATGTTATTACCTTGAGGATCTTCCAAAGAGGCAAACTTAAAAGTTCTTTCAGCCATTATAGTTTTGTATTTAGGTTTTATATACCCTGGAATAAATTGAATAAACTCTAAATTAATTAATTCACAGCCAGCCGATAACGCTAAAAAAAGTCCTTCTCCATTAATATCTGGAGTATTTAAATTATGCTTGTAAAGTCCACCAAAACCGCCAGAAGCTATTACTACAGAAGCAGCAGAGAAATAGATTATTTGATTATTTTCATTTATAGCTATAGCTCCAGCAAATGTATCATCACCTTTAATCAACTTCAAGATTTTATGCCTTTCAAAAATTTTTATATTTAAACTCTTTATTTGCTGATAAAGCTTTGGTTTCGATTGTTCAAATGTAAAACCATACCATTTTCGGTGTTTTTTGTCGAAACATGGTATTAAAGTATTATCACCCATTAGATTATCAGGTTTTTTAAACTCTACTCCAACATCTTGTAAATCATTTATTCTGTCTTCAATATTGTTTACAAGAGTATAACTTAAGTTTTTCTCTACTAAGCCACAGCCAACTTCATATATATTTTCTACTAAATCAACTTTATCTGCATCATTAAGGGGAGCTATTATTCCCAATCCCCAAGTGTAAGGGTTAAAACTAGATCCAGAAAATATTTTATCTGCCACTACCAAGGTTACATTTACATTATTTTTGGCTGCTTCCATAGCGGCACTGATTCCTGCTAAACCTCCTCCGACCACTAGAACATCAGTTTTATATTCTACATAATTGATCATAATACTCACTCCCTTGAATACGGTTCCTAACTATTATTGTAAATTAAATTTATATATATAAAAACAAAATATTTCTTCGTTTGGTGGGTATATATTTTTGTTAGAATTATCTTTTAGTAAGTGTAGTTATTAGTCGCCGAAAAAAGTATTGCTTTTTAAAATTATAAAGAATCTAAAAATTTTACTCCTTTTATTTGATATTTCTCCCTCAATTCAATGAAGCCTTTTTTTATAATTTTTTCTTCATCTGTATCATAATTTTTAAAAGGTCTACGTGAATATCCTGCGTCTATACCTAGCCATTTCAAACCTAAACGTATAACAGAAAAATAATCAAAATGAAGAGAATATTCTATTATTCTTATGGCATCCTTTTGTTTTCCTGTTGCTGTTATTAAATCTTTATTTTCTATAGCCTCATAAATTTCTATAAATAATTCCGGCATTAAATTAAGAAAAGAACCTATAATACCATCAGCTCCATTGATTAAACCTGAAATTGCCATTTCGTCACAACCAGAATACACAAAAAAATCCTTGCTTATTTGGTCTTTAATAGAAGAAATTTGATCGTGAGTTGTTGCTGTATATTTTATGCCTTTAATATTTTCTATATTCGCTAGCTTTTTTATAATATCTAAAGTTAAAATACCTGCAAGAGGGATATTATAGATTATAAAAGGAAGAGGAACAGATGCAGCTATATCTTTGTAATAATCGATGATATTTTCTTCCTGAAATTTCCAATAGAAAGGCGGTACGGATGAAATCGCATCTGCCCCAATTTTATATGCATGTTTTGCCAGTTCAATAGAATTTCTGGTACCAATAGCTCCAATGTGAACAATTATAGGGACTTTTCCTTTAACTTGTTCTGCTACAATTTCCACATATTTTTTTCTTTCTTCTAAATTCATTAAAAAAGCTTCGCCGGTACTTCCGGTTAAATATAAACCATTAACTCCTTGATCAAGTAAAAAATCAATGAATGATCTTGTACTTTTTTCATCGATTTCTTCTTCTTTATTAAAGATAGACAAAATCGCAGGTATTACTCCCTTTATTTCGTTTATTTGAAAATTGGCCATCTAGTTTCCCTCCTATAAATTTGCTCATTGGTAGTTTTATTATCTAATATGTTTAGGATTCACAGTCTTTTTTGTTGCTTTCCAAATCTCCCGCAATTGCATAAATTTTTGCATTTGAGAATTCTATGGAGATTACAATTGAATTACCCTTTAAATCCTTTATTTTCTTATCCTTAAAGTTGATTTTTTTGTAGGGTGTGCCTGTTTCTGTTAAGATACAATTTTCTGATTCGTATCCAGAATATGGCGTGTTATCTTCCCTACAAAGAGAAATCTTGGGATTTTCGGATCCTTCTTGTTCCATAAGAATCAACAATTCATCACCATATAATGTGAAAGGCTTTGTATAAAGAAGACCTACTTTACTTTTATCTTTTGTTTCGTAGTATGCGAATTTATCCTTTTCTATCCAACTTCTTGCAAAATATGTCTCTCTATAACCAGTATGAGGCCCATTACTTCCCATGTAATAAAAAAACATCTTATTATCAATCTCGATAGGAGAAGAAGCATATATGCAGCCGCAATCAAACTCACCGTCAGGATAATTGCCCACACCTCTAGGTATAAAATATTCTCCTCTTTCTCCTACTCTATCCCAATGTTCTAAACTTGTCGAGTATTTTAATTCAACATCAACAAGATCAAAGTTTTTGGCTGAACGATCGCCTTCATGATAAATTGACGCTAAACCAATATAAATATTGTCATATAAAAATACAGGCATAGAATAAACTTGATCTTGAAAACCATCGCCTCTCAAAATTTCTTTTGGTTCTGACCAGTTAATGAAATCATCGCTTTCAGAAATTGCAGCAATTCTGACACCGTCTTTCCAAATACGAGTTATTAGCTTAAACTTTTGAGTTTTTTTGTCTCTAAAAGGGAAATTATGTGTATCACCGCGTGGATTATATTTGGGCCATTCCCTAAGTTTTTCAAAGTGTATACCATCTTCTGAGAATGATACCGCCATATAGTGATTTCTTTTAGAATAAAAAACTTTTGTCACGAGTTTATATCTTTTTCTAGAATCAATTTCTTCCTCATCCAAAAAAACGCCTGTTCCATGTGCGTATTGCATTATAATATTATTTCTTGTATTCCCTTCAAATTTTACTAAACCAAGATTAGGTTTATACCAATTCACCCCGTCTTCGCTCTCTGCATAACAAAGAGAAGTAACTCGACTTTCTGAAGGAGAATATAGTTTTTTTGTACGCATATTTAAAGGAGTTTTGGAGGAATCTTCATCATATGTAAAAACTGTATAATAACAACGAAATTTTCCATATTTAGGATCATATATAACATTTGGATATCCATTATCATAACGTACTTCCCATTTTCGGGCAGGTTCACTATAATATTCTTCTGAAAATAATGGGTTATTTTCAATATCTTTTTGAACTGGATTTGTTGTAAGTTTTACATTATTCAGCAAATGCCCATTTAAAATGCTGGTATTAAACAATAAAAACTTTTTGATAATAAAACCCCCTATTTTTACTGTCTTCTATGATAATAGTAAAAAAGCATAAAATAAGCAAAAATAGCAAAAATTAATTTTTTATAATCATACTATTGAATTAATGACAACTACCATTCACCTTTACTACCAAATTTCTCTTCAGTTGCCTTACTGAACTTTTTATCAGCATTACTAAGTGCTGCCAGTATTTCTTGTTTACTTTTCCCTGTACTTTCTTTAGCTGCTGTAATCACTGTATTACATTCATTTTCATCCATAAATAGTGAAGCTTCAAGTAATCTTTCTTCATCTTCTTCAGGAATCACCAGAAATCCATGTTTATCTGCATGAATTAACTGACCGGGTTTAACAGGACACCCAAATACCTCAACTTTACAATTCCAGGCAACCGGCGTTACAAAGGCATGTCCTACACAGAGTCTTCTGGCAATTGCTTTGAAACCAACATCTGTCATTTCATCTACATCTCTAATAGCTCCATCTGTAATTGTACCTATACACCCCAAGGCTTTATGTATATTGCTGTTAACTTCTCCCCAGAAGGAACCAATAACTTCTGGTTTATCCAGATCCTCTATAACAACTATTTTGGGGCCATCAATACTGGCAACATATTCCCTGTATTCCTGCCAGGCTTTTCTATTCTTCTTATGTTCTGGATTACTGGGTTCTATTTTAACAGTAACAGCATATCCTACTATAGGTGCCATGTGGGGCATAAAGTCCGTTGTTTCCTCTAAATTAAAATGACCACCAGTTGTATCATGATCAGTAATAGCTTCCCAACCGTTGTAAATAGTTGGTGTATTGAATCTTTTAAGTTGTAATAACTCACTGTTTGTCAGTCTTTTATCATTCATTGCTAACCTCCTGAAATATTTAATTTAATTTAACCATTTATTCTTACTAAATTTCTTTCAATAATATTTTCTATTCTTGGTCTAACGCAAAAACGGGCAATTTGAACAAATATGAAATTTTGGTTCTCTTCCAAAAAGTATGGGTAGAAAAAATGAAATATGAACAAATGATTAAATAATCT
Source organism: Petrotoga sp. Shatin.DS.tank11.9.2.9.3 (assembly GCF_003665005.1). NCBI lineage: Bacteria > Thermotogati > Thermotogota > Thermotogae > Petrotogales > Petrotogaceae > Petrotoga > Petrotoga sp. Shatin.DS.tank11.9.2.9.3. The sequence continues at coordinate 8,302 of NZ_JGVT01000008.1, forward strand.
GGTATCATTTAAGGGAACACAAAATACATGATGAGTGATACCAGATGAGAAAAGAGTTACCCAAATTCTTTGAACAGATACTGAATATAACAGAGCCATGGTACATAGAAAAGATAGAACAACAAGGAAATACAATCAACATATATGAGGTATTTTTACACCTTGTTTTATAAGTTCTTCTTGTACTTTTCTTATATTAACATTTACTACATCTTTTCCTGTAATTGCAGCTATAGCAGCCGATACTCCGACACCTTGTCCCATAACCAAACATCCTGCTTGCCCACGTATCATTCCCCAAACTTCTGTATATGGATTCTTTGCAGAGCCTACAACTACATTTGGTGTTTTTTTACTGATTACCATTGATAATGGTAATTGCCCTAACTTTTTCAACCTTTTAATAGGTTTTGTTCTTTTATCTCTTTCACTTATGACTCCAATACAATCCTGCATCTTAACACCATCACTAAATTCATCTTCCGTATAAAGTCTCTCACATGTAGCCCTTCTTGAGGTACGATGCCCTATCTCACATGCTGATTCTAAAAGATAAGCATTCTCAAATCCTGGGAAATATTTAGTCAAAAATTCTACCTGTTCCTCTATCAACAAACGACCTTCATCTTCTCTTTCTGATTCTAATAAAATATCATAACAGTCACCATAAGAAAAATTTGAATTTATTAAAACATCTCCATGATCGGCCCTACAAGAAAACAAGCCAAAGCAATCAAGATCCTCATAATGCTTACCAAAAGTGTTTTTATATTTTCCTGCTTCAACTGCCTCTTTTACTATGCTTATATTCCCACCTCCAAAATGTGGCAGGTGAAATACACCGTATTCACGCCAATTTCTTATAGTATCTTCTAATGAAGTAGGAATATCTGCTTGGGGAGAGTAACTATCAGGATTTTCTTCAAACCAATCTATTATTTTATCTATATCAACATTTGCCATTCTATATAATAATGTTTCCCTATCGTCCCTTTCTTCATACTCTCCTCCTGCCCGGCGGAATATTGAGAGATCTCCCGATGCATCCACAAATTGTTTTGCTCTTATAGCAAAAGTATTGTCACGTCCTTGAAAAATACAATGGGTAATTTTACCTTCATTTGTTATTATATCAATAAGCATTGATCCATATAGTGTAGTGACATCAGATTCTCTTAACATTTTAATCATTACCCTTTTTGTAATTTCAGGTACGTTAGGAATTTGTGGTTGTTTTATACGTAAGTAATCTGGTTCTGCTCCACCCTCAGCCACAATTCTATCAATAAATTCAATAGGTATTCCTGTGTTTACATTAATACCCTCTTCGGTAACAAAAAAATTGCTTATGCTACACATAAGCCCGCTGGTGGCAACACCACCTGGAAAATGATTCTTATCAACCAATGTAGTTTTAGCTCCCGCTCTTGACGATGATAAAGCAGCAGCAAAGCCACTCATTCCAGCACCCAAAACTAACACATCACATTCACGAATCACTTTTACTTCTTTTTCTGGTATCGTTAAATTACTCATTTATATATCCTCCCTCGTATAAATGACAGGCAACGTAGTGATCCTCTCCATTAATTGAAAGCCTTTTGAGTTTTGGAATTTTTGTTTTACATTGTTCCATAGCTTCTTTACATCTTGGATGAAAAGGACAACCATTTGGAGGATTTGCAGGATCAGGGACATCACCTTCAAGAATAATACGTTTCCGATTAAATTTTGAATTGGGATCTAAAACGGGAATCGCGGAAATCAATGCCTTTGTATATGGATGCAAAGGATTATTATAGACTTCTTCTGCCGTTGAAAGTTCTACAATTTTTCCTAGATACATCACAGCTATTCGGTCACAAAAATATTCTGCAACACTTAAATTGTGAGTAATAAACAAATAAGTTAAATTTCTTTCATTTTTTAACCTCTCTAATAATTTCAAAATCTGAGCTTGAATAGAAACATCCAAAGCGCTGGTAGCTTCATCTAGAACAATGAAATCAGGATTTAAACTTAAAGCTCTGGCTATGCCTAAGCGTTGTCTTTGGCCTCCGCTGAATTCATTAGGATAGTGATTCAAAAATTCTCTCTGTAAATTAACATCTTCGAGTAAATCCCCCAGAATTTTGAGCCTTTTGGCTTTCGGTTTTATTCCAAATTTTTTCAAGGGGTCTTGAAACTGGTTAAAAATAGTTAATGATGGATTTAAAGTAGAATAAGGATCTTGAAAAACAATCTGTATTTTTCCCCTTAAAAAAGATGTGCTTTCTTTAGCTGATTTACCGAATTTTATCTCTTTTTCATTAAAACTGTAAATTATTTCTCCTGAAGTGATTTTTAACAACTGTAAAATTCCTTTACCAAGAGTCGTCTTGCCGCTGCCGCTTTCTCCCACTAATCCAAGAGTTTCTCCTTTATATATATCTAAATCAACACCATCTACCGCTTTGACAAAACCTACTATTTTTTTAAATACACCCTTATAAATAGGAAAGTAAATTTTTATTCCCTTTAGTTTTATTAAAGTCTTATGGTAATTAATCATTTTCTAACACCTTCGAGTAATTCCAACATTTAACAGAATGAGTTTCACTGATAGTATATGTTTTTGGAAATTTTAGGCATTTGTCAAAAGCGTAGTCACAGCGAGGAAAGAATTGACAACCTTTGGGACGATTATAAGGATCGGGTGGGGTCCCCTTAATTGGTTCAATTTTTTGATTTTTTCCTCTTCCCAAAATGGGCACTGCTTTAAGTAACCCTTTGGTGTAAGGATGAGAAGGCTCATTTAAAATTTCTGATACCTTTCCGCTTTCAACTATGTTTCCCATATACATTACAACTACTTCATCAGCTAACTCTGCAATAACCCCCATATCGTGTGTAATAAGTAAAATTGACATATTATATTGTTTTTGCAATTTTAGTATCAATTCAAAAATTTGAGCCTGGATTGTTACATCTAATGCGGTAGTTGGTTCGTCAGCAATTAAAAGGTTGGGATTACACGCTATCGCCATTGCAATCATAGCCCTCTGACGCATTCCACCGGAATACTGATAAGGAAATTCATCAATCCTTCTTTCAGGTGTAGGGATTCCCATTTCTCTAAGTAATTCAACAGCTTTATTCTTGGCTTCGGACTTAGACATCTGTTGATGATAACGTAGACTTTCGATAATTTGAAATCCAACTGTATATACTGGATTAAATGCAGTCATTGGATCTTGAAAAATCATCGCAATTTTTTCCCCTCGGATTTTTCTCATTTTTTTACTTTTTTTCTCTAACCTATCAATCCTGATATCTTCTTCCTTATCATGATAAATAATCTCACCTTCTTCAATTCGAGCAAGTTCTGGTAACAGCTGTATAACGGCACTGGCGGTTATACTTTTACCACATCCACTTTCACCGATCATTCCTAAAATTTTGCCCCTTTTTATTTCAAAAGAAACATTTCGAACCGCTTTATTACACCTCTGATTAGCATATATATATATACTAAGATTATTTACTGATAATATACTATCTTTGATCACACTTGACTCTCCTTTCTATCCTTGATAAGTTGAATCAAAAGCATCCCTTAAACCATCTCCAACAAAATTTAAACTTAATACGAAAACAGATATTACTATGCCGGGGGGTAACCATATCCACCAATTGTTTCGTAAAACTGATAAATCTTGGGCAGCATACAATATATTACCCCACGTTGGTAAATTTAAAGGTACACCTAAACCTAAAAAGCTTAGAGAAGTTTCTTGTAAAATGAACATAGCCGTACTTAAGGTGATATTGATTACTATCGGTCCAATTGCGTTAGGCAGCATATGTTTGTAGCAAATTATAAAATCATTTACCCCAAAAGACTTTAGAGCCTGTACATATTCTTCTTCTCGAATTGAAAGCATCCTGGCTCTAGCCATCCTATACATTGGTGCCCAACCTGTTAAGATGAAGATAAACAACAAGTTCCATAAACTTTGACCTACAATAGTAACTAACAATAAAACTAAAATAATTTGGGGAAAAGCTATGAGCGCTTCTGAAATTCTTAAAAAAATTTTATCAAGCAACCCCCCTTTATATCCTGCATAGCTGCCAATGGAAACTCCTACTATTGCTGATCCAATCCCACTTCCAAGGCCTACCAAAATCGAAATCCTTCCACCATAAAGTACTCTTGCAAATACGTCTCTTCCTATTTTATCAGTACCAAAAATATGTTCTCGAGAAGGTGGTTGCAGTCTATTTCTTAAATCTATTTCTCCAGGACCATAACGCGTTATAAAAGGGGCGAAAACACTTAACAAAGTAATACATATTAACGTAAATAAACCGATAGTAGCTAACTTATTATTAAGAAATTTTCTCAAAGATCTATTAACTTTCTGATTTTTTAAAAGTCCTTTTTCTTCTTTTTCTTTAATCATATTCATTTTTTTGTCTAATTTAGTAATTTTCCCATTCTTCATAAACTCACTCCTCTATTCCAATCTTACTCGTGGGTCTATTATTGCAGTTAGAATATCTATTAAAAAGCTAGCAAATAATACTGCAGTTACTGTAAATAACGCGATCATCATAATGAGGGGAAGGTCTTGGCCGCGAACAGCTGCAAGAAATTCTCTCCCCATTCCGGGCCATTGAAATATTTCTTCTATTACCACTGTGCCCCCCACCAACATAGGCAATCTAAATCCAACCAAAACTACAACCGGTGTCATTGCTACTCTAAAACCATGGATAAGATTTATTCTCCATTCAGGGAGGCCTTTACTACGAGCTGTTTTTATAAAATCTTTATTTAAAGATTCTAACATGCTATTTCTGGAATATCTCATTACTCCTGCGGTCAGTGAGGATCCTAAAACAATAGCTGGTAATATTAAATGGGGAAGTCGGTCAAAAAAAGTTTCATATCCGGGCATGATTCTCCCTCCTGCTGGCAACCATCCTAAATTAAGGGAGAATACGACTATTGCTACTAAACCAAAAAAGAATTGGGGAAGTGATAAACCAACCATTCCAGCTACTGTTACTACATTATCTAAAATACCTCCTCTTTTTAAGGCACTTAAAATTCCTAAAATGCTACCTAAAACAGTAGAAAATATTAAAGCAGCGACCGCAAGTTCAATAGTAGCTGATAACCGAGAAAAAACTATTTCAGAAATAGGGACTCCGCTGGTTAAACTATAACCAAAGTCTCCCCTTATTATTCCACCTAACCATCGAAAATATCTAACTATGAAAGGATCGTTCAACCCTAAAGATTCTCTGATTTCATCTAGCCTTTCTATGGGTATATTTGCTGCAGCTTCAGGCCCTATCATAAATGACACAGCATCTCCCGGCATTAATTCGATTCCAAGGTAAATTAGAAACGATATTACTATAAGCATCGGAATTAAGATTAATAACCTTCTTATTATGTAAGTCCGCATACTTCGATTCGCCTCCTTTTTCTTTTCCCTTTTTAGTTAATTAAGGAAAAAAGGACTTTCTCTTCTAGAAAACAAAAGAATTAGGAAGAGAAAGCCTAAAAAAGTATTATTCAAAGCTTCAAAAACTCAAAGATTTCTCAGATATAAATTTTTTCAGTAATTATAATTCATCTGCTGTGGGAAATTTATTGAGATAAAAAAGGCGTGTATATATCTGATCAAATGAGATTAACTTAACGTGACTTATTTGTTCTATAGCGCTTGCTTGCTCTATGCTTTTGGTGTAAGCATAATCTACTCTTCCTGCTTCGGCATTAACAACCAAGTTTGGATCACTTTCACCACTTGGATAAGACTGAATTTCTTCAATATTTCCAGTTCCTTTGTCCCAGTAATCATCCCAACGGACATATGTTACATAATTGTTCATCTTCACTTCTTCGATTTTAAATGGTCCTGAACCTATTGGGTTTTGCCAATAAGCAGCTTGTTGGGCTTGTAGTGGATCCGTGTCTTTTAATAAATGTTTCGGAAGAGGTGGCCACTGTGAAAATGTCATAAGAGCGTTTGGATCTAATTTTTCAAAATGGAATATAACCTTGTTCCCTTCAATAACAATACCTTTAATTTCTTCACTCTTTCCATTTACATAATCCTCATACCCTTCCAAACAACTTATTGTATATAAAGCCACAGCATTCAATTGAGGTACTTTGGCATAGTATTCAAATGTAAATTTTACATCTTCTGGTGTAATCGGAACTCCATCGTGCCATTTTATTCCTTCTCGTAGTGTAAATTCAATAGTTAATCCGTCTTCGCTAACTTTATAATCAGAAGCCAATTGCCCTTTTTTGGGGGTTAAATTCTCGTCACTCACAATAAGCCTATCAAATAGAAGTTTGAGATATAATAACGTACTAGTTGCAGGATTTACAAAAGGGGCTTCAAAAAATTGGGCAGGACCTCCATTTGTATACATAATTCTTTCTCCATTTTTGTCTGGTTCTATATCCCAATCGATTATTCTCCAATCATAAGCAAATTGTTCATTACCATATGGAATACCTTTCCGATCGATTCTTTTACTTTCAACCAGAAATCCTTGCTGATGATAGAGAGGTATAGCCGGTAAGGTTTCATTTTCATAACGTGTTAACTCATGAAAAGCCTCTTTTTGTTCATTAGGATCTGCTGTAGAATTAATTTTATCAATTAGTTCATCGAGCTTTGGATCAGTAGGGGTATGTGAATTGGAAGAAGCTGCACCTTTAAATCTGTTGTAAAATTCATGTAAAGTGAGAGCACTTATTCCTGCATAGGCTAAGTCCCAGTCTACTGCTGATGGTCCTTTTATTGGATCGGCAGGGGGGGTCCAGAGTGATGTGGTTAAGTCTCCTTCTAATTTTCTAAATTCCATTTTTATCCCTACATCAGCCAGATAAGCTTGGATAACAGTCATTAGGTCCACAGTTAATTGATCTCCGTAATAGTAAACAACATCCAAAACGTAATTTGAATCCCAACCAGCTTCCTGTAACAACTCTTTTGCTTTAGAAGGGTTATATTCGTAATTATTCAATCCGGGTGCCCGATATTCTGGGTTAGGTGTTAAACTTATTGCTGGCGTAGCCTTTCCCTCAAGTAAAGTCTCACAAATGGTATCCATATCAATAGCATAGGCTATCGCCTGTCTTACTCTTGGATCGGCGAGACGGATCGTAGAGAATCCTATATTACTAAACAGAATAACAAACATAACTACCATTACCATTCCAACAATCTTAATCTTTTTCATACTGCTCTCTCCTTTCTTTCTTTTATTTTTCAAAACAAATATCTTTGTTTCTCATTAAACAATCATTTTTATCACCCCTCGTATAATATGTATTGATGTGAAATATAAAAAATGTGCCTTCTTTCTATAAAAACGAGTGAAAAAAATTTATTTGTCGTATTTCAAAAATACTCTATTATTTGTGTTTTAAAGAAGTTAATTAGTCCCAACTTAGCAGCTCCTTGAGAAATGGCATATTCATCCAACTCTGAAAAAGAAATATTTATAGTATGTTTATGAAACATGTATTTATTTATGGAATTTAATAACTGATTAAAAAAGCCATCCCCTAAATACTTCATTCTTCCATCTATGAAAATGTTAGAGATTCCAAAGTAATGTATAAGAGAAATGAGAATTGACGCGAAATATCTTGAAAGTTCCTCCGTAAATCTTTCTATTGATTTTCTTTCTTTATCTGATAAAACTTCAACTTCTTGAATGCTTTTAATGGGTTTTGAAATTATTTTGCCAATACTTTTTACAACACAGTCTATGCCATATTCATCTTCAAAATATTTTAATTCCTCATTCTTAAACAAAAGAGTATGACCGATTTCTCCAGCATATCCGGTGAGTCCGCGATAAAGATGATTATCGATTATTATTCCCGCACCTATTCCTTTATCATAAAGGATATAGATGAAAGAATCTAAATCTTTTCCTTTCCCATAATACTTTTCTCCAATTGCCCCCATGTCAGCATCATTCTCCAAGTAAGCAAATACGTTATATTTTTCTTCTATCTTTTTTATTAAGGGGAAATTAGCGAATTCTGGTAATTTTGGTGGTTCTTTGATTATTCCTTTTTCTGTATCCAAAGGTCCTGGAACACCGAAAGATATTACTTTAACTTTTCTATTTGTAAGTTCGGCTTTTCTCATCAACTCATCTATCGCTTTGTAAACTATGTTTATTTGTGGATTTTCCTCTATATAAGGATAATCAACATTGTAAAGAACTTCTCCACTTGAGTCAATTAAACAACCATTCACGCTATCTCTTAGTATTCCAATTCCAATAACGTATGCAAAATCTTTGACTATTTTCAAACTTATGGATGGCCTTCCTACTCCATTGGGAGGAACTTTTACCTCTTCAATGAAGCCTATATTTAAAAAATTCTTCACTATATCTCCAATAGTGGTTTTGGTTAATCCAGTTTCCTCAGCAATATCAACTCTGCACATTTCTTTATTGATTAGTAGATCCAAAACTTTTATAGAATTGTTAATACGTACCATTTCATTGGGTGATTTCAAAAAGTTTCAGCTCCTAAAATTTTAATTAATAAGTATAGAGTCTTTATTAATTATATTTTATATCTACTTTTATCAAAAGTCAAGTTTGATAAAAGCAAATTATATGGAATTAGAGACGATTAAAAAAGAATAAAAGCAATTAGATACGAAAATGTTTAAATTTCTTTTTTAAAAATTATTAATATAATTTATTAACGACTGCTCTTGCAGTGTCTTTTCCTGTAGTTAAAGCCTTTTCATATTCTATTGAATACAACAAGCCAGACAAGATCTCCACCGCAAAAATTTGAACCAGGATAGATCTCCCTGCGCTAGTTTTTACAGGGTTTTCACCAGAGAATATTTCTAATACCACATCCGAAGATTTTGTAATAGGGGAATTCGCATGTTCAGTCAAACTAATAGTTGTTGCCCCATGCTTTTTTGCAACATTCAACGAGTCTACTGTGTCCTTAGTGGACCCACTTTGGCTTATTCCAATTGCTAAATCTCCAAAGTTCAAAGTAGCTGCGGAGATAGCTTGCATGTGAGGGTCCTCCAATGCGTAAGACGGAAAACCTAATCTTGTCAACTTATATTGTAATATTTTGGCAACTGCTGACGAGGATCCTACACCGTAAATCTCTATTCTTTTAGCAGATCTAATGAAATTTGCAGCTTGTAAAAAGTTGTTTATGTCTAGTATTGAAGTTGTGCTCTCTATCGATTTAAGAGAACCCAATTTTACCTTTCTAAGTATTTCTTGAGGAGAATCATTCTTGAAGATGGTTATATCTTTTTCTTCTTCAAATATATCTTCATTATTATCCAAGGCTAACGTAAGTTTGAAATCTTGAAAAGTTTCAAAACCTGCTTTTTTAACGAATCGAGCAATTGTAGCCTCGCTTGTTCCACATTTTGTAGCTAATTCAGTTATGGTAATCCTTGTTATGTCCTCTTTTTTACTATTTAATATGTACTCCGCTACTTTCTTTTCAGATTTAGTGAAAGTAGGCATCCTAGAATTAAGAAAAGCTTGAATTTTACTCATTTTTAGATTTCTCCTTTTTGAAATGAAAGTATTGCGGATCCCCCTGCGCCTGCAAATTCACTTAATTGGCTATATTCGATAAAATCACCACTTTCATTTCTTATTTCTTTGTAACTTGACCGAATTTCCTTTAATACTTTCTCACCGTACTTTGGAATGACTCCACCAAGGTAACATTTTTCAAAGTCCACGGTAGTTTTAACTGTATCAATTAACCAAGCCATAACTTTTGCATAATCTTTTATATTTTTTAGGGATTTTTCATTATTCTTTTCATAGACTTCTTCTCTTAAGTATCTTCCAGAAAGTAAAGTTTCAACGCACCCAACTTTTCCACAAGTACATCGTTTATTATTTCCCGGATATACTATGTGACCTATTTCTCCACCGCCCCCCATAATTCCTCTTATTATCTTCCCGTTACTAATTATTCCTCCACCAAGACCTGTCCCTACGGTTATCATCAATAAATTGTTTACTTTTGTAGTGTAATATTGAAAATATGCAGCACAATTAGCATCATTATCAACCTTTGGACGTATATTAAATTCTTGCTCTACAATATCTGCTATTTGTACTCCTTCCCAATCAGGAATCAAACCAGTTGAAAAATTGACAATTCCCGACTTAAAATCAATTTTTCCACCGGTAGCAATTCCAATAAAGTGGGTCTCATTTGTTATTAAATCTTTAATTAGAGAAAGCATATTTGAAATAACTTCTTTGCCTGTTGCTGCTGTAGGTATCTTTTTACTTTTTATAATTTTTCCAAATCTATCAGTTAAAACACCACGAGTCCAAGTTCCTCCAATATCTATGCCTACCGCAAAAATTTCATCATTTCCAAAATCCTTAAGATGATCTTTAAAATTTTTTGCAATTACATGAGGCCTGGTAATGGCCGATCCAACAGTAACAGCATATGCTCCATATAAGATTGCTTGCCTTGCATATTGAGGAGTAGAGATGTTCCCTTCAGCGATAACAGGTATATTCGTTATTTTTACAGTTTTTTCTATTAAATCTAAATCTGGTAAATCTCTTCCGGAGGTATAATCAGTATAACCAGCGAGTGTAGTTGCTATATAGTCGGGCTTTAAAGGTAAAACATATTTCACATCTTCTATGTCTGCTATATCGGCGATTATCCCAATGTGAGGGTAATATTTTCTCAAATAATCAAAAAGTTCCGGTAAAGGTTCTGGCCTTTCTCTTCTTGTGCAATCGATAGCAATAAAATCTGAGTGAGCTTCAACTAAATCATCTATATCTTTTTTAGTGGTTGTGATAAATGCACCTTTTAAGCTTCTGTTTTTAGTTATTCCTATTACTGGAAGGTTAACAAATTTTTTTATCTCTCGAATATTTTCAGGAGAAAGAGCTCTTATAGCGTCTGCTCCTCCAGCCTCAGCCGCGATAGCCATCTTTACTATGGGTTCTTTCCCATACAAAGGTTCGCCTTCTTCTGCCTGACATGATACAATGAATGCATTTTTCTTCAACGTTTTCATGAATCTTCCTCCATATATTGAAAATAATTTTCATATAAAAAACTAAATAACGAAATTTATCTACATTTTCATTATAATTCTTATTTTCTGAAAAGTCAAATCAGAAAAATAGAGAATTTCTTTCATAATTGCTTTTAATTGCTAATAATTTGATCTGATTGGTTAATTTGGATAATTTTCAATTTTTTTCTTTCTGATATAATTCGAAAAAATTCGATGGTCCATTTATTTACAAATAAGTGTAAAAATGAGAATTTTTTACTTAATCAGGTTTAATTACGTGTAATTACTTTTAATCACCTATAATCATTGTTAATTGAATTTGGAATTTAGGTAAAAAATGTATATACTAATAGTGAGAGATGATTCACTTATTAAATTTATAAGGGAAGTGATTAAAAGTGGACATACTTTTAAAAAAGGTAGAACTTCCAAATGGTGAAACTATGGGATATAGATACAAACAAGGTGGAGAAAAGACTTTGCTTTTGATCCACGGAAATATGACTTCCTCAAAGCATTGGGATGTTTTTATGGAATCTTTTGATTCAGATTACACTATTTACGCCCCTGATCTAAGAGGATTTGGTATTTCAACTTATAACAATCCTATCGATTCTCTTGACGGTTTTGAGGAAGATTTAAAATTATTCGTAGATAAATTGGGCTTGTCAGAATTTGATCTTATGGGATGGTCAACGGGTGGAGGAGTTTGCATGATCTTTGCCGCGGATTATCCAAATTACGTTGACAAATTAATACTTTTGGAATCTGTTGGAACAAGAGGTTATCCTATATTGAAAAAAGATGAAAAAGGTAAGCCGATAAAAGGTGAATTTTTGAAAACTAAAGAAGAAATAGCTCAAGATCCTGTTCAGGTAATTCCCATTTTAAGTGCATATAGCAATAAAGACAAAAATTTTCTTAAAGTAGTTTGGGAAGCAACTATATACACACATCATAAGCCAGAACCTCAAAAATACGAAGAATATTTGGATGATATGTTAACTCAGAGGAATTTGGTTGATGTAGATTATGCCTTGGCAACTTTTAATATAAGTGAGGATTATAACGGGATAAAGCAAGGTGATGGTAGAGCCAAAAATATAAAATGCCCTACTTTGATATTGTGGGGAGAGAATGATTTAGTGGTTCCAGAACAAATGGCTCTTGATATACAACACGATATAGGAGAAAACGCCAAACTAATTTATCTAAAAAATTGTGGTCACTCTCCGTTAGTAGATGATCTAGATCAATTGATAAAAGTTGTGAAAAAATTTTTAATTGTGTGAGAACTGATTCATATGTTATATTTTGAGACTTGTAAATAAAATAATTTGGCAAATAATATTTTGATCTTAAAAAAAGTAACAAAGAGTTAAAGAAAGTTTGGAGTTTCTAAAGGTACTGAATGTTAGATTTTAAAGGAGGAAATGGAATGAATGTAGGAATAATGGGGTTAGGGGTTTACATACCTGATAATTACATTTATGCTGAAGAGATAGCCAAGAAAACGAATATTCCGCAATGGGTGATAGAAGAAAAATTTGGTATTTTAAAAAAGCCCATCCCTGGTCCTGAGGATACAACGAGTTATATGGGTATTCAAGCGGCTAAGGAAGCTATCAAAGACGCAGGTATAGATCCAAAAGATATAGATTTAGTCATATGGAATGGTGGCCAACACAAAGATTATCCATGCTGGCTTGCCAGCTTAAAAGTTGCTCATGAGATTGGAGCCACTCGTGCATGGGGTTTTGATATGGAGGCAATGTGTGGATCGATGATGGTAGGAATGGAGACAGCAAAATCCCTTATGATGAATAATGATAATTTGAACACGGTATTACTTGTAAGTGGTTACAGAAATGGTGATCTCATCAATTATGAAGTTCCAGAAACCTCTTTTATGTTCGATATTGGGGCTGGAGGGGCAGCTTTGATATTAAGGAAAAATTTAAATAAGAATTTGATTTTATCATCCGCTTTTAGGGGAGATGGCTCTTTTTCAGAGCAATGTGTAATAGAAGTAGGAGGAACCAAAAAATGGCCCATGAAGCCAGAAGACGCAAATAAGTTTTACTTTACTGTAAGAGAGTTCGAAAAATTTAAAGCAAATTTGAGTGAAAAAACCATGCCTAACTTTTATGGAGTAATCAGAGATTCTTTAAAAAAATCCGGTTATAGTGAAAAAGATATCGGATACTTAGCCATTCTTCACTTTAAGAGATCTGCTCATAAGGCTGTTTTGGAAGAATTAGGCTTGAAGGAAGAACAAACAACTTATCTGGAAAATTACGGTCATCTTGGACAAAACGATCAGGTGCTTTCTATGAAGTTGGCTCTAAAGGAAGGAAAACTCAACCCTGGAGACGTCGTTGTTATGGTGGGAGCAGGTATAGGTTTTGTTTGGGCTGCAACCACCGTAAAGTGGGGTTAAATAGAAAATATCACTTAAGTGAGGTGTAGTATTAATGGATAGAATGAAAGACAAAGTTTGTGTAGTTACAGGTGGAGGCAGAGGCATAGGGGAAAGTATCGTTAAGAAGTTTGCCGAAGAAGGAGCAAAGATTGTTTTTGCTTTAGACATGAATCAAGAAATTCTTTCTCAGTTACAGAATCAATTAGGAGAAAATGTGAGAGGTTATCTGTTGGATGTAACCGATAGGCCTGCTATAGAAGAATTCGTTGAAAAAGTAAAAGAAGAGTTTGGAAGAATCGATGTATTAGTGAACAATGCAGGTATAACCAAGGACGCTTTAATAGGTAGGATGCAAGAAGAAGATTGGGATAAGGTCATCGAAGTAAATTTGAAAGGCGTCTTCAATATGACACAGTTTGTCTCAAACCTTATGTTAGAAAATGGAAAAGGAAGTATCGTAAATATATCTTCAATCGTGGGTGAAAGAGGGAATGTTGGGCAAACCAACTATGCAGCTTCAAAAGGTGGAGTTATATCTATGACATATACTTGGGCTAAGGAATTTGCAAGAAAAGGTGCTAATATTAGGGTTAACGCTGTCGCTCCTGGGTTCATTAAGACCCCAATGACAGAAAAAATTCCTGAAAAAGTATTAGAAAGCATAAAATCAAAGATAACTTTAGGAAGAATGGGAGAACCTGAAGAAGTGGCGAATGCGGTATTATTTTTAGCTTCTGATGAAGCTTCTTATGTGACTGGTCACATTTTGGATGTAAACGGGGGAACTAATCTATAACCATTTTTTGAATGTTATAGATACTTTAGAAATAAAATGGTTTTTAAAAGGGTTATAGAATGGAGCTCTTCCCTATCCTGTTGAGTCATTTAATGGGCCAAGAAGCGTTGAAGCAAGTTTTAGAATTTCTGAATGTAGTTTGAATTTTTGATTTAGGAGGTACTTTCAAAATGTGGAAAGAAAAATATAAGCAAAAATTAATGTCAATTGATGATGCTATATTAAGCCTACCGAAAAGAGTTTCGGTGGTTGTGAGCATGGCAGCAGCTGAAGCCCAAGGCTTTTTGAAAAATGTTCATAAATTTAAAGATCATTTTGAAAAAATAAAAGTAATAACTTGTTTAGATATGGGATATTATGAGTTCTTTTTGAACAAAGAATATGAAGATACGTTCGAATTACACACATGGTTTTATTCCGAACCAACGAGAAAATCTAAGCATGAAGATAAATTAAAAATATTGGATTATATACCAAATAATCTTCATATGGCTGGTTTAGACAAGGTTATGGCTGAAAAAGAAGAAGGAAATACCTTGGTGTTTTGGGGAACTTCCACTCCTATGAGAGAAAAAACTGGATACTTTAATTTAGGTATCTCTAATGTGTATGAAAAAGATTTAGCAGAAAATGCTGATATAGTTGTAATGGAGGTCAATGAAAAAATGCCATATGTGCACGGGGACACTGAATGGCATATAAACAATGTAAATGTTGTTGTTGAGTCTAATTGGGAGATCCCTGAAATACCTATTTCAGAACCTAAAGAAGAAGAAAAAAAGATTGCTCAGTACATAGCAGATATCATAAAAGACGGCTCAACCTTGCAGATAGGTATCGGTGGAATACCTAACGCGGTAGCAAAATTGCTTGAGACAAAAAAAGATTTAGGAATTCACACTGAAATGCTTACAGAATCAATGATAGATCTTTTTGAAAAAGGTGTAATAACAAATATGAAGAAGACCCTTTGGAAGGGGAAATTTGTAATAGCTTTTGCCTTAGGGACAAAGAGAATGTATGAATTTATAGACGATAATCCTGGTATTCTTGAGCTTAGAGGGAGATTTGTCAATGATCCTTACGTAGTCTGTCAAAATGACAATATGGTAAGTTTAAACACAGCAATTTCAGTAGATTTGACCGGTCAGGTTGTTTCAGAAGCAATAGGGACCAAACAGTTTTCTGGAACAGGGGGCCAATTGGACACACATCGAGGGGCTATAAAAAGTAAAAATGGGAAAGGTATAATAGCCCTACGATCCACAGCAAAAAAAGGCACCATTTCAACGATAGTCCCCCTACTTCCACAAGGAGCTCCAATTACTGTTCCAAGGCAGGATTTGGATTATGTCGTAACAGAATGGGGAGTAGCTCACTTAAGAGGTAGAAGCGCAGGTGAAAGGGCTAAGAAATTGATTTCGATATCTCATCCAGACTTTAGAAAAGAATTAGAACAAGAAGCTATAAAGATGGGGTTAATATAGAGCTTTGACTTGTGGACCACATTTAATCTAAACAGGCTGCTGCAAGGTGTTGGACCTAAACAGTGATAAGACTATATGGGAGGTAGAAACAATGAGTAAAGTTTATATAATATCCGCAAAAAGGACGGCCATCGGTACTTTTGGTGGAACCCTAAAAGATATACCTGCAACCAAATTGGGAGCTGAAGTTGTGAAAAAAGTGCTACAAGAAGCTCAAGTAAATTCTGAAAATGTTGATGAAGTCATTGTTGGAAATGTTTTGATGGCAGGCCAAGGCATGGGCCCAGGAAGACAAGTCTCCATATATGCAGGGATTCCAGAAGACAAGCCTGGCTACGCTGTTAATATGTTATGTGGAAGCGGCATGAAAAGTATAATGATTGGTGCCACGGATATTAAAACAGGTGACGCCGACCTAGTTGTGGCGGCAGGAATGGAGAGTATGTCAACAGCTCCTTATCTTTTGCCATCCACAAGTAGATTTGGAAACAAATTTGGATCATTTGAAGTTCAAGATCATATGATACTAGACGGGCTCACCGATGTTTTTAATAACTATCATATGGGGGTAACTGCAGAAAACATCGCAAAAAAACACAATATTTCTCGTGAAGAGCAAGACGATTTTGCATATACGAGTCAAATGAGAGCTAAAGGAGCCATAGAATCAGGGAAATTTAAAGATGAAATAATACCAATCGAAGTAAAAAGAAAAAAAGAAACAGTTCTTTTTGACCAAGACGAACATACAAGATTTGATACAACGAAAGAAAAGTTAGCCAGTCTTAAACCTGCATTTGTAAAAGAGGGAACCGTAACAGCTGGAAACGCTTCGGGAATAAACGACGGTGCCAGTGCTGTCTTATTAGCCTCAGAAAGGGCTGTTGAAAAATACGGATTAAAACCAATAGCAGAATTAGTTGGTTACAATCAGGCCGCTGTAGACCCAGCATACATGGGTTTAGGTCCAGTTCCAGCTGTAAAGGGCCTTTTAGAAAAGATCAAAATGGATATAACAGATATGGAATTAATTGAACTAAACGAAGCTTTTGCTGCCCAGTCTTTGGGGGTGATAACAGAATTAGGAGATATTTATGGGAAATCTAAAAACTGGTTTCTTGAAAGAACCAATGTGAATGGTGGTGCAATTGCTTTAGGACATCCTATTGGAGCATCGGGAAATAGGATAGTTGTTACGCTTCTTTACGAGATGAAAAAGAGAAATAGCGAATTTGGTCTGGCATCACTTTGCATTGGTGGAGGAATGGGGACGGCTTTAGTGGTAAAAAATATATGGAGGTGAGAAAGGTGAAAAGAAACATAGGATTGGTTCTTTTTTTGGTTGTCATGTTTTCTTTGGCGATGGCAGTAGATCCTATTAAAATCGGCGCTGTAAATCCTTTAGGAGATATAACTGGCAACCAAAGTACAAAGGCGATGAGGTTAGCAGTTAAAGAGATTAACGACGCCGGTGGGGTTTTGGGAAGACCGCTGGAACTTATAGTTATAGATGATGAAATGAATCCAGCAAAAGGGGCTGCAGCGATCGAGAGATTAGCAACCGTTGAAAAAGTAGATTTTTTTGTTGGTGGAATGTCTAGTGGTGTACATTTAGCACAAGTGCCTATTCTTAAAAAATACCAAAAAATAACTGTTTGGGCAGGTGGAGCTTCCCATCAAATTGAAATAGCGATGGGTCCAGATGCAGACTGGTACTTCCATCTTCACCCATGGGATTATCAACAAGGCGAAGGTTATGGGATAGGTTGGAGAGAAATAGTTCAGGCATATCCAAATGTTGATATTAAAAAAATCTTTTTGGCGTATGAAGAAGGAGCCTTCGGCACGGACTCATATACAGCTTATTTAGATCTTTATGAGTTAGCAAAAAAAGGAGAAGGTCCATGGCAAGGAATAATGGAAGAATTTGCTGGAGCTTCATTCAAGAGTGCCGCCCTAGGAGGGGGAGATTATAGAGCTATGTTAAATCAAGCAAAGGCTTTTGATCCGGACCTTTTTGTTTGGGCGGGATACGACGCTGATGCTATACCAATTGTAGCCCAGGCAAAAGAAGTGGATTTCACACCTGACTTGTTAGTAGGAGCTCCTCCAGGTTGGCCAGCGGACTTTGGGAAAAATCCTTTAGCAGAGAATGTTATTCTTTATGGGATGTGGGCTCCAACTTTAAATGATGTAAGTCCAGTAGCTAAACATTTTTATGATGCTTACGTTGAAATGTGGGATGAAGAACCGGTAACATACTTTGCTCCCCTTGGATATACTAATATTTATTTTTTGGTTGAAGGTATAAAAAAAGCAGGAACCATGGATAAAGAAGCTATAATTTCTGCATTGAGAACTATTGAATATGAATCGCCGTTGGGTGAAGTGTTGAAAATTGAACCAAGCAGAATAATACCAAATCAAGGATTCAAGTATCAAAAAATTTTACAATGGCAAAATGGTAGACAAGAAGTTATTTGGCCTATAGATCTTGCAACGGCAACGATGGCTTATCCTTTCACATTTGGTAAATAGTAAAAGTAAATTTTTGAAATATGGGGGTTGGAAGATATTCCTCCCCCTTTCATTAAAAAAACGGTGGTGATTATGTTGAATTCTCTGCATTTTCGACTTAATAAAACATTTTTAATGTTTCTTGTTTTCCTTGTAATTATTGCTATTTGGAAACCCATACCTTTGATCTATGGTCTTCAACGCGGTGGTTTATATTCTTTAATTGGTTTACCTTTGGCTTTGATATTAGGAATCGTTGGAATATTAAACTTAGCTCATGGGGATTTTTTGACTTTAGGTTTATACATAGGGTATATTTTTTTCACTCAATTAGGGTTAGACCCACTTATTTCAGTGTTTCCATTATTTATTTTAATGTTTTTATTAGCAATAGGGATTTATCAGATTTCAATAAGATACGTGTTAAAAGCAGGGGAACTGAACCAACTGTTGTTAACGTTTGGGATTTCTATGGTAGTTATAGAGCTTATAAAAATAATTTGGACTACCCGTCCCAGAAATATTTATACTCCTTATGCTTCTTCATCCATAACAATATCAAATTTCTCTATTGGTATTTATGAATTTCTATACCCAATAGTGGCAATTGGAGTATTAATCTTTCTTCAACTTTTTTTGAAAAAGACACTTTTAGGGCAAGCAACAAGAGCAGTTGGGCAAAACCCAAAAGGAGCTGAAATTGTAGGTATAGATACCAACAAAGTATATCTTATCGTTTTTGCTATTGCTTTTGGAATTATAGGTATTGCTGCGGGTATAATGTTGCCAAGGACATCCATATTCCCCTTGTCAGGAAATGCATATACTTTAAAGTCCTTTGCTTTAGCAGCTATGGCAGGATTGGGCAATTTAAACGGTATTTTAATTGGTGGAATCACTTTAGGAGTAGTTGAAGCAGTTGTTCAATCAATTCCTGGATACAGTGGTTGGTCTGATTTAGTTTTTTTTGGAGTGTTAATTATAGTAATATTAATTAGAGCATACAGGGGGTCAGAGTCATGAAAAAAATCTTAACTCCTTTAATATTGGTTATAGCAATAGGATTATTAATATTTTTGCCTTTTTATACGGGAGCGTATTTTCTTCATGTCGTTATGACTATTTTAATTTATATGACGTTATCTTTGAGCTGGGATATGATGTTGAGAACGGGTCAATTATCCTTTGGAGTAGCAGGTTTTTTCGGGGTAGGTGCTTATATATCGATAGTTTCCTTTGCAAATTTTGGAATTAACCCTTTACTTAGCATATTTCTTGCCGGGGGTTTTATGGCGC
Organism: Petrotoga sp. Shatin.DS.tank11.9.2.9.3; assembly: GCF_003665005.1. Lineage (NCBI taxonomy): Bacteria > Thermotogati > Thermotogota > Thermotogae > Petrotogales > Petrotogaceae > Petrotoga > Petrotoga sp. Shatin.DS.tank11.9.2.9.3. The sequence goes on from NZ_JGVT01000008.1 coordinate 27,922, forward strand.
TGATAGCTTTGGCATTAGGATTTGTGGTTCTTAAATTGAGAGGAATTTATTTTGCAATCACCACCTTAGCCTTGACAACGGTTTTTTCGGTTATTATCAGGAATACTCCACGTTTAACCGGTGGAGCAAGTGGGAAGGTTATACCTAATATAATATTTCAAGGAGATTCATCAAAAATATATTGGTTAATATTGACTTTAGCTCTATCGACAATTTTAGTTTCTGAAATATTCAGTCGAACGAGGGTTCATTTTGCTATCAACTCAATAAGGACAGATGAAGTTGTGGCTAAATCTACTGGTATCAATATTTTTAAATATCTGATAATTATCTTTATTATAACAGCAGCTATTCAAGGGATAACTGGGGCTGTGTACTCTCAACAATACGGTTTCGTCTCTCCTGAAACAACCTTTTCTTTAGATTTTCTCTTACTACCTATGGCCATGGCGCTTGTAGGAGGAATATATTCTACCTGGGGTCCAATTATTGGAGCAATTGTTTTAGGATTTGCGTCTGAATATTTAAAATTAATTATGCCCTATGGTCATCTCATAATTTATGGAATAATCATAATTCTCATAATACTGTTCTTGCCAAAAGGAATATTTGGATCTTTAAAAAACAAAATACAATCTGGTAAGTAGTTAATTTTGAATATATACTACGGAGGGGAACTTTATGCAAATAGTATCGACAAGAAATTTAGTAAAAAAATTTGGAGGATTAGTAGCTGTAAATGATGTCACAATGAGCATAGAAGAAAAAGAAATTTTAGGTATTATTGGACCGAATGGTGCTGGGAAAACCACTTTTGTTAATTTAATAGCTGGCATGCATTATCCCACTGAAGGTGAAATAATATTTGATAATCAGAACATTGAAAAATATCCACCACATATTCGAAACAGAATAGGACTCTCTCGAACCTTTCAAGTTGTAAGGCCATTGCAAGGGTTTACTGGCTTAGAAAATATTATGGTTGGTGCCTTGTTTGGAGCTGGAGAGAATTTAATACAAGCGAGGAAAACGGCAAATGAAATATGCGATCTTTTGGAATTGGAAAATAGGAACCAACCTATAGATAAATTAACTGTTCTTGACTTAAAAAAAGTGGAAATAGGACGGGCTTTAGCCTCCAAACCAAAAGTTTTATTTTTGGATGAAGTAATGGCTGGGTTAAACTCCGATGAAACATGGCAAATGATAGACTTGGTAAAAAAGCTTAGAGAAAATGGAATAACGATAGCCATAATAGAACATGTAATGGGTGTAATAAAAGAGTTAACAGATAGAGTAATAGTTTTGGAATCTGGGAAAATTATAGCACAAGGGGTTTATCAGGAAGTTTCAAAAGATCCTAAAGTTATATCTGCCTACTTAGGGGAGGAAGACTGATGCTTGAAATCAAAAATTTGAATTTAAAATATGGAAGAATACAAGTAATCTGGGACTTAACGATGTCAATTTATAACAATGAAGCTGTAGGCATATTTGGACCCAATGGAGCTGGTAAAACTACCTTAATCAGTTCGATCGTTGGTTTAATAAAACCAGAAACAGGAGAACTCATTTTTGAGGGGAATTCATTAATTGGATTTAAAACTCATGAAATAATAAGAAAAGGGATTTCTTTGGTTCCCCAGGAAAGAGAATTATTCCCTTTTATGACCGTTGAAGAAAATTTAAAATTGGGAGCAGCCTATGTGCCAAATGCGAGGAATAGAATAAGTGAAAATTTGGATTTTGTTTTTGAAATTTTTCCAATATTAAAAGAAAGGATTCATCAATTAGCTGGGACTATGAGTGGCGGTCAACAAAGAATGTTGGCTATCGGAAGAGCATTAATGGCAAATCCAAAATTGCTAATACTTGATGAGCCTTCGTTGGGATTACAACCTTCACTTGTAATAGAATTGTTTCAAAAATTAGTAGAGATTAAGAAATCTGGGGTATCGATAATGTTGGCAGAACAGAACGTAAAACAAGGGCTAAAAGTTATTGATAGAGGTTACGTGCTAGAAAATGGGAAGATTGTTATGGAAGATGTTGTCCAGAATCTTGCTAACAGTCCACACATTCAAAAATCTTATCTTGGGGTGTAAATACTCAAGAATATTAGTTTAAGAAGGAGATTGAGATGTCTTTTAAAAGTATTGGAAGCAAAATAACGTTGATCATAATAACTACTTTTCTTTTGTTTAGTTTATCTATTTCATACAATATATATTCTTTAATCAATTCAAACAACGCTTTAGAAGAATATAAACTTATGGCCGATCACGTTAATTCTTTCTCTCAAGCTGAATTCAACTTTTTTCAAGCTACAATTAGCTTAAAAGATTACACCGATAGTTTTGAAGAACAAAAAGCCAGTGATTTTTTTAGCTATATAGATAGTGTCAAAGACGATTTATCTAATCTTTCAACTTATAACTTAGAAGAATTACAATCAAATTTGACTAATTACGAATCCCTTTTCAATAAATTAGTTACTTTAAACCAAGAAAAAGATGCCCTTATAGATGAATTTTTAAATCTGGGATCTGAATTAGAGAATAATATGAATGGTTTTATAGAATTATCACAAAAAGTTGGTGGTTCTTCCTCTTTGCCTATATATTCACAAAGAATTTTGCAGTACAAAAACACAATTATTGATTTGTCTACACAATATTTCTCAAGTTTATCGGATGGAGATAAGAACAACGTAATTAAAGAGTTCGAAAATTTAGACTTGCAACTTTCTACTTTAGGATATAGCATAATTAATCAGGAATTAAATGATGCTTTTTCAAAACTGACCGATATAGTTGCTTCATTCAAAAGCACCTTTGATCAAATAGTCACAGCGATAGAATCCCAACAACCCATAATCGGGCAGATGGAACAAGCAAGGGTAGAGATACTTAACCTATTAGAAGAACAAAGAAATAAATTAAAGGTTCAGCAAGACACGTTAGGTCCATCACTCATAGAAGAAAACAATCAAGCAATAACCTTGACAGCCATCCTAACCGTAGTAGCCTTCATAGTATCGATAATCATGATCATCTATCTAATAAGGAGTATAACGAAACCACTGTTAGACTTCAAAAACAAGATAAACCAATTCAAAGAAGGAGACCTAACGGTAAACTTTGAAAGTAAAAGCAAAGACGAGATAGGTCAGATGGCAAACGCCCTATCAGAAATGAGTAAAGAATTAAGAAGATCCATGGGGTCAATAAAACAGGCATCGGACAAAGTAGAAAACGCATCAGAAAGTCTAACACGATCATCACAAGAAAGCAGGAAGAACTCAGAAGAACTCAAAAACCAGATGGACAAGATACAAACAAGTACGGAAGAAACGGCAGGAAACGTAGAAGAAGTGACCTCAGGTGTAGACGAAGTAGCAAGGGCAGCACAAGGTGTATCCCAAGACGCACAAAGACTAAGTGAAGAAGCAGATGAAACAAGTAAAGCTGCAGAAGAAGGAAGCAAAACGATAGAAAGTATAAGTCAAGCGGTGAAAGAAGCGGTAGAAAGGACAAAAGAAAGTCAAAAAGAAGTAGAAACACTCGCAAGCAACGCCAAGAACGTACAAAGTATAGTAGAAACGATAAACTCGATAACGGAACAAAC
>NZ_JGVT01000009.1:0-1730 GCF_003665005.1 Petrotoga sp. Shatin.DS.tank11.9.2.9.3
AATTCACAATAATTTTCAAATAAGTTCATAAAAAAGAAATTGACAAAGTGGAGAGAGATGTGGTAATATATACAACGCTGATGGATGAAAGAGAGAAAGAAAGAAAAAAGTAAGAGAAGAAGGAAAGGGAGAGCTCATTGAAAAGTAGATAGAGGAGGCCCAAGAGTATAGGATGAAGGGTTTGATCCTGGCTCAGGGTTAACGCTGGCGGCGTGCGTAACACATGCAAGTCGGACGGGTTATAGATCTTCGGAGATATAACCAGTGGCGAACGGGTGAGTAAAAGGTAGGGACCTGCCCTAAGGACAGAGATAGCTACTGGAAACGGTAGATAAACTCTGATAAGCCCGAGAGGGGAAAGTGGTAGACAGCCTTAGGATGGACCTACTATCCATCAGGTAGTTGGTGAGGTAAAGGCTTACCAAGCCGATGACGGATAACCGGTGTGAGAGCATGGACGGTCACAAGGGCACTGAGACACGGGCCCTACTCCTACGGGAGGCAGCAGTGGGGAATCTTGGACAATGGGCGAAAGCCTGATCCAGCGACGCCGCGTGAAGGAAGAAGTCCCTCGGGATGTAAACTTCTGAACTAATCGAATAAAAGGGTAGTGGACACACTACAGAAGAAGGTAGATTAGGAAAAGTCCCGGCTAACTACGTGCCAGCAGCCGCGGTAAGACGTAGGGGGCGAGCGTTGCCCGGAATTACTGGGTGTAAAGGGGACGTAGGCGGGTGATCAAGTCATCTGTGAAAAGATTGCTCAACGATCGGCTTGCGGATGAAACTGATCATCTTGGGCGTAGCAGAGGTAGACGGAATTACCTGAGTAGGGGTGAAATCCGCAGATACAGGTAAGAACGCCGGTGAAGAAGTTGGTCTACTGGGCTACAGCTGACGCTGAGGTCCGAAAGCCAGGGGAGCAAACCGGATTAGATACCCGGGTAGTCCTGGCCCTAAACGATGCTCACTAGGTGTAGGGAGCGAAAGACTCTCTGTGCTGAAGCGAACGCGCTAAGTGAGCCACCTGGGGAGTACGTCCGCAAGGATGAAACTCAAAGGAATTGACGGGGGTCCGCACAAGCGGTGGAGCATGTGGTTTAATTCGAAGCTAACCGAAGAACCTTACCAGGGATTGACATGTAACTGAAGGTAGAGAAATCTACTGGCCTACCGTAAGGTAGGAGGTTACACAGGTGGTGCACGGTCGTCGTCAGCTCGTGCCGTGAGGTGTTGGGTTAAGTCCCACAACGAGCGCAACCCCTGCAATTAGTTACCAGCAAGTAAAGTTGGGGACACTAATTGGACAGCCGCCGACGAGGCGGAGGAAGGAGGGGATGACGTCAGATAAGCGTGCCCCTTATACTCTGGGCGACACACGTGCTACAATGGGGAGGACAAAGGGAAGCGAAGCCGGAAGGTGGAGCGGATCCGGAAAAACTCTCCGTAATATGGATTGTAGGCTGAAACCCGCCTACATGAAGCTGGAATCGCTAGTAATCGCAGGTCAGCCAAACTGCGGTGAATACGTTCCCGGGCCTTGTACACACCGCCCGTCACGCCACCCGAGTTGGGAACACCTGAAGGCAGTACGGTAGGTACTGTTGAAGGTGGGCTTAGCGAGGGGGGCGAAGTCGTAACAAGGTAGGTGTACCGGAAGGTGCGCCTGGATCACCTCCTTTCTAAGGAGATTACAAAGTTTCTACCTCCTCTATCTACTTTTGAGAGAGT
>NZ_JGVT01000009.1:1842-4944 GCF_003665005.1 Petrotoga sp. Shatin.DS.tank11.9.2.9.3
AGCTCATTGACAAGTGCATAGAGTACGTCCAAAGAGAGAAGGGCATACGGTGGATGCCTAGCCAGCTGGAAGCGAAGAAGGACGTGGTAAGCTACGAAAAGCTGTGGGGAGCTGCAAACGAGCGAAGATCCGCAGATATCCGAATGGGGAAACCTGCCGAAAGGCATCCTGGAGACAGGAGGCGAAGCTGGGGAAGTGAAACATCATAGTACCCGGTGAAAAGAAATCAAACGAGATTCCCCTAGTAGCGGCGAGCGAAAAGGGAAGAGCCCAAACAGTAGCGATGTAAAAGCGGGCAGGCGTTGTTGCTACTGAGTTGTGGGTAACAGCTACCCGAACTGCCAGATAGGGGGTTGGATATATATACGAAGTGGAAAGGCATGGGAAGGCCTACCGAAGAAGGTGAAAGTCCTGTACACGAAAGTATATAGATTCGACTGCTGTTAACCCGAGTAGCGTAGGACACGAGGAATCCTGCGTGAAGCTGGGTGGACCTCCATCCAAGGCTAAAGAGGACAGCTGAGCGATAGTGGAATAGTACCGTGAGGGAAAGGTGAAAAGGACCCCGGGAGGGGAGTGAAAGAGAACCTGAAACCGTATGCCTACAGGAAGCGGGAGCGAAAGTGACCGCGTGCCTTTTGATTAATGAGCCTGCGAGTTATTTTCGGTGGCGAGGTTAAGCCGGTAGGTGGAGCCGAAGGGAAACCGAGTATGAATAGTGCGCAAGTCACTGGAAATAGACCCGAAGCCAGGTGAGCTACCCATGTGCAGGATGAAGCTTGGGTAAAACCAAGTGGAGGTCCGAACTGGTGGATAGTGAAAAATCCTCGGATGACATGTGGGTAGGAGTGAAAAGCTAACCGAACCTGGGGATAGCTGGTTCTCCCCGAAACGTGTGTAGGCACGGCCTCTGGAAGAAGAGTTATGGAGGTAGAGCACTGAATGGCGTAGGGGGGTAGACCTCTGAAACCAATCAAACTCCGAATGCCATAACTGGATACCAGGGAGAAAGACTGTGGGGAATAAGCTTCATGGTCGAGAGGGAAAGAGCCCAGACCGACAGCTAAGGTTCCGAAGAAGCGGCTAAGTGTGAAAGGAAGTGGACCTCTTGAGACAGCCGGGAGGTTGGCTTAGAAGCAGCCATCCTTAAAAGAGTGCGTAACAGCTCACCGGTAGAAGAGGACTGCGCCGAAAATGTAACGGAGCTAAAGCCGCGCACCGAAGCTACGGTATAGCCGAAAGGCTATAGGTAGGGGAGCAATGTGCGAGGGAGAAGCGTAACTGGAAGGTTATGTGGACGAAGCACAAGAGAGAATGCAGGCATGAGTAACGAAATGGGAGTGAGAATCTCCCACCCCTAAAGTCTAAGGTTACCTGGGGAAGGGTCGTCCGCCCAGGGTAAGTCGGGACCTAAGGTGAACCCGAAAGGGGTAGCCGATGGAAAACGGGTGAAGAATCCCGTACCAGTAAAAGAAGAGCTGCAAGGGGGGACACAGGAGGTAAAGCTACCGAGATAGGGTTGCAAATCTTCCAAGCGACGATGCCGAAGAAGCCGGTAGGGAAATCCGCTGGTGGAGGAGGAGTCGTGATGGGGAGGCCGCAAGGCCAACGGTAGATAATCACACTGTCAAGAAAAGCCTCGTGTAGCGTTGATTTTTTTACTGCCCGTTCTGGAAACCGACACAGGTAGACGAGCTGAGAAGGCAAAGGGGAGCGGAATAACCTTCGTTAAGGAACTAGGCAAAATGGCCCCGTAACTTCGGGAGAAGGGGTGGACTATTAGCATGAGAAATCATGTTAATAGAGCCGCAGTGACAAGTCCCTAGCGACTGTTTACCAAAAACACAGGTCTCTGCTAACACGGAAGTGGAAGTATAGGGACTGACGCCTGCCCAGTGCCGGAAGGTTAAGGGGAGAGGTGCAAGCTTCGAACTGAAGCCCCGGTAAACGGCGGCCGTAACTATAACGGTCCTAAGGTAGCGAAATTCCTTGTCGGGTAAGTTCCGACCTGCATGAATGGCGTAACGACTAGGGAGCTGTCTTAACGGAGGATCCGGTGAAATTACAAGCTTGGTGAAGACGCCAAGGACCCGCAGCTAGACGGAAAGACCCCGTGGAGTTTTACTGTAACCTGACATTGTAACTTATCGTTGTATGTACAGGATAGGCGGGAGGCGGAGAAAGCTGCTCGCCAGGGCAGCTGGAGCCGTCCGTGGGATACCGCCCTTACAACGATGGGTTACTAACGGGAGAAAGTGAAGAGCTTGACCTGGACAGTGTTAGGAGGGCAGTTTAACTGGGGCGGTTGCCTCCTAAAAGGTAACGGAGGTGTTCGAAGGTAGGCTCAAGTGGGTTGGAAATCCACTGAAGAGTGCAAAGGCAAAAGCCTGCTTAACTGAGAGACTGACGAGTCGATCAGGAGGGAAACCTGGACTTAGTGACCCGGCGGTTCTGAGAGGAAGGGCCGTCGATCAACGGATAAAAGTTACCCCGGGGATAACAGACTAATCACGCCCGAGAGTTCACATCGACGGCGTGGATTGGCACCTCGATGTCGGCTCATCGCAACCTGGGGCTGAAGCCGGTCCCAAGGGTTGGGCTGTTCGCCCATTAAAGCGGTACGTGAGCTGGGTTCAGAACGTCGTAAGACAGTTCGGTCTCTATCTGCTGCGGGGGTAGGAAGCTTGAAGGGGGTTGCTCCTAGTACGAGAGGACCGGAGTGAGTATGTCCCTGGTGAATCAGCTGTTATGCAAGTAGCAGGAGCTGAGTAGCCACACATATAACCGATAACCGCTGAAAGCATCTAAGCGGGAAACGGGCCCAAACAATAGGCTTCCCACTCGAGAGAGGTAAGGGCAGTTTGAGAACAAGACGTAGATAGGCCGCAGGTGTAAGTACTGAGAAGTATTGAGCCGAGCGGTACTAATAGCCCGAGGCTTTGGACGAAACTCTATGCACTTGTGAATGAGTAATAGGGGGTGAAGATAACGATACGGGAAACACCCAGAACCATACCGAACCTGACGGTTAAGCCGTATCGTGCCGATGGTAGTACGCTTTGACGTGTGAGAGTAGGTATCGCCCCCTTCCTTTTTTTTAAA